>CAYHNK010000138.1:0-11640 GCA_964357695.1 uncultured Bdellovibrionales bacterium | reverse complement strand
TTTCTCCCTACGGGTGTTTCGGGAGCTCGGCGTGATAGGCCCAAACGCGACGACTGAAAAGAGTCTTCCAAAGAATCCGTTCAACAAGACACGTATTATCTTGGTCCCACAGAAAGTCCTTCACCCTCTACCCGTCGCCCACGACTGGGAAAGTATATCGACTGTCGTTTCCGAGAATGAGCGTATTCGTCAGGAGGTGAATGCCCTTGTAGGCAGGACATGGCGCGAAACGCGGCGCATGAACAAGGCGGAATTGCGGCAGGCTCTTTTGTCGAATCCGGCTGCCCTCAAGGAGTTGTTGGCTTCGTATCGTTCTGGCCCACCGAGACCATACAATTTTGCTGCCGACCCCGAGGGCGAGATTGTTTGGCACCGCGCGGCTGAAAAATACGCAGCGAAATATCCGCTACCTCTCGCACTGCAAGCGCGACCGACTATCGCTGACATTGAGGCCGTTGTCGTCGAGATCTGTTCTCAGTTCAAGAAGCTCGTTGAGGACAAAGGATTGGCCAAGAGTCTTTACCGCGAGGACAACAAACGCCCACGGCACGAACGACACACACAGCTTCTCTTCTACGCGATTGCAGATTCCTACTGCAAAACGAACAATCTCGACATCTCACCAGAGGCAAATGCTGGTCGGGGGCCTGTGGACTTCAAGTTCAGCCGTGGCTACGACCTGCGGGTCCTGGTCGAGGTCAAACTGTCCACTAACACCAAGCTCGTCGACGGGTTTACGAAGCAAACCCCGCAGTACCAACGATCCGAAGAGACACAGCGAGCCATATACTTGGTCATCGACGTCGGTGCCTCGGACAAGAAGATGAAGAATCTCCGCGATACCGTAAAGCAGGCCAAGGGCCGGGGCCCAACGCTGTTCGAAATCGACGGTGTGTTGGCGCCCTCGGCGAGCAAGCTATGACACACGAGGAATCAGACAAGCGGTTTCCCTTCCGACAGCGGGACCTCGGCGCGCGGAATCGGTTGCGCCTCGTCGTTGACATTGCTGAGCACGGCACCCGATTGCTGGACTCCAGCGCCGACAACAGCGACGCCATTCAAGGCCTGGTCCTCCTCGATCTTGCCGTCGAACAGGCCCTCGGCGTTGCGGCAGACTTCTCTCGCCGAGAGCGGACAAGCGACAACTTCAGGGCCCTGGCGCGTCTCTTCCCGGAGATCTCCCCCGAGCACATCATTCAGATTCACGAGGTACGCAACAGAGCGCAGCATCAGGGCATCCCGCCAGATCCGCAAAGTCGCAACGAAACCCGGCACGCTCTCCTCGATGCGCTGCGCCGACTTTTTGCGGTCTGCGATGCGGATTTCGACCTATTCTCGACTGTGCCGGAGGTTAAGAGCCCCTGGCTGGCCGGGCCGCTGAGGCAGGCGTTGGCTGTGGTTGCCGACGACGCCAACGCCGCGGCTGCGCACGCCAACGTTGCCTATGAGCGCCTTTTCGGCCTCGCCCAAGAGGTGGTCGGCTGGGCGGCCATACCCGAGGAGATGTGGGTCTTCGGCAATGTCCCGCGCTGGCGTGACCTCAAGTACGAGGCCGACTGTGGTGATGGGCGCAACGAGTCCACGCGGATCGGCGTGGCTGTAGGCGCCGCGCAGGTGCTTGGGATCTCTCCCGCCGCCCACGTTCGCCTGCGACAGCTCGTGCATCAAGCCGCGACCGAGACGACTACCGACTACGGTAGCCCCGACGAAGACAAACCCAAACCAGTTGCAGCAGAGCAGGCGCGATGGGCCATCGAGATTGTGGCGCGCGCGGCGGTGCATATCGAGCGAGAGTGGCCGGAAGCGGTAGCTGTAATGAACGAAGACGTATCCGGATCGGCGGAGGTCGGAGGCTCTCTGAATGGGCCCGGCTCTGTGCAGGTGCCGCCATGACCGTGGTACAAGAAATTCTCGCCTGGTCCCAAGAACAGCCCGACTGGCAGCGCGACGCACTCCGGCGATTCGTGACGTGCGGCACCCTCCAGGAAGCCGACGCCAACGAGCTTGCGGTTCTGTGCAAACAACGGCACGGCCTCGCCGACACGAATGCCGCTATTGCACAGCCGCTTTCTGAAGGGCATCTCAGCACTGGCGGATCGCCGCAGACCGTCTCCCTTCGATCCGTTGAGCACGTGGGGAACGTCAACGCCCTACCCGTTGGAGCAAAACTCCTTTTCGGAGATTCCGGGCTGACCGTTGTCTACGGCGACAATGCTGCTGGCAAGTCTGGCTACGCGCGGATTCTGAAGCGCGCTTGTCGCGCCCGCGGTGCGGGCGATCCCGTGCTACCCAACGTTATGAGCCAGGCGCCAGCGGGCGCGCCCACTGCTGAGGTGGCTATCGCCGTTGATGGTCAGCCGCGCGAATGTGTCTGGGTGGATGGGCAATCGTCCGATCCGTCTCTTGCTGCCATAAGTGTCTTCGATTCGTCGGCCGCGGCCGTCTACATTGGCGAGAAAACGGATGTTGCATACCGACCTTTTGGCCTCGACCTTCTTGATAAGCTCGCCAAGGCCGCCGAGCGCGTCGGCGAGATTCTCAAACGTGAGCGGGACCAACTCCAGTGTGATTCGCCCACATGGCCGGACCTAGGCGCTGAAACCACCGCGTCGACGTTTCTCTCTCGGGTTACGTCGCTGACGTCTGCCGAGACGATTGATGCCGCTGGAGTCCTCACCGCCGAGGAAGATGCTGAGGTCCGGAGATTGCGAACGCTCCTCGCCGCGATGCAGGACAACCCAGCGATTCGCGCCAAGGAGTTGAGGCTCAAAGCGCAGCGGTTTCGGAAGCTGGCGATTGAAGCACAACGGTCAGCTGCGCTGGTTTCTTCCGACACGACGTCGCGACTGAATGCCACCCTTGCCGAGGTGTCGAAGGCAAACGCAGTTCTCACCGCGGTGCGCGCCAAGGCCTCCGAATTTGCGATTCTGCGCGACTTCGGCGGCGACGCGTGGCGTGAGATGTGGGACGCCGCCTGCCAGTATTCAAAGAAACATGCCTACACCGACGCCGCGTGTCCAAACGTCGATCCCAACGCCCACTGTGTGCTCTGCCAGCAGCCGCTTACCGATGAGGCTCGGCACCGTCTTGAGGCTTTTGCAGGTTCGCTGAGCGACGAATCACAGAAGACGGTAGATCGCGGCCGAGCAACCCTGGCCGCGGCAACGCAACGTCTGACGGAAGCAAGCGCTTCCGACAACGAAGCCGCGATCCGACAGGAGTTGTCGGTCGTCGACGCAACCGCGGGCGCGGCCGTGAATGCCTTTTTTGACGCTCTCCGAGTGCACATTCAAACCGTGGTCGCGGACATCGCCGGTCCTGACGGTTCGGCCGCCGCTTTTGCCGATGTTTTCCCGGCGACTCAACTTAATAGCGTCATTTCGCGATTGGAGCAGGAGGCCGCGGACATCGAGGTCACCCAAGACCCTGCCGAGCAGGCCAGGAAGACCGCACGGCTTCGGGAACTTGATTCAAGAGTTCGTCTTCGCGCCCTCCGGACTGCCATCCTCTCCGAGGTCGAGCGGCTCCGAAAGATTCAGACGTTCGAGGCAGCTATCAAGGACACGCAGACGAATGGGATAACTCGCAAGAGCACTGAGCTTACCAAGAAGCATGTCAGCCAGGCCCTTGCTGATTCCTTTGCCGATGAACTGCGGCGACTCAATTTCGACAACCTGGAGCTCGAGCTCAAGCCCATCGGTGGCGAGCGCGCCACCCTGTATCACCGAATCGCTTTCAAGTTTCAGACAAGAGCCGACCTTCAAAAGGTCGTCAGTGAAGGTGAGTCCCGATGCCTCGCGCTGGCAGCGTTTCTGGCCGAGGTCCGCAGTTCTACCGGCAAGTCCGGAATCATCTTCGATGACCCTGTCTGCTCGCTGGACCATATCTGGCGGGAACGTATTGCGCGGCGGCTGGCCGATGAGGCGCGAGATCGCCAGGTCATCGTGTTCACGCATGACCTGGTATTCGTTGACGCACTTCGAGCAGCGGCAAAGGAGCTTGGCGCTTGTTACCAGGACCAGCACGTCTTTCGGCGCCAACAACAGCCAGGGGTTGTGTCGTCCGGATTGCCGTGGGTGGGGCAGAAGACCAGTGATCGAATAGGAGCGCTACGAGCCGATCTTCAGGCCGCCGAAAAGCTACACCGTAACGGACAGACCGTTGAGTATGAAATCCACGCACAGCACATCTACGGGCGCCTGCGGGAAGCATGGGAACGCGCGTCAGAAGAGATTCTGCTCGCCGGGGTCGTGGAGCGGTTCAGCAAGAAGGTGCAGACCCAACGCCTTCGGTATGTAGCCAACAACGAGGCCCAGGACTACGCCGAGCTGGATGCGGCCATGACCAAGTGTTCGGCGCAGCTCCCGGGCCATGACCAGCCAGCGGCGGTCAACGCGCCAACGCCGACACCGAATGAAATCAGACAAGATATCGACAAGCTTGAGAATTGGGCGACACGTATCCGCGCAAGGCGCCAAAGATCATGACAGGGCGTTGCGGCAAGCGCCGAGCGCGAAGGCGCTGCAGCAACAGGCCGTGCCTTCGGCGGCAACCCCGCTGTTGGTGCGCGACGGATGGAGGAAGAGGAAATGGCTGAGTTCTTCTGCGTATACAGCGGCAAGAAGTGGCCGGAATCCGAAAGATCAACTGAGCACATCGTGCCGTACGGGATTGGAGGCTCGGACGGTCTTGTGATCAACGACGTCGCCACGAAGCCCAACAATGACGTCGGCTCGTTCGTTGATGGCCTACTCATGGGCAATTGGCTGGTTGCTGGCTACCGGTGGAACTACAAAATCAAGTCACAAAAGGGGAACATCCCTCCGGTCGTGTTCGTCGGAACGGTCGAACTCAACGGCAAAGCCGTTCCAGCAACATATAGCATTGCGGCCGATGGGAAACTCTCTCTCGAACTGCGGCCAGATGTGAAGAGTGACTGGGACGGCCGGAAGATCGAGGTCACATGCGATCCCCGCGACCTGCCGACAATCATGCGGAACATCGAAAAGAAGGCACAGAAGAAAGGCCTCAAGCTGCTAGACAAGGACGTCCAGATTGCCCAAGGGAAGACCGTACACGTTGCGGCTCCGGAGATGCAGGCAGTTCTGTCGATGAACGTGTTCGATCTCGTGCCCTGCTTCATCAAAATGGCGGTTGGAGTTGGGCACAAGACGCTCGGGTACAGCTGGAGCATGACGCGCATGGCGGATCAACTTCGGCTGGCCCTTGGCGAGCGCAATCTCAATAGTCTCGCAAGGCATCCGATACACGGCCAAGTTTGGCCGAGCATGCGTTCGAGCATGAAGGACGTGATGTTCGTAGGTGCGAATCGCCACGTTCTTATGGTCCTGAATGCCAATCCGCTGTCCTTCTATGGCCTTCTGTTCGGCGAGTTTGAGGGCTGCATCCAACTGAGCGACGGGGTGTGGCCGGACAGGATCGCAGCAGGCGAGGGCATAGTCTTTGTTATCGATCACGGCACGCGCGGGTGCAGCGAATACCGATTTGCTGAATTTGTTGCCCACCGGCAAGCGGGGGCATTCCTGCCACATGTCGCTCCGTTTGCAGCGAGCCGGAAGGGGAATACGCGCGGTCACCGATGACCTCGCGAACTCCTGACATCGGAAACGGCGCCTTGATGATGGAGGATCTTCGCTTGGCGGTAGCGTTCCCAACGTGCGAATTCGACGGTCGGAATTCCACGGAGGTCCCTGACTTCGCCGCCTCAACACCAGCGCCGATCAACGCGGATCGACATCGCGTCGTTGCTACTCGCCAGAGATTGTTGATATTCAAAGAAAAGTGGAGAGTGGCAAGCGGGCTTCGATTCCCGGTGGCTCCACCAGCCCCCTGGCATAGGACCCGCCCGACGGCAGCGACGCGCAAGGCGCTGAAGATGCTGACGTTTCCCGAAGCTCAAGGCAGCTGCATCGACGCGGTGACCGGGAGGCCCAGATGACATCCACGACCCCAGCGGATCTCGAACAGCTCGTCGAGGGGCACGACCTCGAGGCGAAGCTCGCCGCTGGACGAGACGGTCGCGGTGAGCTGCCCTCGTCTTTCTTCGAGACCTACTCGGCCTTCGCCAACACCGACGGCGGGATCGTGCTCCTCGGCGTCGAGGAGCGTCCCGACGGCACGCTCGTCGCCAAGGGGATCACCGAGCCGACGAAGGTGGTCCGCGCCCTCTGGGACGGGCTCAACAACCCGCAGCGCGTAAACGCCAACTTGCTGCGCGAGCAAGACGTCGAGACGTTGGACGTGGAGGGGAAAGCGGTCGTTCGCGTGACGGTGCCGCGGGCCTCTCGCCGCCAGCGGCCGGTCTACGTCGGCCAGAACCCGCTCACCGGCTCGTTCCGCCGCAACAACGACGGCGACTACCGCTGCCCCGAAGAGGTCGTGCGGCGAATGATCGCCGAGCAGGTCGAGGACACCCGCGATGCCCGCGTCCTGGGCGGCTTCGGCGTCGGCGACCTGGACTCGAATACCATCGCCAAGTACCGCCAGCGCTACCAGACGCGCAGCCCCGACCATCCTTGGAACAGCCTCGACGAGAAAGAGTTCCTGCGCTCCATCGGCGCCTTCGGTAGCGACCGGGAGGCCGGCATCGAGGGCCTGACCTCGGCGGGCCTGTTGATGTTTGGCAGGCTCGTCCCGCTCAAGGACGCCTTCCCCAACTTCATGCTCGACTTCCAGGAACGCGCCGACACCCGCGCCGACCGCCGGTGGGTCGACCGGCTGACCACGGACGGCACCTGGTCGGGGAACCTCTTCGACTTCTACCAGCTCGTGATCCAGCGGCTCTTTCGCGACCTGCGCGTGCCGTTCCAGCTCCGCGGCGACACCCGCATCGACGAGACTCCGATCCACGAGGCCCTGCGCGAGGCCCTCGTCAACACCCTCATCCATGCCGACTACACCGGCCGCGTCTCGGTGCTCGTGGTCAAACGCTCCGACCTCTTCGCCTTTCGCAACCCCGGCGCCATGCGCATGCCGGTCGAGACCGCCCTGCACGGCGGCGTCAGCGACTGTCGCAACCGGCGGCTCCAGGACCTGTTCCGCTACGTGGGCCTCGGCGAGCAGGCCGGCTCGGGCATCCCGAAAATCCAGTCGGCCTGGCGCACCCAGCACTGGCGCTCGCCCGAGATGGTCGAGCAGGTCGAGCCCTACGAGCAGACCATCTTCACCCTGCGCATGGCGAGCCTGCTGCCCGCCGAGGTTGTCCAGGCCCTGGAGCAGCGATTCGGCGCCGCCTTTGACCAGGCATCAGAGGTCCAGAAGCTCGCTCTCGTGGCCGCCGCCGTCGAACGGTCGGTCACCCACGCACGGCTGCGATCGATGACCGACGCCCACCCCCGGGACGTGACCGTGGCCCTGTCGTCGCTGGTTCAGCGGGGATTGCTGGAGTCTGCTGGCGCCCACAAGCGGACGTTCTACTTCCTGCCAGGAGAGCGGCCCGCGGCCGAGGCAACGCCGGTCAGCTTCGCGCTGCCGCTGCCGGGGCTGAAGGGTGGGAATTCGAGACCAGAGGCTAGCTCCGAACATAGGGATACCAGCTCCGAACATAACGAGCCGAGCTCCGAACATACGGGAGCGAGCTCCGAACACAACGGGCTCACGATGCCGCTGAGCTCTGAGCTGGAAGCCATGGCTGCCGATCTACGGAGCCGAAAGCGAGCCAAGCCCGCAGAGGTCGAAAGGGTGCTCCTTGCCCTGTGCACGGGGCGCTTCCTGACCTTGCCCGACCTTGCCCGGCTGACGGGGAGGACCTACGACACGATCCGGGTTCACTACGTCTCACGGCTCGTCGAAAACGGCAGCCTGGAGCTGCGCTATCCCGACCAGCCGACCCACCCTGCCCAGGCGTATCGCGCCGTCACAACTCCCCCGTCCCCGGCGCCACGGGGGACTCGACCCGCTCGCCTCGGCCTTCGAACGCCCCGCACGCGGCGCGGGTGATTTTTCTGTGGTGACAGCGTCGGTCCTCCCGATCAACCCGGCGGCACTGGTGGCGGCCACCGACTTGCATGGTGACTTGGCCGGTCCGACAGGCCAAGTTACAGGCCAAGTCGCGACGCTCGTCGAGCACCTCGACGGTGAGGTCACGCGGAGCGAGCTGCAGAAGGCCGTCGGCCTGACCCACCGAGAGCATTTCCGTAAGGCCTACCTGCTCCCCTCACTCGCGGCCGGGCTCATCGAGATGACCCAACCCGACAAGCCGAACAGCCGCAGGCAGCGCTATCGCCTGACGGCTGCGGGGAAGGAGCTGCGACGCCAACGGGGGGCGAGGCCGTGAACCACGTCGACGCACGCGCCACGCAAACGAGCCACGCCCACGCCTCCATCGCCGCGCGCACCGGGGGGGTCCGCGCAAACCCGCGCAGCCCAACGTCGAGGCTGTGGGCCTTGGTGGCTCGCGTTGGACGCGGGCACGGCGACGCGGCCCGCGCGGCACTGACCTGCGGAGCGAGCAGGTTGAGCAGATCCCCCGCGGTGCGCCCGGCGCGTGCGAGGCAAAGATCACCCGGAGCTACCGACACCACCAGCGCATCACCCCAACTTCCCTCTTCCCCCACCCACCCGACGAGTACCAAGCCTGGCAGGCGCGTAGGGCGCGACCGAACCGGTGGTGAAGGGTGAAGGGGAAGGCCCGTGCAGCTTCGGTGGGACTCCGACGTGGATTCAAAGCCCGCAAGACGCAGGTCTTTGCCCAAAGTGCGCCAAGCCGCTGGAGTTTGTTGCGCAGTTTTCAGATCCGCCCAATGACCTCTGGTTCGGCGATACTGGTATGCTGCGACTACGCGAGGCGCGCGACGCGATGCTGCAACGTTCCGATGGTCGAGATCTCGACCTCGACGCGATCCCCGGCGACGAGCGGACCGACGCCAGCGGGCGTGCCGGTCGACAAGACATCACCTGGAAGCAGCGTCATGACGCGCGAGACAAATGAGATGAGCGCCGCCACGGGGAAGATCATGTCGCTCGTCGAGCCCTTCTGACGCACGCTGCGACCCACGCGTACCTCGATGGCCAGATCCTGCGGGTCCTCGACTTCGGTCTCGATCCACGGCCCCATGGGGCAAAAGGTATCGTAGCCCTTGGCGCGTCCGTAGATCTTCTCGCGGCGCTGGACGTCGCGTGCCGTGACGTCGTTCAAACACGTGTATCCGAGCACGCAGTCGAGCGCGTCGCGCTCGGACACGCGGGTCGCTGTGCGGCCAATGATCACCGCGAGCTCGCCCTCGTGCTCAACCTCGTGTGAGTCGTCGGGCAAGAGCACGACGCCCGCGGGGTCGAGCAGTGAGGAAGGCGCTTTGAGAAAGATGCGCGGCTCCTCGGGGATCGATTTCCCCATTTCCTCGGCGTGCTGGCGGTAGTTGAGGCCGATGCAGACAATCTTGCTCGGCGTCGCGGGGGCGAGAAATCGCGTCGACTCGACCGGCACGCCGCGCGCTGCGCGCTTGAGGCCGGCAAAGGGCGGCTCATGCAGCAGGGTGAGGGTATCGTCCTCCTCGATGACGGCCCAGTGCTGCACGCCGCGATACTCTGTACGACACAGTTGCATCAGGGTTACTCCGCCGCGACAATCTCGTGGCTGTGGGTGATGGTGGCGGTCTTGCCGAGCATGGCCGACGCCGAGCAGTAGGTCTCCGCCGACAGCTTGACAGCGCGAGCGACCGCGGCTTCGGCGAGTCCCCGTCCGCTGACCGTGTATTGCACGTGGATGCGCGTGAACACCTTGGGGTGCTCCTCGGCGCGCTCGGCGGTGACCTCGATGCTGCAATCGGTGACCGCGTGGCGACCGCGCTTGAGAATGGTGACGACATCGAAGGCCGTGCATCCCGCCATGCCGAGCAGCACCATCTCCATCGGGCGCATGCCGAGATTGCGGCCGCCGACCTCGGGGCTGCCGTCCATAACGAGCGCGTGACCGCTCTCGGATTCGGCGACAAAGGTCATCGCCTCGACCCATTTGACTCGGCCCTTCATGATGCCTCCTCGAGTGCCGCCGGTGTGGGCGCGGCGTACTTGTCGTGCAGCTCGACCGGGTCGCGCCGGCGCTTCTGCTGCACGCGCATGTTGAGAAGCTCCACCGCTAGTGAGAATGCCATGGCGAAGTAGACGTAGCCCTTGGCGATGGGATGGCCCAACGACTCGGCGACGAGCAGCACGCCGATGAGCAAGAGAAAGCTGAGTGCCAGCACCTTCATGCTCGGGTGTCGCTCGACAAAATCCCCGACGGGTCCGGCAAAGACCATCATCACCACCACGGCGATGATCATGGCGAGGATCATGATCGGCAGGTGCTGCACCATGCCGACGGCGGTGATGACCGAGTCGAGCGAGAAGACGATATCGAGCACCATGATCTCGATGAGGAGCAGCCACAAGGTCTTGGCGCCGCGTGGCGGATGCGCGTCGCCGGGATCGAGCTCGAGCTTCTCATACATTTCCATCGTCGACTTGGCGATGAGAAACAGACCGCCGCCAAGAAGGATGAGGTCGCGCCCCGACATACCGTGCTCGAGGACGGTGAACAGTGGGCGCGTCAGGCGCATCAACCACGAGAGCGTGGCGAGCAGAGCGATGCGTGTTACCAGCGCAAAGCCGAGCCCCAGACGGCGCGCCCGGTGTTGCTGCGCGGGTGGCAGGCGGCTCGTGAGAATCGTGATGAAGACGATGTTGTCGATGCCGAGGACGATCTCGAGCGCGGTGAGCGTGGCGAGACTGATCCAAGCTTCGGGCGATGTGAGCAGCGCTAGCATGGCATTCCCCTAGGGTTTTGGCGCAAACCTCTAACGTGTGACGCGCGCGGATGCAACGCTCGGGGCGACGCCGTCCGCGCTACGTCGGCGGATGACGACATACAGTACCACGCCGACGACGACCGTGACGCCGGCGGACAGCAACAGAAACATGTCGGTCTGTCCCCGAGCAACGAAACCGCCGAGGACCGCGGCAACAGCGGCGCTGCCGGCGCGGTCGAGAATCGATTCGAACGAGAGCAGCGTGGCGCGATAGCGCGAATCCGAGATGGCCTCGTTCATCACCTGGCGGCGAATGGGGAAAGCGAGCCCCGACGCCCACGCAAACGTCGTCAGGCCGACGACCGCACCCACCTTGCCGGTGAGAGCGATGAGCGACAGGCTCGTGCCCATGACCACCGTGAGCACGAGCACGGCGCTCAAATCACTCATCCAGCGCCGCAGCCAGTTGGAGCGCGCCGAGCCCCAGGCCTCGAAGATGGTGTTGACGCTCAGCACCCAGCCGTACGACACCGCGAGAAAGCCCTTGCTCTCGAGGATGGGCTGAAAGAGGCTCACCTGGCAAATGCGCTCGAGCACGAAGATGCCGATGCCCTGCAACATGAGCAAGAGCAGCACGGGGCTCGCACGGGTGACTGCGCGGACGGTGCGGACCTGGTTGGCAAAGCCCTGCCACGCCCGACGCCACGACGACAGACGCGCTGTGGTCTCGCCCGTGGGGCCGATGCGGGTCGGTCGTACTTCGGGCAAGCGCTCCGCGACGAGCAGCGCGATGGCGGCAAAGAGCGCCGTGATCCAGTACGGCAGGGGCATGTGCCAGCTCATGAGTAGGCCTACTGTGGGCCAGACGAGCACCTTGGCGACAAGACCATAG
>CAYHNK010000137.1:0-11651 GCA_964357695.1 uncultured Bdellovibrionales bacterium | reverse complement strand
GATGTCGGCGCCAGCCACGAACGCGCGGTCGCACTCGCCCGTGATGATGAGGCAGGCCACAGCGTCGTTTGCCGCCACCTCGGCAAGCGCCTGCTCGAGCTCGTCGAGCACCTGGCCGTTGAGCGCATTGAGCGCCTTGGGACGACTGATCGTGATCTCGGCGACGCCCTTGTCCACCGCCACCTGCACGAGCTCGCGCTGACTCATCGTCTGCTCCTCGACCGGCAGCATCGCCGTGCCTGGCTCATAGGGTGCCCCCGGGGAGCTGTCAATCGTTGGGCCTGAGCGACGACGCGATCTGGTAGGCGTCACGGCGTGGCACGCCGGGGAGCAGCGTCGACACCGCCGTCGCCGCATCGCGGGCGCTCAGACCCGCGTCGAGACACTTGCGCACCGCCGCCGCGATCTCGGGCGCCGACGTCGTCTCGCGCACTTCGGGCAAGGGACCCAAGACGAGCGTCATCTCGCCGCGCATCGCCGCGTCGTCCGCCGTACGCGCAAGCTCGGCGAGCGTGCCGCGCAGCAGCTCTTCGTGCACCTTGGTCAGCTCGCGTCCGAGGCACGCCTCGCGCGTCGGCGCGCCATCGGCCAGATCCGCCAAGGTGCGCGCAATGCGATGGGGTGCCTCGTAGAGCACGACGATGCCCGCATGGCCGGCCACCCGATCAAGCGCCGCTCGACGCGAGGTGCCCTTGACGGGCAGAAATCCGAGAAACAAGACGCCCGCGTCCGTCGCGGCAAATCCCGCCACCGACAGCGCCGCGGCAAGCGCCGATGCGCCGGCAATCGGCACGACACGAAAGCCCGCCTGCGCCACCGCCGCGACGAGCACGGCCCCCGGATCGCTCACTGCCGGCGTGCCCGCATCGCACAGCAGCGCCACGTTCTTGCCCGCACCGAGATCTGCTTGCACCTGCGCGACGCGCTCGCGCTCGTTGTGCTCGTGCAGGCTTACGAGCGTCTTGGCGACTCCGATGTGCGCGAGAAGCGGACGACTGTGGCGCGTGTCCTCAGCGTAGACCACGTCGACCTCGCGCAACACGCGCGCGGCCCGCGGCGTCATGTCCTCGAGATTTCCGATCGGCGTGGCGACGACATACAGCGTACCGCTCACGTGCCCGTCACCTCGAACGCCGCACGCACGAGCTCGATTTGCGGCGGATCGCCATCCACGATGCCGACGACGTCAAAGCGCATCTGCGGCCAAGCCCCGCGCCACGTCGCTAGGTAG
Organism: uncultured Bdellovibrionales bacterium; assembly: GCA_964357695.1. Lineage (GTDB taxonomy): Bacteria > Myxococcota > XYA12-FULL-58-9 > XYA12-FULL-58-9 > CAYHNK01 > CAYHNK01. The sequence continues at coordinate 10,420 of CAYHNK010000137.1, read as the reverse complement.
TCACGGGCGGCGGCCACGATCCGCTGCCGCTTTTTCGCCGAGATCGTCTCGAGCGGGTGACCAAAGCGGTCGCTGCGGCGCGCGCGCACTTCTACGAAACACAGCACCTGGCCGTCCCACGCGATGATGTCGATCTCGCCGCGGTCGCATCGATGGTTGGTGGTGACGATGCGATAGCCGAGCTTGCCGAGATGGGTCGCGGCGATCTTCTCCCCGAGCGCCCCGAATGCGCGGTGGTCATCGTCGGCGATAGGCTCTTGCGAAAGTTTGCTGTGGCGCGCCATGTCTGTCACTGCTCCGGGCCAAAGGGTTGCGCTGCGAGCGGTGCTTCCGCGGCCCGCGCGACGAGATGGACGACTTGCGTTAGCTCGGCCACCGTCTTAACGAACGTGTGCAGGACCGGCGCCCCGCCCCACACCAAATCACTCGGTACATCGAGCACGAACGGCATGCGTCGCGCTGGCTCGATAGCCGCGACGAGCCCCCCCCGCAAGGCGAGAAAGACCACATCGCGCGCACCGGGGGCAAGCGACGACCAAGCGCGCGCCTCACCCTGTTGCGACACGACCTCCACGGTGCCATCACGCACGAGGCGGACAGCTTGCAGGCGCCCCCCGGTCAGAGCCGCCACAAGTCTCGAGGCGTGCTCACCGAGCGGCGTGAGTAGCTCGCCCACGTCCGTCAGAGAAAGGTCTTGCACGGCCACGAGCCACTGTTGCACTCCCCGTCGCAAGGGATCCGACGTCGCCACGGCTGGCGTCGCCACCGATGCGGGGGTCGCGGGATCGAGCTGCGCCCGCAGTCGTTTCGCCTCGTCACGCAGCGCCGCTATCTCCCCGGCATCGACGGCCCCCACCGTGAGCCTCTCTTCGACGGCGGCGATCTTACGATCGAGGATGCGCTTCTCGGCCGCCAAGGCGGCCAGACGTGGGTTCTCGGACGCCTGCTTCTTCGCCCCGCGCGCACTGTCGAGCGCCGCCTGAGCCTGTGCTCGCTGCGCCAGCGCGTCGCGGATTTCGTCGCCGTCACGCAGATTGCTCTGCTCGAGCAACTTTTCTACGGCCGCTATTTCTTCGACATCGCGTATGGCGACCTTCGCACGTCGCTCATCGGAGCGTGTCAGACGCCGTCGGCCCTGGGCCACGAGCTCGCGCTCGTCGATGTGCTGCCACAGCGCCCAGACGGCCACCCCGAACGCTGGGATGTCGAGCAGCGCCACGTAGCGAGCGAGACCACCAATGGCCGCACCGACCACCACCGCGACCGTGCCAAGGGCAAGCCCACCCACCACGCGCCAGTCACGGTGCACGGGCTGCGGCTTTGCTGCGCGGCTGGCACGCGTCATCTCTTCTCGCTCCTCTTCCCAGCGTTTGAGATCCGCATCGCGCCGCGTGACAAGCTCGCGGTAGGCCTCGTAGCGTCCGAGCAACGCCTCACCACCGAGCGCCTCGAGGTAGGCAAAGCCATCCAGTGCGGCGCGCGCCTGTGTCACAACGCTGTCATCGACGCGCAGCTTGCGGAGCTCGTCGTCAATCTCGAAGCGGCGCTTTTGTAACCCATCGAGCTCCCACTCGAGCTGTTGACTGCCCTCCGTCGTCGCGAGCTGCTTGTCTAGCTCGACGAGACGCAACCGCAGTGTGCCCGCATCCGGCGCTCGGGCAGACGATGTCGTTGCCACAGACGTCGCGGGTGTCGCACCCCACGCGGAGGGCAGATCCGTCGCGCGTAGTAAAAACGCGCCCGCAAAGGCGCGGCGGCTTGGCAGGCCGATTCTGCCGCGCAGAAACTGCGCGACCTCGGCGGCGACGCTCGACACCGGCACGAGCTGGTTCTTCGTCACATCGTGCGATGAGAGCTTGACTGCACCGCCGACAATGTCACGCATTAGCCGAAACGTCGTCCCGTCGGTGGTTTCGAGTGTCGCGGCGACGCGCGATGCGCTCGCCCCGGGGGCCACCAGCGCTCGCGCCTCGGGTCGATAACCCTCCGCAAACAGCAGCTCATCGAGCGCCGCAACAATGCCAGAAATTCGCTCGCGTGGTGCGAGCAACGCGTTGTAGCCCGGATTCAGACGCGCCTGTGCAGCTCCGACGAGATCGGCGATTCCTTGTAGGCCAAGCTCTTGCAGGCGCACGGCGGAGCGGCTCCGCTCGCAGAACCGCAACTAGGCGGTTGCGGTTTCGTCGGTCGTGGTCGGCTCGGTGGTCTCGACGCTCACTTGCGCCAGGCGACGATGGCCGGTATCGCGCTCACGCAGGCGCGCAGCCTTGCCGGAACGCTCACGCAGGTAGTACAGCTTCGCGCGACGCACCTCGTTGTTGGCGAGCACTTCCACCTTCTCGACGGTCGGCGAATTCACCGGGAAGACGCGCTCGACGCCCACACCGTACGAGATCTTGCGCACGGTAAACGAGGCGCGGCTGCCCGCGCGTTTGTGCATGGCGATGACGACGCCGTCAAAAACCTGAATGCGCTCTTTGTCGCCTTCTTTGATGCGCACGTGCACACGCACCGAATCGCCGGCGCGAAACTTCGCGGTGTTGCGCAGTTGCTCCTGCTCAAGCTTCTCGATGATACCCATGTCACACCTCCAACACTACGAAAGGCGGCTCAACTAGCACACCCAGGCGAAGAAATGCAAGCGCTAGCGCTCGTCATCTGCCGCGGGGGCAAGATCGGGACGACGCGCGGCGGTGAGCGCTGCCGCCTGCTCGCGCCGCCAGGCGGCGATCTTCGCATGGTGTCCGGAGAGCAGCACGGGTGGCACCTCGGCGCCATCGTAGACCACCGGTCGCGTGTACTGCGGGTACTCCAGGCCCCCCGCCTCGAACGATTCTTCTTCCAGCGACGCCGCGTTGCCGAGAACGCCGGGGAGCTTGCGCACGACCGCATCAACGAGACACCATGCCGCTGGATCACCTGCGGACAGGACGAAATCGCCGACCGAAAGCTCCAGATCCACATAGCGACGCACACGCTCGTCGACGCCTTCAAAGCGTCCACACACAAGCACCATCCCGGGACCATTGGCGAGCCCGCGCACACGCGCCTGTTGCAGCCGCTCGCCTCGGGGCGTGAGCAAGATCACCGGACCCGGCGTGCGCGAGCGGGCGTCCACGATGGCGTGATGCAACGGCTCGACCCCCAGCACCATGCCTGGACCGCCGCCAAACGGCGCATCATCCACCTGGTGATGCACGCCCTTGCCGTAGTCGCGTACGTCGCGCACGCGCAGGACGGCGCGCTCCTCGTGAAAGGCGCGACCGACGAGGCCGCTCGCTGGTCCCAAGAGCACGGGCCAAAGCTCGGGCGCGAGCGTGATCACCTCGACGGCGAAGCGCTCACCGCTCACTCGACGCCCCACAAGCCGTCCGTACCGCGCACGACCACCACCGCACGGCTGCGGTCGACCCGCGCGACGTTGTCATTGACGAGCGGCAGCAAACAGCGGCCAAGGGGCCCCTCGATCTCCGCCAACGTCTGGTCGCCGAGTTGTCGCACACTCACGACGACGCCAAGATCTGTACCCGTCATGTCCTCGGCCTGCATACCCTGGAGCTCGAACAGGTAGAACTCCCCGGGTGCGAGTGGAGGCAGCGCGCCACGCGGGATCGAGAGCTCGGCTCCCGTCAGCGCCTGCGCGTCTTCGCGACTGTCGATGTCTTGCAGCTTGATGATCAGGGCCGAGGAGCGACCGCGTACGGATTCAACGCGATACTCGCGTACTTCGCCCGCGCCGAACGCGAGCTGCACGTCATGGGCGCCACGCGGCCACTCGGTCGTGGGGTCGTAGTTGCGCAGGCGGACTTCGCCATGCACGCCGTGGGCGCGCTGCAAGCTGCCGAACGCGATCCCCTCTGATTCGCGGGCGGGGGACAAACGCGTCAGTCGATGATTTCGAGCGACGGGGCCTCGCCCGATACCGTGGCGATGCCGAGCAGTGTGCGCATGGCGTGCGCGGTACGACCGCTCTTACCAATCACCCGACCGCGGTCGTCCGGAGCCACGTGCAGCGTGACGAGCGGCACCCCACGCTCGGTGATCTCTTCGACTTGCACCGCTTCGGGCTCATCGACGAGCGCCTTGGCGATGTATTCTACGAGCTCTCGTGCAGATGACATGGGATCTACTTAATGCCCGCGCGCTTGAGGAGGCTGGCCACCGTGGCCGACGTCGTCGCGCCGACGGCCAACCATTTCTTGGCCTTCTCCTCGTCGATCGCGAGCTGCGTTTCGCCGAGCGGGTTGTACACACCGAGCTGCTCGACAAAACGACCGTCGCGCTTGGCGCGCGAGTCCGCTGCCACGATGTGATAAAACGGCCGCCGTTTCGTGCCGTGTCGGGCCATTCGCAAAGTCACTGCCATTGGAGGACACTCCCTTCGAGCGCGCCGCTATAGCACCGTTGGGTGGGTGCTTGTCAACATCAGAACGCCACGACACATCAGAACGCTGCGGCCCGTGCTGCGGGCAGTGTGGCGGGATCGACGCCGCCTCGGGTCTCGTAGTACTTGCGCACCGCGCCGCGGATCTGCGGCACCGCGCGCCGCGTCGCCTCGATGCCGGCCTTCACACACAGCTTCTTCTGCGAAAAGTCCAACGTTCCGACACCACCGATGGGCGGTGCAATGACGACATCCGCATCGCGTAGCTGCGTCGCCGCCATCTCGCTCATCATGATGTTGATGGACTGCATGATGATGCTGACGACGTCGGTGACGTCGTTGTTCGTGACGTCCTCAGTGATGTTGACCGCGACAATGATATCGGCGCCGCGCTTTTTGGCAACGTCGACCGCGAGGTTCGCGACCACACCGCCGTCGACGTAAGTGCGCCCGTTGATGACCGCCGGAGTGAAGACCCCGGGGATCGACACCGAGGCACGCACGGCATCGACGATGCTGCCGCGATCAATCTCGAGCCGTCGCCCGGAATTGAGATCGGTGGCGATGGCCACAAACGGCACCGCGAAGTCTTCGATCTTTTGCTTGGTGCAATTGCGGCGCATGAACTCGCGCACGGCCTCGCCTTTGACGGGCCCGGTCGCGGCAGAAAAGACAGAGAAGTCGAACAGGTCCTGCTTCTCGATGCGAAAGGCCGTCCACTCGAGCTCGAAGCTATTGGGTTGCGCCGCGTAGAGTGCGCCGATGAGACTGCCGACGGACGTGCCGACAATGAGATCAATGGGGATCTTCTCCTGCTCGAGCACCCGCAAGACACCAATGTGCGCAAAGCCACGCGCGCCTCCCCCACCGAGCACCAACGCGATGCGCGGCGGCGGCACGACCTTGGGCACAACGATGGCGCCCTGCCCTGCATCACCGGTGGGAGTCCCGACGTCCACCGGCGCTACGATCACGGGCGGTGGCGTGCTCGGCGCCGCGCACATGACGCACACCGCGCCCACCGCGAGCATGACCGCGCGGTTGCTGTACAACATCATCCTCAAACCGACCTTCCTCATCGTCCGGTAAACTTCGCTCGTCGGCCTTCGAGCAGAGCCCGCATGCCTTCGAGCGCGTCCGCCGTACCAAAGATGTGACGAATGCCCGCGCTCTCCGCGGCGAGCCCGTCTTCGATGGGCACCTCGAGCGCCAGCGCCGTCAGACGCTCAACCTCTGCCAAGGCGAGGGGCGCCTGGCGCTGGAGCTTTTGCACGAGATCACGAATGTCATCACCGCCCGGCAGCGTCAATCGGCCGCTTGCGAGCTCAACGACCGAGATCTGCGCCAGATACTCACCCATGCGCGCGAGGTCACTCGGCACCGCGGACGGGCGTCGCGGCGCCGACTCGACAGCCAACCACCGAGCGATAGCGGCATCGACGGCGTCGGCGGCAACGACCTCGTGCACGAGACCGAGCTCGTAGAGTAGCGCGGCGGGCAGGCGTCTCCCGGTGCAGATGAGATAGCGCGCCAGTCCGCGGCCAAGCTGGCGCGTCAGGCGTTGCGTACCCCCGAGGCCGGGATAGATACCGAGGCTCGTTTCAGGGAAGGCCATCGTCGCCTTGTCGGTGGCGATGCGCACGTGGCAGGCGAGCGCCAGCTCAGCGCCACCCCCGAGCGCCATGCCCGCGAGCACGGCCACCACCGGCTTCGTGCTCGTTTCGATGCGGCGAAACAGCCGTTGGCCGCGGGCCGAAAATGCCTCGATGGCATCGAGGTCGCCGCGCTCGATGGCGTCGACAAAGAACTTCACATCGGCGCCGGCAACAAATGCCTTGCCCGCCCCCGAGATGACGATGCCGCGCACATCGTTGCGTGCGGAGGCGTCATCGAAACGCTGCTCGAGCTCTTCGACCGACTCTGGATCGAGTGCATTGAGTTGGTCGGGGCGATTGAGTCGGATGCGCGCCACCCCATCGCGAACGTCGAGGCGCACCTTGTCGAGGGAAAAGCGCGGCTCTCCCGTGGACTGCCGGGCAAGCAGCGGGCTCGGCCCGAGATCGTGCGTCTTGCGTACGACGTCGACGAGACGCGCCGCGGTGTCGAGACCCACGCGATTGGCGTACTCGAACGGCCCCACCGGCCAACGCAGACCCACGCGCGCGCCGAGATCGACGTCTCCCGGGGTGCTGACGTGGTCATCAACGAGGTCGAGCGCCACCGACATCGCCACGCCCCAAAGCCGCTCGCCGACGCGCGCTTCGACGGCTGCCTCGGCCACCCCCCCAAGGTCCCAAAGCCTGCCGCTCTCTACCTGGCGTGCGAGCAGCGCCACCGGCTCGTAGAAGCGCCCGAGACGTTGGCCCAAGGTCGTCGCCGCGTGCAGGGCAATCGGCACCCCGGTGACATTCATGAGCTCAAACGGTCCCATGCCGATGCGAAAAGCTTTCTTGGCGGCGGCGTCGATGCTGGCGATGCTGAGCCCGTCTTGATGCAGGCGCACGGCCTCGTTGAGCCACGGGACGAAGTAGCGATTGACGACGAACCCGGGAGTGTCACGCGACGCGATGGGTGTCTTGCCGGTCGCTTCTTGCCACTGCCAAGCGCGCTCGAGCAGACGCGCGTCGCTGCCCGCATGACCGACGACCTCGACGAGGCGATTCTTCGCCGGGTGGAAGAAGAAATGCAGACCCACCACCCGCTCAGGATGCGCGAGGCCCTGCGCGACGTCGGCGACACGAAACGACGAGGTATTGGTCGCGAGCAGGGTCGTCGCAAGACACCGTCGATCGAACTCTGCAAAGAGCTGTCGCTTGACTTCGAGGTCCTCGAACACGGCCTCGATGACCGCATCGGTACCGGCCAGTGCATCGAGAGTGTCTGCCGGCGTCACACGCGCGAGGATGCCATCGGCCTCATCGCGCGAGAAGACACGCCGCGCGACGGCTTCGTCAAGCATCGTGGCGATCTTCGCGCGCCCGGCATCGGCCAGGGCCTGCGTGCGATCGACGAGCAGGACGGTGTTTCCCTCGGTGGCGAGCTTCTGCGCAATACCACTTCCCATGGTACCGGCCCCGACGACAGCGGCTGTGCGAATAGTCATGTCGTCGCGGATCTAGCAGCGCGGGCTCAGGGTCACAAGGGGACTACGCCCTGCCACACGGTCGCCGAAAGGGACAGTGCCGGCAGCGCCCGAGGTCCTCGGTACGGGCAAAGGCATCCTCGCCACGCGGGCCGTCGAGAGCGAGCGAGCGCATGCGCATCACCGACGCCTTGATGCTGTCATCGGCGCGCGCGAGGGCGTGGGCGTCGAGCGCGTAGGGCGACTCCAGACCGCTCCCCAGAAAGACGAGGCGCGCGCGAAGGCGCTCCGGATCCGCGCCCCAAGCGCGCAACGCGTGCAAACCGTAGACGGCGACCTGTAGCTCATCGATGACGCCGGGCCCACTCGCCCCCGTCTTCCAATCGATGATCTCGACGGCATCATCGTCGCTGCGCCACACGAGATCGGGCTTGGCGACGATCCGCGCCCCGTCGAGCTCGAAGCTGCCGAGCGTCTCGACGGCGAGCCAGCGCCAGGCAGGCGCCGCAAGGATCGCCTGCACGAGAGGTAGGCCGGCAAAGGTATGCAGACACTGCTGCATTGCATCACGGCGCGATGACCAGTCCTCAGGTGCGATCGCCTCATCGTACTCGTGCTCGATGAGCCCGCACGCCTGTCCGGGACGCAGGCGATAGAGGCGCTGCACCGACTCGGCGTACTGCGCCCGCATACGCCGCGTGCCGCGCTCGATGAGCGCGTCGACGGGCACGCGCACGCCACGGTGCAAGCTCGTGAGCATGAGCTCGATCATCTCATGGACGATTTCGCCGACCCACATAAAGCGCGTGCGCAGCTGCTTGAGCATGTAGAGCTCGCGCAACGCCGGAACGGCATCGGCCTGCCCACCGCCGCGACTGCCGTAGTACTGATAGTAGTAGCGACGCTCGCAGCTCTCGAGGGCGCGATGACGGGTGACCGACCAGTGGATCCGCTCGCCTGGCTCCTCGCCTGGCCACAGGCTCAGCTGACCGCTCATGACGCCTCGACCCGCAAGACGAGGGTCGGTAACAGGACATTCATCGTTGGCTCTCCCTAGCACCCGCGGCAAAGCGGCACCACCCTTCTTGGTCCATGCCCGGCCCCGTGCTAGCTTCGCTGGCACATGGGGAACGAGCACACGACCCGCCTCGCGCTACTTGCGGCGCTTGGCTCTGCCTGCGTGGGTCCGACCGATCCGGCGGCTGACCCTGCCACCAACGCCGCGCCGGAGGCCGCGTTGCGCCTGCCGGTCATCGCGCCCGTAGGTCTCCCCATTGATCTCGACGCCAGCGCCTCGCTCGATGCGGACCACGACCCGCTGACATATTTCTTCGAAGTCGGCGACGGCACGGCAGCAGTGCATAGCGGCACAGCCATCGTGTCGCACACCTATGAGGCTGCCGGCCTGTACACGGTGTACGTGCGTGCCATCGATCTCGACGGTGCCGAAGGCAACGCAGCCCAAGACATCACAGTCATCGACGAATACCCCGCCGTGCCGGACTACTGCCACGAGGCTGTAGACTGCGTCGTCGGGGATGAATGCAGCGCTGGCGTCTGTTACAGCAACGGCGGCGGCCTGGATTGAGGTGCAACCCATGAGCGCAACCCACACGGAACGATGGTGTCTGGCGTCCGACGATACGAAGCTTTTCGTCCAGCGATGGGAGTCGAGCCGCGTGCCGACGCGAGCCGACCTGCTGGTGGTGCACGGCTACGGCGAGCACGGCGGTCGCTATCGCGAGCTCGCCCATGCCCTCGTCGCCGCTGGCATCCGCACGACCGCCGTCGACCTGCGCGGACACGGCATGTCCGAAGGGCGGCGCGGGTTCGTGCGTCGCTTCGAGCGCTATCTCGACGATATTGCCTGCGTGCTCGACGAGCTGCCGCAACAACATCGCTTTCTCCTCGGACACAGCAATGGTGGCCTCGCCGCGCTGTCGCTCGTGGCGCAACGCAGTCCCACGTTGACGGGTCTCATCGTCACCAATCCCTACCTCGCGCTGCGCATGGCCGTGCCGCGGCCGAAGATCTGGGTGGCACATGCAGCGGCGCGACTCGTGCCCACACTCGCCCTGCCCGCGGGTCTCGAGGCGAGCCAGCTGACACATGACGAGGCGATCCAAGCCGCGTGGGAGCGCGACCCGCTCATCGTGCGCACCGCGACCGCCGGCTGGTGGCTGGCGTCGCGCAATGCGCAGGCCGAGGTACGCGCCCTGCGCACGCTGCCGGTGCCACTGTTCTACATCTACAGCGACACCGACCCCATTGCGCTGCCGGAGGCGAGCGCGACGCTGTCCGCGCAGCTCGACGTTCAGGATAAGACGGTGCTTGTACGTCCCGGGGCCCTGCACGAAGTGCTCAACGAGCCCGATCGCGCCTCACTGTTCGGCGCCATCCGCGATTGGATCGTAGCGCGCTGCGCCACCGCCTAGCGGCGCGGCTTGCCGAAAAGCAGGGCGTCCATCGACGACTGATCCGCTGGCGTGAATTGATAGTGCTCGAACTCGTCGCAGCACACCCAGCGCAGCGCGTTGACGCTCAAGGGCTTGGGGGCAGCATCCCCCAGGGCGCAGCGATACAGATGCAGCTCGACCACGTAGTCATCGTACTCGCGCACGGTGGACGATAGGTGCTCGAGGACTTCGGCCTCGACGCCGAGTCGCTCGCGCAGCTCGCGCGCGAGCGCGACTTCATCTTCTTCACCATCCTCGACACGCCCGCCGGGGAACTCCCACAGCAGGGGCAGCACCGCCCGCGCCGTGCGCTGCGTGATGAGGTAGCGACCTTCTTGCGCCACCGCGGCGCTCACCACACGGATCCTGCGCTTTGCCACCCCGAGACCTCCGTCGCCACCAGTCGTCGCTGTAACGTTCGCATAGCACGAGCGTGGCAATGGGCGCTAGGGCCTGTCCCTGATTGCGTGTCCCGGCGTTCGCCGTCATTCCCGCGAA
>CAYHNK010000136.1:0-11673 GCA_964357695.1 uncultured Bdellovibrionales bacterium | reverse complement strand
GCAGAAGCACAACGGCCCGACGAATAATCGCTTTCTGGTTGCCGCTCTGCGTCGGACTTGTAGGCTTTGCCCATACGGCGCTCGCAGCAACCTACTACGTGGCTGAAAACGGGAACGATGCGACAGGCGTCGGGTCTATCGGTAGTCCCTGGAGAGCCCCGCAGTTCGGGGCGCAGCAACTCCGAAGCGGGGACACGCTTTACATCCGAGCCGGCACCTACAACGTACCGAGTACCTCGCATTACATTCCAGCGATCACAACCGTGCAGAGAACGACCCAGGCGTTTACATCGCTGACAACCATCGCCGCGTATCCGGGAGAGACAGTTGTCTTGGACGGCGGTGCCGGCCCGACCAACGCCACCATCGGCACCTACAATCAAGACTATGTCTCAATTGACGGATTTGTCATCAAAGGACAATTGGTCTTCTGGGCTTCGAACAACAGTCGCGGCCAAAACAACGATGTTTCGATCGGCGCAGACAACGAGTCGGGCAATGGGTTTGGAGACGTACTGCGAGTCCAACGATGTTCGAATATTCTCATTCGCAACAATAGACTACATGACAACGTGGACGGCACCGGGGGGACCAGCTTCAATCAGTCACTGAGTGTCATCTACACATCCGACCACGTGGTCTACGAGAACAACGAGCTCTACAACAGCAGGATGGGCGGGTTTTGGCTGAAAGACAGCACGCAAGACATCACCGTCCGGTACAACTACATTCATGACAACCCAGCATCCGGGATTCAGCAGGCGAACCAGGTTACGAATGGAGCGAACGACAATACGGCGATATACCAGAACATCTTCGCTAACAACAACTCATCGAACGGTTCCGGTGGTGGGGCGCTGAGCCTTCTATGGCAAGCCACGGGCATCAAGATTTACAACAACACGTTCTACGGCAATTTGCGAGCCAGCATCGTTCACAGTGTTGGCGGGTCAACGCTAGATTACTCGCTGTGGAACAACATCTCGGTGAGTCCGACCCAATATCACGTCACGATTCTGAATAGCGCGACGATTGCTGGCAACATGTTGTTCAACGACTACAACGACTATTACGGGACCGCGTCGTGGTTCTTTGGGGGGGCATACGCCACGCTATCGGCGTGGCAGAGTGCTTGCCAGGCGGGCCTGACGGGGTGCGAAGCACATTCTCTTGTGGCCGATCCTGGCTTTGTCAACGACTCCGGGTCGTTTGGCGTACCCAGTGACTTCAAGAGGACGTCGTATCCCACCAACGGACGAGGTGGATCCTATGCTTCCGTCATGGGGGCCTACATTACTGGTAGCGAGTGCATCGGGCTCCTCTCTGCCTGCGCCCCCCCGACCTGCGGCAACCCTACGACATGCGATGTTGGAGAAACTTGCCAAAGCTGCCCCACAGACTGCGAATGCCGCCGGCCCGCGGCGCCCGCGAACCTGAGAATCGAGTGAGACAAGTGGATGACGTTCTTAACGGCGCCGTGCGGCGCCCACGAGGAAACTGAACAATGCGAAGAATCCTCAGCATTGTCGTTCCTTTGCTCGCTTTAGAAACTACGCAAGCTCACGCCGTCGAGCTGTTCCACGACGATTTTGAGTCGGGGAGCGACCTCTTCAACCCCCTGCCCACCGGCTATGGTTGGAACGGTGCCTGGTCGGATGTTGGCGACGGGGTCGATGTGAGCACCGACATTGCGCGCAGTGGCACGCGCAGCGTTAGGTTCACTTTCGGCGGCAGCGCAGATATCACCGACGACGCCCGGGCCGAGCTGCGCTACGTTCTCGGTCAGAACATGAACGACGTCTACATTCAGTGGTATCAGTACTTTCCCAACGGCACCGAGGGCTTGGGGCCCAAGTGGTCGCACCGATCGGCGAGCCCGTCGAACAACAAGTTCATTAGATTGTGGGCGGATGTCTACAGCGCCTTTACGATCAAGGTTGGGGCGAGCTTGTGGCCAACAAGCGGTGGCGACTCCTCCCTGCTACCGGACTACGGCACCAGTCAAACGAGCGGTATCGGTCCATATGGGCTGTCGGGGGACACGCAGGGGGTCACCGACGCTCGACGGGGTCGCTGGGTGCAGTTTGTCTATCATGCGAAGACAGCGACCAGTGCCAACAACGACGGCGTTATACAACTGTGGGTCGACGGAACACTGACGATCGATCACGCCAGCGTTCCTCTCTATCCACAGGGTGGCATCGGGAACTACTTCAGAAATGGCTACCTCATGGGGTGGTCCAACAGCGGCTTCGCGCAGACGACGCACACCTACATCGACGACGTGACGATCGCTGACGCCCCCATCGACACGAGCCCCGCACCGAAACCCAAGGCCCCAACGAATCTGCAGGTGCAGTAGGCTTAGTTTCATGAGACGGCGCGCACCATACAGCGCCACAGGAGAGTCGAATCATGGGCACACATTTGAGGCGTCCGAGCCGGTCGGTCATCGCGCGACACGCGATGACACGCGCTTTCATTGCGATTTGCCTGCTCGGACACGCGCAACCGGCGGCCACGGCAATCTTGCTGCAGGACGACTTCGAAACCGGGGATCTCTCAACGCCCCAGACCGGCACGGGATCGTGGGCCGGAACCAACTTCGGCTCGGCCGATCGCGTGCAGGTCAGTTCGACGCTTGCCCGCGGCGGTACTTACAGCTTGCAGTTCAGCTTCGGCGGCGGGGCTTCAGGCGATGACGCGTGGGCGGAACAGCGCTTTGAGCTTGGCGGGCAATTTGGTGAAGTATGGATCGAGTACGAACTCTACGTCCCAGCCAACTACTACCATCGGGCCGATCCTCCCTCAGCGAACAACAAGTTCCTCGTTCACCTCTGGGCCGGCGCCTACAGCGGCGGGCCGGGGCTCGGTGGTGGACTCGAAGTGCAGCCAGACGGCTCCGGCGGAAGTGTCATCGATTTTCATCCGTTTCGACCTGACACTTCACACATCAGGGACACCGTGAGAGGCGGCCGGGGCATCGAGCTCAGCGATCGCGGCACTTGGGTGGAATTTGTCTGCCAGGTGAAGGTAGCCACCGCGGCCAACAACGATGGCGTCGTGCGCGTTTGGAGGACCCCGCACGGTGGCAGGCAGACCCTGGTCTTCGAGCGCACCGACGTCAAGCTGTACAACGCGGAGGGCAACTACTTTGAGCGGGGTTACCTCTTGGGCTGGTCGAACTCGGGCTTCACCGACACCACCGCGCTCTACATCGACAACATCACGATATCCGACGCGCCGATCGGCACCATCGGACCCGCGGCGCCCGCGAACCTGAGAATCGAGTGAGACAAGTGGATGACGTTCTGAACGGCGCCGTGCGCCGCCCACGAGGGAGCTGAACAATGCGAAGAACCTTCAGTATTTGCATGCCTGTGCTCGTTTTAGGGACTACGCAAGCTCACGCCGTCGAGCTGTTCCACGACGATTTTGAGTCGGGGAGTGATCTGTTCAATCCCTTGCCAAGCGGCTACGGCTGGAATGGCGCGTGGTCAGACCCGGGGGATGCCATTGGGGTTAGCACAGGCGTCGCCCACAGTGGCACTCGCAGCGTGAAGTTCACCTTTGGAGGAGGCGCCGACAGCGACGATGCGAGGAGCGAGCTGCGCTATATACTCGGGCAGAACATGACCGAAGTCTATATGCAATGGTATCAGTACTATCCCTCCGGGAACGAGAACCCTTCCGTTGGTCCCAAGTGGGTACATCGCACCGCGCCCACGGGGGGAAATAACAACAAGTTTTACAAACTCTGGGATGACGACTATCAGCACTACAAAGTCGCGACCGGGGTAAGCACGCACCCCGGTGCGAACCTGCATGACAAGTACTTTGTTGAATACGGCTCCAATCTACTTGGTTTCGTGGGCGAGTGGGGCGGGCACGGAGATTATACCGTAGATGATTCCTATCTCGGACGGTGGACTAAGATCCAGATTCACACGAGATGTGCTACAGCGGCAAATAACGATGGTGTTATCGAGATGTGGATAGACGACGTCAGGGTCATGGGGGATACGACGCTTGACCTCTATCCGATTGATGGAATCGGCAACTATCTGCGCAACGGCTACCTCATGGGGTGGTCCAACAGCGGCTTCGCGCAGACGACGCACACCTACATCGACGACGTGACGATCGCTGACGCCCCCATCGACGCGAGCCCCGCGTCGAAACCCAAGGCGCCAGTAAATCTGCAGGTGCAGTAGCTGCCGCCTGGCCGTCGAGTGGGTACGCCAGGCATGCATCCCGGAGACGAGAAGTCGGAGGTTCGCAAATGAATCGGATCGCGTGGCCGTCACTCGTGCACCGGGTCGTACGAGTCTGCTTCTTGCTCGTTGCTGTTGGCGATTGCGACGCGGCCCGCGTCGCGGCAGTGCCGCGCGTCCCCGCACCTGTCGACGAGGGCGCCGCGGTCGTTCCACCACCGATTACGCTCGGCCTGGACCTGCCCATTCGCGGTGCGGTGTCCGCCAATGTGCTCGACGCGGCCGGCAACGTCATCCGTGAGCTGGTCACGGAAACCGAGCAGCCTGCCGGGCCGTTTCACGTGCGCTGGGATGGACGGGACCGCTTGGGCAACGTCGTCGCCCCCGGGCGCTATCGTTGGAAATCGAGCGCACATCCGGTCGTGAGTGCCCGTTACATCGGTGCGGTGGGGAGCTCCGGCTCGCCCCCCTATCAGACGCCCGACGGTACCGGCAGCTGGGGCTCAGATCATGCCAATCCGCTCGATGCGTCGGTCGATGAGTCGGGCGCGAGCTATTTTCTGTGGCGCTACATTTCCGAGGCGGGTCGCTCGGTGATCAAGATCGATGCGTCCGGCAAGACGGTGTGGCGAAAGCGACCCCGCGCGCAATACTGGGCCGGCGACTATTGGGGCATCGCCGCGGGCTCGGGCGCGACAGATGGGTCGGTGTTTATTCTGACCGGCGCCGCGAAGGCGGCCTTGGTGCGATTGGACGCGGCGACCGGTGTGGAGCAGCCGTATCCAGGAAATCGGAGCAGCATCGACCTTGGTACGATCGACGTTTCCGCCACCTTCCCCCTCAACCCCGACCGACCGGCTTACGGCTGGCAGGCGGGCGCCATCGGCAGCGGCGCCGGACTGCCACTTGTCTCGGGAACCGGGCTCGCGGTGCGTGGTAATACCGCCTACGTGTCGCTGTACTTTGAGGACAAGATCGCGATTGTCGACCTCACGGCGGGTGCGGTTGTGAGCTCGCTCGACCTGACGCGACCGTGCGGTGTGGCGTTGGACAGCGTGGGTAACCTGTACGCGCTGAGCCACACCGTCGCGGGAGTATCGGGCGCCGTGGTCGTGTTCGCCAATGCCACCGGCAACCCCACGACGCTCATCGATACCGGTCTCATCGAGCCCTATGACCTCGCGGTGCTCGCCGCCGACGCCGGTCTGGTGGTCACCGACTTCGCTCCCAGCGTCAACCAGGTAGGCATCTACGAGCTCGATGGCACGCTTCGTCAAGTGCTGGGTGTGGCGGGGGGGAGACCGCTGGCCGGGGCGTACCATGCCGGCGACTTCCTAATTCCGGCAGGTGTCGCGTCAACCCCGTGGGGCGGTTTTGTCGTCGCCGAAAACAGCCCGCCGAAAGTCATCACGGCGTTCGCTGGCAACGGCGATATCGTTCAGCAGTGGTTTGGTCCCACGGCCTATGGCGGACCCATCTTCCCCGACCCCGACGACCCGTTGTTGCTTTACTACCTGCAAGCCAACGAGGGTGCACAAAATTGTACCTTGGCACGCGCTCGCATCGACGCGGCGACAGGGATAGGAGGCGCGCCCGAGGCGTACTGGAAGATCACCGAAGGTCCATTTCCCACGGAGTTCGCCTGCGCCAGGGGACCGACCGCAGCCGGCTCGGGCATCACGCGTCTCGGCAACGAGAAGTTCGTCTGGTGGGACAGCGACAACCACTTTGTCATGCGCGCTCAGGGCGACGACATGGTCCCGGTGGGCTTCGCGCGACGCGAGGCCGGGGGCCATCTCGAAGTATGGCAGGACGACAACGGCGACCACGTGGTGCAGGCGGAGGAGCGGCATCTGAGCAGCCAGACTTTTGGCGATGCGGGCTTCGTGTGGGGAACGATGTACGCCGATGAGGCGCTAGATCTCTATCTCTTGGTAGGCAAGGTACGCTATCAGCCGACACGGCAGCTCGTCATGATCCCATGCACCGGCACCATCAACGGCGTGCCGCAGTGGGATGTCGGCGCGCTACGTGTTGTCGTCGATGATCTCTACCCGGATATCGAGCCGCAGTGGGTCGGCCAGGGGCGCAATGGCGCCATGGGAGTGCGCAAAGACACCGCGGGTAATATCTACGTCGCGTGGGCGGCCGCTCCAAGCTCGAGCGGCCTTGGCCATTCCTCCCAGCTCACGCATACGCGCCTGACCAAATATGACCCTGTCGGCGGGCGGCTCTGGGAAGTCGGACAGAAGGCCATGGGAGCCCGGCACGACGGCGAGATCTACAACACCTGGACGCTTGCCGGGACGCTCGGTGACCAGTACGTCGCTATTGCCGACGAAGGCGGCTTGATCCACTTCTACACCACCGATGGCTTCTACCGCGGACATCTCTTTCAGGACCCGGGGCGGCCCACGACGCCAGGTCCTTTCACGTTCGTCGGCGGTGAGCTCTTCTCCGGGCGCGTCGTTCAAGACCCAGCGTCTGGCCGGGTCTATGCCTATGAGAACACGCTGGCGGGCTATGCGTACGAAGTCAAGGGTCTCGGTGGTGAGGTGCGCGCCGAAGGGGAGGTGGAGGTGACGGCCGACGAGATTGCGGCAGCGAGTCGCAGAGAACCGGAGCCTGGCGACGGCGCCATCGGTCCCATGGCCGCGGGCACAGACATCGGAGTTGGGCGACGACAGTGGAGCGTATTGACACCGTTTTCGATTCGCTCCGGTGCCGACACAGTCGGCGAGGTGTGGGTTGGGTTCTCCGACTCTGCCCTGCTGGCGCGTTTCGAGGTGGACGATAACACGCCGTGGACCAACAGCCTCGAGCGTCCGTGGGAAGCGTTCAAGACGGGCGACGGCGTGGACCTGTATGTGGGACCGCCGGGTGAGCGGTCGCAGCCCGTGCTCGGCGACACGCGCCTATTGATCGTTCCAGACGGCGTCGGCGGCGCCCAGGTCATCGGAATGAAGCCACTGACGGCCGGTACGCAGCAACCTCAGACGTACGCGACCGCGATGACTCGGCAGTTTCAGTGGGTTGGCGTCGTGCCGGGTGCGAACGCCCGCGTGACGCCGCTGACGCAAAGCTACACCGTCGAGGTGTCGATCCCGCTGAGCTTCTTCGAGGGTCTGACGTTCCAGACTGGCGAGCGGTTGCGCTTCGATGCGGACGTGCTCGTTTCAGATGGCTCGGAAACAGCCCCAGCTACGGCGACGCAGCAGCGCATCTTCGTGTTCAGCAGCGGCCCCGAGGCCTCGATCGTCGCCGACGTGCCCACCGAGGCGTGGCTCTACCCCGCGCTGTGGCATGAGGTAACGCTGGCCGGTCCGCCGCCAACTGGTGCGCTGGAGACAGGGTGGAGCGCTTTCAACCCGGCCTGCTCAAACACGCAGGACGTGCACTTCACCGACCCCTGGCACGGGGTGCTCATCGGCTCGCCGCACGACCCCGTGCTCTTTAGCTCGGCCCATGCGTATCCTATCCGCTGGACGCAGGACGGCGGCTCGACGTGGCATGAAGCCAGTGCCGATGTCGCCGTCGAATCGTTTTGGCACGATAGCGCGAGGAACGTTGACGTGCAGTCGTACGCGCTCGACGCCGCGTGGTTCTCTACCCGAAGCGTTGGCTGGATCGCTGGCCGGCTCCTCGCGGTGGGTGCGACGCCCGCGGAGTTTCTACTCTTGAGGACGCATGACGGCGGGCGTACTTGGAGCGGCGTGGCTGGCGCTTCGTCCCCCGACGTGGGCTACCCGGTGCGTCGTCTGTGGTTCGACGAGGATGGCCGCCGCGCCTGGCTGGTGCCGCTGCTAACGGGCAGCACGATTTGGCGCACCGAGGACGGCGGGGTGAATTGGACCGCGGTGGCGATTCCTCACAACTTCTACGACGCCGGCCTCTATGTGTCGACCTTCGATCACCTAACTCTCGTTGGGGGTAGCGGCAGCGATGGCGTGGCGCTAGCCTCTGATGACGCGGGCGCGCACTGGACTTCCGTCGTAGCGACGGCCCTGGAGCCAACGGGAGGGTGGTTGCGTGGTGTGCACTTTTCCCCGGACGGCGCATTGGGCGTGGCCATCGGCGGCGAAGGCGGCATTGTGGTTGGGGGGGGCTGGCAGCAGCTCGCCCATGCCGTGGTTTTGCGCACGACGGATGGCGGCACGAGCTGGGAGCGCGTACCACTGCCATCGGTGGGCCCACCGCTCACAGACGTCTTCGTCGTCTCTGCGAGCGAGGCGTGGGTGGGTACGTTTTACGGCTACAGCTTCGACCCCGTGTTGTCCCCCATGCTGTGGCACACCGAGGATGGGGGCACAACGTGGCAAGATGAAACACCCGCTGGCATTAGCATTCGCCGCATATTCTTTCTGAGCTCGGCGCGCGGTTGGATCGTCGGCGGGCAGGGTGGCTCTTCGTTCGAGCCGGCGGGAGCGGGGATGCGCTATGTGCACGACTGACGGCGGCGAACGAGTGCGCCCCTATGCAGGCGGCGCCGCGGTTGCGAGCTCCCTTCAATCAATGCGAACACGAGGAGGTCGAAACATGCGAAGCACTTTGAGTATTTGCGCTGCCCTGCTTGCTATCGGAAGTTCACAGGCCCAGGCCAGCGAGCTGTTCCATGACGACTTCGAGTCGGGGACCAACCTCAGCAGCCCCCTGCCGAGCGGCTACGGCTGGAACGGCACGAATTCAGGTTCCGCCGACGCCGTCGGGGTGAGCGCCGACATCGCGCACAGTGGGACCCACAGCGTGAAGTTCACCTTCGGCGGCAACGCCGACCTCGCCGATGATGCTTGGAGTGAGCTGCGGTACGTGCTCGGCTACAACATGAACGAAGTCTACATGCAGTGGTACGTGTACTACCCCGATGGCACCGAGGGTCTCGGTCCCAAGTGGCAGCACCGGATGGTTAGTCCCAACAACAACAAGTTCTACAAGCTGTGGGCCGATAGCTATACCAACTACACGGTGGCGACGGGCGTCAGCACACACGCGCTCGAAAACCAATGTGACCTCTATTTCGTCGAGTACGGCACCAATCAGGGCCTCCCTGTGGCTGGTCACGGTGCGAGCGCCGACTTCTCTGGCACCGACGAGCGGCTCGGCAGGTGGTTGAAGATTCAGATCCGCACAAAGACCGCCACCGCAGCGAACAACGACGGGGCCATTCAAATGTGGATCGACGATGTCATGGTCCTCAACGACACTGCGTTACCACTCTACCCGTCCGGTGGTGCAGGAAACTACCTGCGCAACGGCTACTTGATGGGCTGGATGAACTCGGGATTTGCGGAAACTAGCTCGATGTACATTGACGACGTCACCATCGCGGACGCGCCGATCGGCACCGTGGGCCCACGCGCGCCGAACAACCTACAGGTGCACTGATGGCCCGCGATGGCGATTCGCGACGCGCACGCGAACACTCAATGGCTCGTGCACGCTGGCGCTCCCACCGTCTGCGGGGGCTGTGTCTGGCCATGGCAGCGTGTGCGAGCACGGGCTGCCTCGTCTCGCGCACCGACCTCGACGTTCCCCCTTCAGGCGATGCACCAGCACGAGCTGCCCCTGCCGCGCCAACGGATTGCGCCGTGGTCACACCCGTGACCTCGGCAACGCAGGTCACGGTGTCTTGGACTGACCAGGCCGACGACGAGACGGCGTTCGTGCTGGAGCGCTCGGTGGCGGGTGCGGCGTACGAACCGCCTGTCACCCTGCCCGCATCGGGTGGATCCGCGTCGTTCGTCGTCACCTACACAGACGACGGTGTCGCTCCCGACACGCTCTACACTTACCGCGTTGCTGCGGTGAATTCACTCGGTGCATCGGCGCCAACGGCGTGTGGTGGTCACTTCACGCTTGCCAATGCCCCGGCGGCGCCGAGTGTCGCCAACATCTCCGCGCACGCCATGGTGGTCGGCATACCGAACGTCGCCGGTGTACCGGTCGATGGCAACAACATCACCACCGAGTATGCGCTCGCCGATGCGCTCACCGGTGACTTCGTGCAGGCGAACGGCCTCATCGCGCCACCGCCCGTGTGGGCGACGGTATCGGCCTGGGGAATGGGTGGTATGGTAGTTTCGGGCCTTCGCGCCGCCACCGAGTACCGATGGCGCGTCATGGCGCGCAATGGCGACGGTGTGGAAACCGCGTTCGGTCCGCAGACGACTGTCGCGACCGCGACGGGTCCCACGCCGGTCTACCTTGCGGTGGGCCAGAACCTAGCCGACCACAAGAGTGGGGCTCCCACGGTTGCCCTTGCGGGCGGTACGGCGACGTTTTCGCAGCCGCAGGTGGCGGACAATCTCGGCGTCGGTGACGTCGTGGCGTATGGAGCCTCGGGGGTCGCACATCTCGCCGCCAAGATCACGACCAGCATGTGGCGCGTGGTGACTCCCACGGGAGGCGTTCCGGCCGACGTCTCGGGCGCCACCGTCACCTCCATCCGCCATGCCTACAGCTCGCTGGGCGGGGCGGTGAGCGACCTTTCAGTGGTGCTGGGCAGTCCCGATCTCGTCGCCAACAACTATGCCGTCGATATCCCCTGCTACTTCGATACGGGACCGGACGTGACCAACGTCGTGCTGGCGGGTTTGACGAGCGATGCGACCCGTCGCATCCGCATCTACACGCCCATCGACACGGCGCGCGAGTGCAACCGATCACAGCGCCACGCCGGTGTCTGGGACGACTCCAAGTACAATCTGCAGGTGGGCGATGTTACCGGCATTTCCATCCGGACAACCAGCGTCACCATCGAGGGCCTGCAGATCTGGAGCACCACCGGCACCATCACCTCAGACCGCTTCGCCATCGAGCTGCGCCTTTCTTCGGGCGTCGTCGATGTGGCGGTTGCGTCAAACATCTTGCGAGGCACCGCCCACACCGGCGGCAACTGGCTGCAAGCCTACACCGACTACACGAGCGCCGGCACGGCCAGCGGGCGTGCGCGTTTCTGGAACAACGTGGTGTACGACTATTCGGGGGCCCAAACCGTGGGCTTCGAGCAGGGCGCCGCTCCCATCGCCCACACCTTCTACAACAATACGGTAGTCAACTGCGATCAGGGCTTCCGCAACATTGGCGGCGCCGGACCCCTGGTGAAAAACAACGTTGCTCAGGGCTGCACCGACGGCTTCTGGGGTACGGCCGCCTTCGCCGCCGGTTCGGACCACAACATCTCTGACCTGGCCGCCGACGCCCCCGGGCCGGCCTCGCAAAACAACACCACCGTGCAGTTCGTCGACCTTGCAGCGCGCGATCTGCATCTTGCAGGCGGTGACACGGCCGCCATCGACATGGGACTCAACCTTGCGGCCGACACGACGTTGTCTTTTGCCGACGACGTGGATAGCGACACGCGGCCCCAGGGGGGCGCCTGGGACATCGGCGCAGACGAGGCGCCGTAGGCCGGTCGGATATCTCGACCATCTGCTCTTCGGTGAACCTGCTCTTGCGCATC
>CAYHNK010000135.1:0-11681 GCA_964357695.1 uncultured Bdellovibrionales bacterium | reverse complement strand
CCTTGGAAACTTGCTCGGAGAGCTTCGAGGTCTCGTTGGCGTTGAGCTGCACCTTGCGGATCGAGGCGTACATCTGGGTCATCGACGCCGACGTCTCGCCGATGAAGGCCGAAAGCTCCTCGACGTTACGCGCAATCTCCTGCATCGACGCCGTCATTTCCTCCAGGGCGCTCGCAACCTCATCCACTCCCCCCGACATCGTGTCCACGTTGTCGGCGACCGCGGAGTTCGTGGCGTCCATCTGCATGATCGACACCGAGCTCTGCTCTGCGTTGGCATGCAGGACGTCCACGCTACGCGCGATTTCCTGCAACGAGCGCAGCATCTGCTCGGTGGAGGCCGAGGTCTCTTCCACACGCGCCTGAATGGTGTCCGTGCCTGTCGACACCACGCCCGAAACGCGTGAAACCTGCTCGACGACGGTGCCGAGCTCGGTCGCAAGACGCTTGACCCCCGTGAGAATGGAGCTCTGACGCTTCATCAGCTCGCGAAAGCTCGTGGCGAGCTGACCCACTTCATCGCTCGAGCCGATTTCGATCGGCTGCGTGAGATCCCCCGTTCGCACGATCTCACCCGCGAGGTGCGTGAGCATCGCCACGGGGCGCACGAGATACCCGCCAAGCAGCAACGAAACGACGAAACCGCCGACGAGGACGAGACCAGACACGGCGATGACGACGAGGAAGTTCGCCCGTTTCTCGCGCTGCATCTCCGCCAACGAGAAGCCGAGCGCAAGGGTCCCCGCGCCGCCACCGCGTCCTTGGATCGAGGTCACAACGTGCATGCGCCCGCCGTCGATCCGCACACGCGGCTCACGTTGGCCTGGGGCGTCGTAGGGCGGCGCTTCTTCGCCATGCCAGGCGCCGAGCACGCTACCATTGCCACGGTAAGCGACGCCGTAGACCGTGCCAGGCGTCTCCGCGAGCCCCTGGAGCATCTCTTCGGCCGTCATCCGATCATCGAACTCGAGACCCGGAGCCACGGCGCTGCGCAGGATCATCACCACGCCGATGGCGCGTCGCTCGGCCCACTTGCGTGCCAGCGCATCCATGCGCGCCGGAAAAAAGAGCACCAGAAAGAGTGCCATGACCGCGAGCAACGAGGCGACGCTGACGGCGAGCTTGGTGCGCAGGGAACGATTGCGAAGGACATCTTGTTGCATGCTCAACCCATCTGCGGTCGTTCGACACGAAACGGCTCGAGCATCTCGTGTAGGTTGCGCTCGGGAGTCACCTTGAGAACCTCCTGCGCGCGTCGCGTATCGAGCACCGTATTGAAACGGATGTGATCGAGCTCGGGCGCAGGAAAGGATGTTAACCGATACTTCCAGGCCCGTTCCAGAAATGCGCGCAAGAGCGCAAACGGCACCGGTACGATGGGCTTGCCAAGAATGCGCAGAATTGTTGACAGCGGCACGGGCTCGGTGCCCGCGAGGTTGAACACGCCGCGGATCCCGGGCGCAAGTGCTACCTCGATGGTGCGCAGCAGGTCGTCTTCATGGATGAGCTGTAGCATGGGGTCAAAGCCCATGAGCTTGGGGATGACCCGCAGGCGAAAGTAGTTCGCTGGCGCATTGCGCACATTCGGGCCGACGATGTGCGCCGGCCGCAGGATCACGGTTTCGACATCGTGGTGGCGCCAGAAGAACGACTGCACCGCGCGATCGACCGCAACGACGGTGCGGATCTCGGGAAAGCGCTGGCTCGCCATCAGAGGCGCATCTTCATCGATGAAATGACTGTTGGTGGGCGCCGGGCCGTAGACGTCGCCGCTTGAGAGCAGGATGAGCTTTTTCACTTTGTAGCGACTGGCGTACGCGAGCAGCGTCTCGGTGCCGACGACGTTACGCGCATAGAGCCGCTCGCTCGAGATGCGAAAATTGTGCACCATGCCGAGGTGCACGACCGCATCGATGCCGCCTTGACGAAAGATGTCTTCGGCCGATCGTCGACGGATATCCAGGCGGTGGTGGCGAACGCCCTCCGGCAGCCCATCACACGGTCGCTGGTCGATGCCAATGACCTCATTGCCCCGGGCCAAACGTCTCGCCACGCGGCGCCCGAGGCGTCCGGAGATCCCTGTCAGGACAATGCGCACGACCACTCCCCCCTTCGACTCACCAAAACACGTGCTCGCGAGCGCGCAATCCAGTGTCAACCATGCGCTGCATGGTGCTGCGCACCTGCTCGACGATGCGCAGGATCGCCTCATCCTCGTCATTGCAGTCGCCCGTCAGCTGCATCGGTTCGCCGAAATAGATGCGATAGCGCGTTGGCAGCGGCAACAACCCGAGCCCGGGAATCAGCGGATGCGTGGGCGTGACCGGCAGCGCCGGCATACCAAAAAGCCTCCCCAAGCGCTCGAGGTTGAAAAAGCTCGGTGCCTGCTCTTCGGCACCGATGACCACCACCGGCACCACGGGTACTTTGCTCTCGAGCGCCAAGCGCACAAATCCCTGGCCAAAGCGCTGCAGCTGATAGCGCTTGTCCCAAGTCTTGTTGAGCCCGCGTACACCTTCGGGAAACACCAGGATCGCTTCCCCGGCGTCGAGCAGTCGACGACAGTTCTCGGGCGTGCCGAGCACCTGTCCGGTGCGAGCAATGAACGTCGAGACGAACGGCGTCGCGGGTACGAAGCGCTCCACCATCGACCGAAACACACGCGGCGGATCACGCTCGAGAAATGCCGCGTAGTTGATCATCATAGCGTCAAACGGCAACTGACCGGAGTGATTGGCGACAATGAGGCACGCGCCATCCGGAATGTTCGCGACACCGAATGCCTGCGCGCGAAAGTAGCGCCGATAGAGCCACGCCCCGAGTCCCACAAACTTACGCAGATACCCGGGATCGAATCCGAACTGATCGACGCCGTAGGCGCCGAGCTTCGTGGGAATGCGCGCCAGGCGCTCTTCGAGCTCGGGGTTCGAGATGATAGCCCCGGCCTCGTCGCCCAACCGATCCGCCAGCGTAATGATTTTCTCTACGAAATCGGAGAGGTCCACCGTCACGACCTATCGAAGGACTCCGTGGGTGTCAATTGCCATGCGCGCCCCTTGACCTGACGCCGGTCTTCTCCCCTTATACTGCCTGCGTGACGGGCGAGGAGCGAAAAGGTGGCGCGCGGGCCTTGGTCGAGAGCATCTTGGCCTCGACACCCGCCCCTATACCCGCGGCGGTGCCCACCGCGAACGAACCGACTCACGCAGTCGAAGAAGACGTCGCCGATCTCTTGGAGGTCTACTTCGAGCTCGAAACGCCTGAGGAACGCGACGCCCTGTTCGATCGCATCAGCACCTCGCACACGCCGCTCGTCGACGCATTTCTGCGCGTCATGATGGCCGAGGATGAGGACGACTACATGCGCAGCGCCGCCGCCGGCGAGCTCGCGCGTCGCGGCGATGCCGAAGCGATCACGCTCATCGAAGCCGATCTCGACGAGCCCGACGAGCTATTCTTCTTCGAGCACGCGATGGAAGTGTTGAGCGAGCTTCGCGGTGAGTCGTTCTACGACGCGCTGAGCAAGATCTGGCATGATCCCGATCGCGACGCCGACCAGCGGCGTGCCGCGATGGTGGGCATGGAGCAGATCCATGCGGGCCGCGCCCTCACCGATTTTTGTGCCTTCGTCGACGGCATGCACGACGTCGACGCGTTGCCCGACGACCAGCTCGAGGTCGCCATGGCGGCCTTTGCGCGACACGAGCATGTCGAGGCCGTGCGGCACCTCGAGGCCCTGCGCGCGCGCATCCTCGCCGCCTCGCTCGATGAGGACCAGCGACACGAGCTCGCCGGTTTTGTGCAGGAAGGCATCGCGCTGCTCACGCGCTCGTAGGGCGCGAGTGTGCGAGGCGTTGTCTACGGCGGCAGATTCCAACCACCGTCGTCGGTCGGCTTGTCAGCAGGAACGTCCCACTGCGTCTTCGTGCCGCCCTTGTGGGTCTTGACGTCACGCGCCCGCGCGCGCGGCTTGCGTTTGGGTACCGCGGCGGGGCGCACCTCCGCGGCAGGCTTGGGCGGCACCGCTTCTTGCACCTCTTCGCGCGCCTCCGGTCTCGCCTCCTCTTCTCGCACAGGATCCCCTTGCACAGGATCCCCACCCTCATCCGCCGCCGCGGCGTGCTCCTCGCGGTCGCCGCAGGTTCGCACGCACGTTGCCACGTGGTCCTGGCATTTCACCAGACAGTCGACCGACGTGGTCGCTGACGCGCACGCAGTGGCACAATCGCTCAAGCGCGCCGCCATGCGCGTCACGCAAGATTCGGTCGTCTCAGCCGGTGCACGGCCTTCACAGGGAGGCAACGCGTCGACGGGGTCCATCGCGGGCGGTGACGCATCGAGCGCCGTCAGTGGCACGTAGCCGAGCTGGTCGTTGACCGAGCGCACGACCGCGAAGGGGCCCACCTGCCCATAGAGGCGCACCTGCTCGCCGCGGCCCAGCTCCACGACGATCGCGGCGTCGATTTCGGGGCTGCGTCGCAGCGGTACGCGCGCGTTGGCATAGCGCACTTCACTCGCCACAGACGTGGGCTCGCGCAACGACAACAGGGCCACGCCCACGCCTCCACCCAGCAGGGCGCCCGCCAGGGCGAGCCACACCCAGCGCGGCACCCGATGTGACGACGGCAATGTCGGCGCCGGTGGCGGACGCGGCACCGACCCTCGCGCAGGAACGGGACTGGGACTGGGCGACGGCTCACCCCACGGCTCCAGGCGATCGTTCACGTCGCCGGGGAGCGCGACCTCCACGGTGGCGCCGCCGAAGAGGACATCTTGACTGAGCGCTTCCTCGGATCGTCGCGTCGCCTCGAGCTTCTCGCGCAGAACGTCAGGGCTGAGCACGGCGGTGGGCAAGTCGGCGAAACCGCCATCGCCCTGATCATCGGCCTGACCGGCGAGCTGGCCGGTGCCGTAACGCCCACCGCACTTCGGACAAATGACGGTCGCCGCCACCGGCTCCCGGCCACGGGTGGCAGGCTGTGGCGTCTTACAGTACGGACACGTCGGCATCCCTAGGAGCATAGCACCGCCCCCGGCAACGGTGCCAGTTTCGCTCGATGCCGTTGACGCGTGCCCAATGTCCATGAAAGTGTATCGCCATGCTTGTTTCCCCAGCCCTCCCCTTCCTCAGCTTTGCGCTGCTGGCCGCGTCCTCGAACGTCGTGGTGGTTGAAACCACGGGCCCCGACGGCGGTCGCATCGCGGACTTGCTCTTCCAAGCGGCCAAGAGTGAGCTCGCCGGTTACAACGTGAGCCGCCAACCGCGGCCGCCCGCGTGGGCGAGCACGGGCAAGCTGGCCGAGGCGATCGCCGCCACGGCGCGCACCCACAGCGTCGCGATGGTGTTTGACAGCACGGTCAACAAGAAGCGCCGGGTGCTGAGCATCACCGTCGTCTCTGAGGACGGCACGCTCGTCTACCAAGGCAGTACGAAGCTACGAAAGAAGGGCTTTGAGCCGGCGGTCAGGAGCCTCGCGGCCGAGGCGGTGGCAGCAGCGAATCGCAAGCTCGCGCCGAGCGCACCCCCTTCCGAGGCCCGCGTCGAGGCAGCGCCGGCAGGGAACACAGAGCACGATGTGCCGCCTGACACAGCGGAGCCGGTCGCAACGAGCGAGCCCGAGGCAACCCCGGCCCCGGACGAGCTCGCCGCCACCGCGTGGACCACGACGCCTGCGGCCGCCACACAGCGCGCCATCTCGCCGACCGCCGCACGAGCGCACCCATTGAGCATCAGCGCGCAGCTTGGCGGCGGTGTTCTGAGCTACCAAGACACCGTCCAATCGAACAGCGGCCTCGGCGAGCTCAACATCAATACGCCGCTCGGAAACCTGCTGACCCTTGCAGTCGCCATGCACGCGGAGGCGGGCTGGTGGGTGCGCACAACGCTGCATACGGGCACTGCAGCGCTGGCATCGGCGAGCGTGCAGCCCGAGCTCCGCATCGATACGACGCTTGTCGGTGGCGCGCTCACCGGGGGCTATCGCCGCTGGCTCGGAGGGATCGCGGTGGGCGGCGCCGTGGGCGCTGGCTTTGACAGCTTCACCTCCTCGGCACAGCCCACTGCGCTGCTCGTACCAGGCTGGACCCGCATGACCGCGCTCTTCGGCGCAACGTTCGATGTCGGGCAGCTTTCACGCGACGGGTGGGAGGCTGGGCTCGCGCTGCTCGCAGTTCCCTGGGGCACACAGCGCGAGCGACCCGCGACATCGGGTACGTCAGCCCAGGTGCTCGGCGGGCGTGGCGAGCTGCGCGCTCGCTATCGCATCCCCATGGGCTCCTCGTGGGCGCCCTATGTGGAGCTCGGCGGCACCTTTGAGCTGTTGAAGATCAGCTACAGTGGCACGGGTACACGCGTGCTGCTCGACGGTGTGACACTCGCACAGGACGCGAGCGAAACGCGTCGGACCATCAACGGCTACCTCGCCGCCGGGGCGAGCTTCTAACGCCCAACCCCGCCGCCATCCCCCCAGCGCAGTTTCGTGCGCAGCGTCTGAAAGTAGCTGCGTTCAGAGACGCGCAAGAGGCGGGTCGGTGCGGTCGCGCGGCGCACGCGCAGCAAGTCTCCAGGAAGAAACTCGTGGCCCGCTTGCCCGTCGAGGGTGAGAAACACGGGCGCGTCCGTCACGAGCGACACCTCGACGTCTCCCTGGGGCGCAACAATCAAGGGCCGCTGGCTCAGCTCGTGCGGGCAGATGGGCGTGATGGCAATGGCCTCGAGGCCGGGCTCGAGCACCGGGCCCCCTGCGGCCATCGAATAGGCGGTCGACCCGGTCGGCGTCGCGACGATGATGCCGTCGCCTCGCACGGTCGTCACGAGCTCGCCGCCGCGCTGCACACGGTATTGGGATAAGCGCGCTAAGGCCATTGGGTTGAGCACCACGTCGTTGAGCACGCGCCCGCTGTGAGCGATCGCGCCGTTGCGCCACAGCTCTGCGTCGAGTCGCATGCGATCGACGTGGCCGACCGTGCCGGCAAGCACGCGGGGCAACACCGCCGGCAGCTCGTCGCGCGTCACCTCGGTGAGAAAACCGATGTGGCCCAGATTGACGCCGAGGATCGGTACGACCCGCTCACGCAACAGCGACGCCGCATGAATCATCGTACCGTCACCGCCGAGAACGATCACCAGATCCACAGCGGCTTCAAAGGTGCGCGCATCGACAGCTTCGACGTCTCTCGGCACGCGCGACAGGGCATGATGACCTTCATCTTCGACGAGAAAGCGGCACTGTGGGGCCTGCTTGATGACCAAGTGTAGGCCTTCGAGCGCCTCACCGACCCCCGGCCGCAACACCAACCCAATCACGCTCGTCATGGCGCCGCCATCATAGTGCGCCGCGGCGCTGCTGCAAAGTGTGTGGCAAGCTCGCAACGTTGGGTGATGGGTATCGCTCTTCACCCCCAGCCCGGGTATCATGCGCCGCGATGGAGCTTGAGTTTCAGGGAAGTG
This sequence comes from uncultured Bdellovibrionales bacterium, assembly GCA_964357695.1. Classification (GTDB taxonomy): domain Bacteria; phylum Myxococcota; class XYA12-FULL-58-9; order XYA12-FULL-58-9; family CAYHNK01; genus CAYHNK01. The sequence continues at coordinate 4,232 of CAYHNK010000135.1, read as the reverse complement.
TGCGCGACCTACCGTTTGCGGGCGCAACCGCATTCCTCGCGCACAGACGGGCGACGGGCGTGCTGGAGCTCGAAGACGAGCACGGCATCAATCGTGCCTTCTTTCTTGATGGCCACCCGCAAGGCGCCAAGCTCAGCCAAGTCAGGTATCCGCTCGGCCGCGTGCTCGCAACGACGGGACTCGTCGCCGAGGTGCCGCTCGCCAACGCCCTCGAAGAGCAGAAGGAGAGCCACAAGCTGCTCGGGCAAATCTTGGTGGAGCGACAGCTCATCGACGATGCCCAGCTACAGACCGCCTTCGAAGAGCAGTCGCGTCTGGGATTCCTCTCGCTATTCGGACACGCCAACGGCCGCTATCAGTTTCACGCGGGCCTCGTGCACTTGTCCGATTTCACATCGGCGCCGATGACCCCGATCCTCGCCATCTATCGTGGCGTGCGCGATTTTGCGCCCAGTGACGTCTACGAGCCTCTGCTCGCGCGCGTCGCGTTGGCCTCGATCGCGCTCACGGCCGTTTCGCCCGAGTCGCTCGCCACGCTACCGGATGCAGAACGCCAGGCCATCAAGCTTCTCGAGCAGCCAACGTTGTCCGGTATCGTGGCACGCGATTGCTCGCTGTCGCCCAAGGCGATCGCCTCGCTCATCTACGCGCTCTACAGCCTAGGAGCGTTGCGTATCGGCCCCGCCCAAGACGCCGCACCGTAAGGGTCGGTCCCGTTACGTTGACATTTCCACGCAATTGCCGCCCGCAGCCATCGCGCGATCCAGCAGGGACTCGACCTCATTGAGCAGCACGTCGGCTGACGGCGACTGGGCACCCGCCAGCGCACGGATCGCCACGGACATGTGAATTTGTCCTGGCACAACGCGACCCATCACGTGGCTGCGTAGAAATTCACACAGCGCCAGGGCTTGTTCGCGCACGCGCTCACCGCCAGCTCCGACCGACAGCACACCAAACTTGCCATCCGCAAGATGGGCGATGACGGTCGCGCCAGCAAAATGTCGTTGCAGCTGCGCCGCAACCTCGACGAGCACGACTTCGAGATTGCCCACACCGAGATCGCGCGCCAGCGAACGCTGCCGGTCGATTGCCACGAGCGCGACCGCCAGCTCGCCACCCGACGCGCGGGCCTCGTCACAGGCGGCCGCACAGCGTGCGACAAAAGAACGGCGATTCGCCAGACCCGTCAGATCATCGTGATTTTCGAGGTGCGTGCGCTCGGCCGCGGCGCTCACGAGCTCGCCATGCAGGCGACGCACGCGCAGCTGCACTCGCACGCGATCGCGCAGCTCATCATCACCAAAGGGCCGGTACAGATAGTCGCTCGCCCCGACCTCAAAGCTCGCCTGTCGCTGCCGCTCCTCACCTTGCGAGGTGACGAGAATGACCGGCAAGGCATAGGCGTCGCGCTGTCCGCGGATGCCACGCAACAGCCCGATGCCGTCGAGCCGGGGCATGTTGATATCGGTGACGACGACGTCGATGCCATCCTCGAGCGCCAGCGTCAGGGCCTCGGCGCCATCCTGGGCCTCGATGACCTGAACCCCAAGATCGCTGTCCTCGAGCGCACGACACATGGCGCTTCGCAGCGCCGCGGTGTCGTCGACGACGAGCACTTTCGCCAAGCCCTACCTCACGTGCGGCTCAGGTCGCCGCGCTCCCTGGACGGTACACGTAGCTGAGCTGTTGATGCAGGCAGATGCGGTTGCGACCGTCGCGCTTGGCTTGGTAGAGCGCCTCATCGGCCAACGCCACCAAACGATCGGACGTGCTCACACTCTTGTTGGGAAAGAACGAGATGCCAATCGACACCGTCAGCCGCAGGTCGCTTTCGTCCGGCGCAAATTGGTGCTCACCGACGGAGCGCCAGACACGCTCAGCGACGGCCAGCGATCCGGAGAAGTGCGTCTGCGGCAAAATGACGAGGAACTCCTCGCCACCGTAGCGCGCGGCGACGTCGATTTCACGCACGCTCTCGAGGATCACCTGCGCGAGCTCTTTGAGAACGCGGTCACCCACTTGGTGCCCATGCGTGTCATTGACGGCCTTGAAATGGTCGACGTCGATCATCAACAGAGACAGCGGATCATTGTAGCGTTGTGCTCTGGAAAATTCGTCCTTAAGGCGCTTTTGCATGGCGCGATGATTGAGCAGCCCGGTCAGATCGTCGGTCAGGCTGAGGGACTCGAGCTCGCGACGCTTGGAATTGATGCGGTCTTGCAACGCTTTGATGCGCAACATTGACTCGGCGCGCGCCCGCAGCTCCACCGGATTGTAGGGCTTGCCGATGTAGTCGTCGGCACCGAGATTGAGACCCGCAACCTTGGAGTCGATGTCGTTTTTGACCGTCACTAAGATGATCGGGATGAAGGTGTCGCTCGCCGATGACTTGACGATGCGGCAGACTTCAAGCCCGTTCATCCGCGGCATCATGACGTCGAGGATCATGAGATCGGGTGGATCACGGCGCATCTTTTCAAGGGCCTCGACACCATCGGCGGCGGTAACGATCTCGTAGCCCGCGCCGTCGAGGGTCTCGGTGACCAGCCTGCGGTTGGCGGCATCGTCATCGACGACGAGCACGCGCGGGGTGCGCTGGCCCGGCCACGGCGCATCGGAAATCTCGTCAGGCGTTCGCTGCTCTTTCGCGGCGCCCATCGCGGTCGTCTCACGCACCATGGTCTTTACCCGCACTACCCATTGGAGTCAGAATCCGCTAAGCATAGCGCGCCCTGCTAGACGATCGCAATCGTGCTCGCCGGGCAAAGCGTCAGAGACGTGGGACATGATGTGACATGATGACCGCAGGTTACTCTATTCGCGACGCCGCGCGCCTCGCCAACCTTCCCGAGCACCGCGTGCGTGCGTATGTCCGCGCGGGTCTGGTCGCCGACCCTGACGCCACGATCGCGCCGACACGACCGGGGCAGCGTCGCCCACGCCTGCTGTTTCAGGACCTGTTGGTGTTGCGACTGGCCAGCGCGCTCATGGCCGAGGGCCTGGCCGCCAACGAGGTCGAGAGTGCGCTGCGTCACCTGAAGACGCAGCTACCAACCGAACAGCCGCTCTCGGCTCTGCGACTGCGCGCGGACGCGGGTCGCGTGGTTGTCGACGACGGCGAGAAGCTATGGGAGCCGGCGACCGGTCAAGGCCGACTGCGCCTGGGCGAGCCGGCACCTTCCAGTCGCGCACCGGCCGCCAACGTGTCCGACGGAGACCCGGTGGTACTCAGCCGTCGCACGCCACCCGAGCGCCCACCGTCGTCCTACCGCGAGGAGGCCACGCGCTGGTTCGAGAACGCGATCGCGCACGAGGAGGAAGCACCCCAGCAGGCCTACGAAGCCTATTTGCACGCCCTCGAAATCAATCCTGAGCACGTCGAGGCCATGATCAACGTCGGCCGGCTGTGCGCGGCCGCTGGCGAGTCCGAGCGCGCGGCCGCCTACTTTCGCCAAGCCCTGCGCGCCGACGTCGGCAACCCCGTGGCCAACTTCAATCTCGGCGTGACCCTACACGACGGCGGTGATCTCGTCAGCGCCCGTGCCTCGTATGAGGCGGCACTCGCTTCAGATACGAAATTTGTCGATGCGCACTTCAATCTGGCGGCCCTGCTCGAGCAGCTCGGCGAGCGTGACGAGGCCCTCGGCCATTTGCGCGCCTACCGTGAGATCATCGGCGACGAGCAACCGTAGCACGAGCTCCTAGTTTTGCTTGACCACCCGTTTGCTTCCTGCTACCAAGCTCGCTCGCCGCGGCGGCATTTGTCCGTCCGCGGGCAGCACCTTTCGTGCGGGGTGGTAGTTAAGTCGGTTATAACGCCGGCCTGTCACGCCGGAGGCCGCGGGTTCGAGTCCCGTCCACCCCGCCACGCAATCCTCAAATCGTCGTCGATCGATCCCGCTTCGGGGCGGACGGGCGAGAACCCGCGCCGCCGCAGGCGCCGCCAAAGAAGCTCAAAGCGTCACCAGCATCGCGGCAGCGATGCGACCCGCACAGAAGATCGAGATCCGCAGAGCCCTGTGGTGCCGCCCCCGCCGAGGACCCACCCCCGGTGAGAGTCCCGTCCACCCCGCCAATTCTCCAAATCAACAACATCGAGCATCATGTCGAACGGCTTTCCGTAATCGTATTCGATTGTTCGGACCACCAGGCGAACCTGCGGTCGTCAGGCTTAGCGCCGAACGTTGGCGGCCACGAACCCGTCCATTGCGGATATGCCCATGGCGAGC
>CAYHNK010000134.1:0-11683 GCA_964357695.1 uncultured Bdellovibrionales bacterium | reverse complement strand
ACGGCCACCACGCTGACCGTCAGTCCCAACTGGACGACGACTCCCGATGGCACCAGCGTCTTCGCCGTGCAGGGTGTGATGAGCCCCACGACCATCGCCACGGGTGGTTACGCCACGGCCGGTACCGCGAGCGCGCTCACTGACAGCACCAAGATTGCGGCGGTGAGTGGTACAGCGACCACCGACGGCAACTCGTGGTTGGAGGACAGCACGCGGGCGTGGGCGACCAACGCCTTCACCAACTTCAACGTGACGATCATCGCCGGCGCTGGCGCAGGACAAACCCGGACGATCAGCAGCAACACGTCGGTGCGCCTCAACGTCAGCGCGAATTGGACCACCAACCTCAACACCAGCAGCATCTACGCGGTGTGGCTGAGCCGCACCGCAACGAGCGGCACCGCTTCCACGCTCACCGACTCCACCCGCGCTTGGCAGGTCGATTCGCTCGCGGGACTCAACGTCCTCATCACGGGTGGCACGGGGGCCGGGCAGTCGCGACCCATCGCCAGCAACACCGCTACCGTGCTCACGGTCGCCTCGAATTGGACCACCCCCCCGGATGCCACGAGCGTCTACTCCATCTCGGGCGTTACCACGTGGACGCCCAACGCTCTGGCCGGCGTCACGGTCAGCATCACCGGCGGCACGGGCAGCGGGCAATATCGTACCATCGCCAGCAACACGCTCTCGCAGCTCACAGTGAGTCCCAACTGGGCCACAACGCCGGACGCCACCAGCGTCTACCGCGTCTGGCTCTCGACGGTGACCAACGGCGACTACGGCGTGCGCGCGGACAGCATCTCGCGCCTGCTCGGGCCCAAGGCCATCACCACCCTCACCACGGGCATGAGCTACGCCGATCTCTCCATCACCAAGACCAACGGCGTCGCCGTCGTCGGCTGGGGCTCGACGTTCCACTACACCATCACGGCGCGCAACAACGGGCCCTCGGCGGTGACCGGTGCTACGGTCGCCGACACCCTGCCGCCCGAGCTCGTGCTAGCCTCGACGAGCTGGACTTGTAGCGGTACGGGAGGCGGCACGTGCACGGCGAGCGGCTCGGGCAATATCAATGACAGCAGCGTCAATCTACCGGTCGGCGCGTCGGTCATCTACGACGTGACGACGCAGGTTGTTGCCGGGTCAGGCAGTGGCTCGGTACGCAATCAGGCCACCATCGCGGCGCCGGCCTTAGTCCTCGACAACGACGTGCGCAACAACATCGTCGCCGATATCGATGGTATCGGCACGTTCTACGCCATCACCGTCGACAAGGTCGTCGGTGATACCGGTCAAGGCACGGTCACATCGGCCCCCGCCGTCATCAACTGCGGGCCGAGCTGCACTTCGCAGACGGCCGATTTCTTAGGCGGCAGCGACGTGACGCTGACCGCCATCGCGCGCGTGGGTGACACCTTCACCGGTTGGACCGGCGCCTGCACCACCACCGACAACGCCTGCACGGTGACGGTGAGTGCGGCGGCAACGGCGGTGGCGCATTTCCGCGGACCGCTCATCACCGCCAGCGCGGGGGCGAACGGTAGCGTCACCTGCACCCCGAGCCCGGTGGTGCAGGGAACCGACCCGTCTTGCGTGATCACCCCCGATGCGGGCTACGATGTGCAGAGCGTCACGGACAACGGCGCGCCGGTCACCTGCGCCGCGAGCGGCTGTGCGTACACCCTCACCAACATCATGGGCGACCATACGGTCGCTGCGGTGTTTATTGGCAGCGTCTCAAACAGCCCGCCGGTCAACGCTTTGCCGGTTGACCCCACGATCTACGAAGACAACGCGGTCACGTTCTCGAGTGGTAACAGCAATGCGCTCAGCGTCAGTGACCCGGACGCGGGTGGCGCGGTGGTCGAGATCACGATCACGCTCACCGGTGGCCAAGGTATGCTAGAGCTGCTCTCGACGACGGGTCTCACGGCCCAGAGTGGCAATCAGAATCCGGGTGTTACCATCAGGTACCAGGGCACGATTGCGGCGTGGAACATCGCCCTGGCCGGCGGCCTGCTCTACACGCCCACGGCCGACTGGAACGGCACGGCGACGATCCAGATGCTCTCCGACGATTTGGGCAACACGGGTGTCGGCGGCGCCCAGACCGACACCGACGTGCTCAGTATCACGGTTGATCCGGTCAATGACCCACCGTCCTTCACGGCGGGTGCGAATCAGTCGGTGAGCGAAGACGCTGGCGCGCAGAGCGTGAGCGGCTGGGCGACCAACATCTTGGCGGGGCCGGCGAACGAGGTCACGCAGATCATCTCCTTCAACGTCAGCAATGACAACAATGCCTTGTTCCTGGTGCAGCCGGACGTCAGTAGCGACGGCACCCTTACGTACACCCCCGCCGACAACGCCTACGGCGTCGCAACAGTCACCGTGTCCGCCCAAGACAACGGCGGCACGGCCAACGGCGGCAGCGGTACGTCACCGGCGCAGGCATTTACGATCACGGTCACGGCGCTCAACGACGGACTCGTTGTCACCTCGACGGCGCCGACGAGCGCCACCGAAGACGTCTCCTACATGTACGCGGCCGCGTCGAGCGACGTCGATGGACCGGCCCTCATATGGTCGGTCGGTGGCGCCGACACGTGTGGCGGCAGCATCGACTCGGGCACCGGCAGCTACACCTTCACGCCCACGCAGTCATCGCCCGCGACGTGTCATGTGGAGGTTGTGGCGTGTGACGGCGGTACGCCGGAGGTCTGCGTCGGCCAAGACACGCTCGTTACGATCAGCGCCGTCAACGATGCGCCGACGATTGCCGTGCCTGTCTCCCAGACGGTCATGGAAGACACCTCGCTCGAGATCTCCGTGACGGCCGGCAATGCGGTGACGATGAGTGATGTCGATGACAGTGTGCTGCACGTGACGTTGGCAGTCACCCACGGCACGTTGACCTTGGCTTCAACCGCGGGCCTGACGGTGACCGGGGATGGAACGGACAGCGTCACCCTCGACGGCGCGCTCGCGGATATTGCGCTGGCGCTCGATGGTCTCATCTACCTGCCGGCGCCCAACTACCACGGGGCCGATGCGTTGGTGCTCGTGGCGGACGATGGCGAGTCGCCGACGACGGTGAGCTTGACCATCGACGTGTTGTCTGACGGCCCGGTGCTTGGGGCCACAGACGACGCGGCTGTGACATCGGCCAACACGCCGGTCACCGTCGCAGTGCTTGCGAACGACGCGGGTCAGGGTGATCTGCCGTTCGTGCTCGCGATTACGACGCCGCCGTCGCAGGGCGACGCTATTGTCAACGTCGACAACACCGTGACGTACACGCCGGCTGTGGCCTTTGGTGGGGTCGACACCTTCGTTTACCAGGTGAGCGACGCCGATGGTGGCATCGTCAGCGCCACGGTGACGGTGACCATCGACAGTGACCAAGACGGCTTGAGTGACGCCGAGGAGATCGCGGCCGGGACCGATCCGAACGACAGCGACAGCGACGATGACGGCGTCGCAGACGGCAGCGAGCCCGACTGGGATCTCGATACGGACGGCGATGGCCTCATCAACGCTCTCGATCCCGACGCAGACAACGACGGCATCCTCGATGGCATCGAGTCGGGTGTGACCGATGCGCGCGACGCGGACCCCGATGGGGTGGGGGCTAGCGATGGCGCCGAGGCCGCCAACCACAACGGCGTCATCGACGACGGCGAGACGGATCCGAATAATCCGGCGGACGACGGCACGCCGCTCGACAGTGACTGCGACGGCCTCTCGGACGCCGAGGAAATCGCTGCCGGGACCGACGTCTACCGCGCGGACAGCGACGGCGATGGGGTCAGCGACGGCGCCGAAGCGAATTGGTCGCTCGATCGCGATGGCGATGGTGACATTGCGGCCCTGGATGCCGACTCGGACGACGACACGGTCGGTGATAGCAGCGACAATTGTCCATTGACCGCCAATACCGATCAGGCGGACATCGATGACGACGGCTTTGGCGACGCGTGTGATCGGCTGCCGGATCGCGACGGGGACGGTGTGCTCGACGGCGATGACAACTGCGTCAACGCCGCCAACGCGGACCAGGCCGACGGCGACAGCAACAGTGTGGGCGACGCCTGCGAGCCGGTAGCGCCGCCTGAGTGCACGCCGACCGGCGGAACCGACGCAGACGGCGACGGGATCACCGACGACGTCGACAACTGCACGGGCGTGGCCAATGCAGACCAGGCCGATGCAGATGGTGATGGCATCGGCGACGCGTGCGACTCAGACGTCGATGGCGACGGCTACGTGGACAATGCTGGCATTGCGGGCGGCGGCTGCACGGCGACGGGAGAGGCGCCGTTCGCAGGTGTGGGCGCGCTGCTGGCGCTATTTGCGGCGGCGAGGCGGCGGCGGCAGGGTCACGGCGTGTAGCACGGCGCTCGATTCCATCCAATCGCCGCAGCGCTTGCAGTCGAGTCCATCCGTCGGCTATGCATGAAGGGCAACGCACGGCCGCGGATACGCGACTGCCGGCACTGAGGAGAGCGCCATGTTTGTCGAGGGCGACGTCGAAGTCACCATCAAAGATCGCAGCGCCGCTGCGCTGGGTGACCATGAGCTCAAGCTGTGGTTGCAGCGCGCTTTCAAAGACATGAGCTGCTATCGCATCTCGAACTTTCGCAAAGAAGGCACGCGCGCGGTGCACGCCACGGTGGCCCTCAAGCTGTCGGTGCTGCCCGACAACGAACGCAACCTCATCGAAACGCACCCGCACGACAAGGGCCTGTTGCGCTCCTTTCTCGAGCGCATGTTTGAAGGCAAGGGGTCGTGCCGGGCACTTGGCGACCCGCAGCTCAAGGCGAGCTAGAGGCACTGTCTTCGGGGGGGCAAGCCATCGTGTCGATCGAACGAGTCGCTCGCATGCTGTTGCGCCGGCCGCCCGATGGGCGTTTGCGCGAGCAGCTGTTCTGGCTCGTCGACATCGTCTTTGCCTGCAAGTCGAGTGAAGATGTCGATCTGGCGGGTCAGGCGTCGCTCGTCGAAGAGGCGCTCGGAAATCTCGGCGACTATCTCGAAACCGGCGACACTGACGCACTCGAGGTCGCGACCAAGCGGGTCGAGCAGTTCGCACGTCTCATCAGGAGCAAGGTCACCATGCTCCTCGCGGAGGGCTAACCAACATGACAGAAGGTGCGGTTGCGGTATTCGACGCCGCTGAAAAGCAGCTGCGCGGTGGCAGCTACGAAGCAGCGCTCGGCAACTATTTGCGGGTCGTGCGAGGCGTACCCGGCTTCTGGCGGGCGCGGTTTCGCATCGCCGATGCGCTGCTCAATTTGAAGGCGCGCGACAAGTCGCTCGAGATCTACAAGGCGCTCGCCTGGCATGCGATCAAGGCGGGCTACCCGCTGCTCGGGCTCGTGGCCGTCAAGATGGCGGTGGTGCTCGATCCCGGGCTCACCGACGTCATCGAGATCTTGGCGCAGCTCTACTCCAAAGAGTCCGATCGCATCGGCGCACCGGAGCTCGCGCCGTCGCGCCAGGAGCTCGGTGAGACCGACATGGCCGGTGAGCTCGATGGCTTGGCGGGTGCCGAGCTCATCGCCGCGGCTGCGGACGAAGCGCTGGCCACCGATACCATGGGTGCGTACCCGGACAAGCTGCCGGCGATTCCGCTGTTTAGCTACCTCGACGAAGACGCGTTCGTCGCCGTGCTCGCGGGCTTGCAGCTGCGGCGCTTCGTCAAGGACAACGTCATCATTCAAGAAGGACAGTCGGGCGACTCGTTCTTCATCCTGGCCGAAGGTGACGTGCAGGTCTCACGCACCGTCGCCGATCGAAGCATGACCTTGGCGCAGCTGCATCCCGGGGCGGTCTTCGGCGAGATGGCGCTCATTTCCAAGGCGCCGCGTACCGCGACGGTCACGGCACTCGGTGACTGTGAGCTGCTCGAGCTCAAGCGCGCCACGCTCGAAGATCAGGCGCACAAGCTCGCCAGCGTGACGCAAGCTCTCAAAGATTTTACGCACGCGCGCTTTTTGGCGAATCTTACGGCGACGAGCGCGGTGTTCAAGCCGTTCCCGCCGTCGATGCGCCACGAGATCATCAAGCGCTTTCAGGATTTCCCGGTCGATCCGGGCGACGAGCTCATCGCCGAAGGCGAAGAGGGTCAGGGTCTGTTCCTCGTGCTCAAGGGTGGCGTCGAGGTGACCAAGGTGGCCGACGGCCAAAAGGTCAGCCTCGCCAAGCTCAAAGAGGGCGATGTCTTCGGTGAGATCAGTCTCTTGCAGGAGTCGCCGACGACGGCGACGTGCACCGCCATCACGCGGGGTGAGCTGTTGTTCTTGCCCAAGCGCGATTTCGCGGCGGTGATGGGCCGTCATCCGGAGCTGCGCGATGAGCTGTCGAAGATCACCGCGGAGCGCATCAAGAAGACCAAAGAGCTACTCGACCCGGAGCAATACGAGCTCATCGAGGACGACGATCTCATTATGCTGTAGGGTGTGGGAGGACGCGATGCGGTCAAGTCGTCGAGTGCTGTTGCCGCTGTTGGCTCTCCTTGTGGCGAGCGGCTGCAAGAAGGCGCCCGAGGAGCTGCCGGACGGTCCGTCGCTCGTTACGGGCTCCGAGGTCAGTGTCGTCAAGGTCGCCAAGGGCGACGAAGTGCTGGTGCGCTTTAGTGACACGCCGGCGCGCGTGCGTCTGCTCGGACTGCACGCCTTTCGCGACAACGACCAAGATCCCGCCGAGACGGAGCTCTCGGCCGCAGCCGTCTCACGTCTCGCGGAGCTCGTTGCCGGCAAGCAGGCGATCGTGCGCTTTGACGAGACCGAGCGGGACGTCTTTGCCCGCTACCTCGTCTACCTCGAGCAAGGTGGCACGGACGTCGCGAAGACGCTCATCGCCGAAGGCTTGGCCCTGACCTACACCGAGTATGGCTTTGGCCGCGAGTCGAGCTACATCGATGCCGAGATGCAGGCCCGCGCGAAGGGCATTGGCCTGTGGGTGAACCCGGCGCTCGCGAAGCTCGCCGACGAGCTGCATGCGAGCTGGGCAGCCGCGCGGCAAAAGCGCGGCGGGTAAGGTCCTCGGCGCGCCTACACGGTGCGCGAAAAGCGCGGTGCGTCGCTCTGGCGTGCCTTGCCGAGGTACTCGTCAAACGGCATCGCCACGTTGCGCATAAAGACACGGCCGCGCTCGGTGATTTCCAGCGCGCGCGGGTGACGCACGACGAGACCATCGGCCACCAGCGGTGCCATCTGCGCGAGGGCGCCCGCGAAGTGCTCCTCAAAGGCGATGCCGAAGCGCTCGTCGATGGCGTCAAAGTCGACGTAGAGGTTGCACATCAAATCCGTGATGACGCGGCGGCGCAGGTGATCTTCGGCCGACAGGCGCATGCCCTTTTCCACCGGCAGCTCGCCCGCCTCGATCGCCGCGTAGTAGTCGGCTAGCTTTTTGGCGTTTTGCAAATAGCTGCCGCCCGCATCGGCGATCGCCGACAGACCGAGGGCGAGCACGTGCGTCGGCTCGAGGACGGTATAGCCCTGAAAGTTGCGATTCAGGCGCCGCTTTTGGCCGGCACGTGCGAGCTCGTCTTCGGGCCTGGCAAAATGATCAAAGCCGATGGCCTGGTAGCCCGCTTCGAGTAGGGTCACGCGCGCGGCGTTGAACATCTCCCAGCGCTCGGGAGCCTCGGGGATGCCGTAGGTCTCGAGCTTTTTCTGGTGTGGCTTCATCCACGGCACGTGCGCGTAGCCAAAAAGAGCGATGCGATCGGCGCCGAGCTCGACGACGCGCTTGGCCGAACGCACGAGATTGGCCGAGGTTTGGCCCGGCAGGCCGTACATGAGATCGAGATTGATGCTCGTAAAGCCGAGCGCGCGCGCCGTGCCGAACAGCTCGCAGGTGAGCGACTCAGGTTGGATGCGCTCGGTGCGACGTTGGATCTCGTCGTCGAAGTCCTGCACGCCCATCGATACGCGGTTAAAGCCTACTGAGCGCAACGCCTCGAAGTGCTCGCGCCGTGTCACCACGGGATCGACCTCGACGCTCAGCTCGGCGTCGTCGGTGGGGGAGAACGCCTGCCAGATCTGCTCGCCGAGGTGCCGCAGCTGGTCGGGTGACAGGAAGGTCGGCGTACCGCCACCAAAGTGCAGCTGCACGACTTTCTTGGGCCCGACGATCTCGCGCACGAGTGCGATCTCACGCGCGATGGCCTCGAGGTAGCGGGGGATCTTCGTGTGATTGCGCGCCACGACCACGTGACAGCCGCAAAAAAGACACATGTGCTCGCAAAACGGCAAGTGAAAGTAGAGCGAAACGGGTCGTGGGTCGGCGGCGACGCGCTCGAGGGCCGCGCGCGCGTCCGCGGCTGTTACCTCACCCCATTCCGGCGCCGTGGGATAGCTCGTGTAGCGCGGGCCCGGCCGATCGTAGCGTGCAATCAGCTCGTGCGGTACCGCATACTGGGAGGCATCGGTCATGACATGTTCTCGCGGCACCACGCGCGCACACTCCCCACCACCTGTTTCGCATGGCTGGGCGGTGTTGGCGGCAAGATGCCGTGGCCGAGATTGAAGACAAAGCCGGGCAGTCCCCGCGCTTCATCGAGGATCGCACGCGTGCGCCGGTCGACCTCGGTCGGGGTCGTGAGCAGCACGCTCGGATCGAGATTGCCCATCAAGCGCACGCCATCGCCGAGCCTGCGCCGAGCCTCGGTCACCGACACCGTCCAATCGAGGCCTAGCACGTCGGCGCCCAGGGTCGCTGCTTGCTCCAAGTGGCCACCGATGTTGCGCGCAAAGTAGATGATGGGAGCACCCAGCGGACGCAGCGCGGCGATCACCTTCTGGGCCGCACCGAAGGCAAAGCGTTGTAGCTCGGCGCTGGCGATGTCTCCGGCGAGCGAGTCAAACAGCTGCACCGTGTCACAGCCCGCTTCGATTTGCGCGGCGGCGTGCGCGGCCACCGCCTCGGTCACGCGGTCGAGCAGTTCCTCGAAGGTCGTCGGGTCGCTGTAGAGCAAGCTCTTGAAGGCGGTCCAGCCCCGACCCGGCGTGCCCTCCACCATGTAGGCAGCGAGCGTCAGTGGCGCGCCGACAAAGCCGATGAGCGAGACGTCTTGCGGCAGCTCGCTGCGGGTCAAACGGATGGCCTCAAGGACGTAGCCGAGATCGCGCGCGGGCTCGATGCGTCTTAACCGGGAGACGTCCGCACGCGAGCGAATCGGCGGCTCGAGAATCGGACCCGGCTCAAAGCGCAGACCCTGTCCCATGGCGATGACTGGGATGGTGATGTCGCTGAAGATGATCGCCGCGTCCGTGTCGAGAAAGCGGGCGGCGTCGAGAGTCGCCTGCGCCGCAAGCTTCGGCTTTTGACAGAGCTCGAGAAAGCTCGCGTCTTTGCGTAGCGCTTGGTACTCGGGCATGTAGCGGCCGGCCTGGCGCATCATCCACACGGGAATGCGGTCGACGGGCTCGCCGCGGCAAGCGCGCACAAAGCGCGTCTCTCGGAGCAAAGCAGCTGTTTTCATCGTCTGCGGCTTGTAGCGCTGGCGAGGGTGTTTTGCAACGCTCGGGTCGGCGTGCCAGGTGCGCGCACGTTAGTTCTTGCCGCGGCTCGTGGCGGAGAAGATCTCGGCGATCTGCTCGGGGGGAACCGCGTACACCGTGCCGCAAAAATCGCAGGTGACCCGTGCCGTCTCGCGCTGCTCGACCATCTCCGCGAGCTGCAAAGCGTCGAGCAGGTGCAGTGCCGAGACCACCCGATCCTTTGAGCAGCGACACTTCCAGCGCAGCGGCACGACCTGCTCGAGCGGCTGCGCGTCGGGGGCAAGCTCGGTCAAGAGGGCCAAGGGATTGCCGTCATGGGTGGCGAGCTTTGTGGCAAAGCCACCGTCGCTGAGCCCGCGGTGTAGCTCGGCGAGCCGATCGAGGTCGGCGCCGGGCATGGCCTGCACGATGATACCGCCGGCGCTTGCCACGGCATCGCTCTCATCGAGGAGGACGTCGCAGGCGAGGGCGGTCGGTACCTGGTCCGAGGCGTGCAGAAAATGTGCGACGTCGAGATCGATTTCTCCCGAGACGAGCGGCGTGCTGCTTTGGGTAAATTCCTGGTAGCGTGGCTCGCGGATCACCGACAAGACACCGCCACCGACCGCCGGGGCGATCGAGCGCCGTCCGCCCACGCTCTCCTCGGGAAACAGTGGCAGCGACAGCGTAGCATTTTTGATGTAGCCACGCGCATCGCCCTCGGGTGTGATGTCGGCGTAGACCTGATTGAGACGCCCCTTGCAGAGCACCTGTAGGCTCAAAGTCACCGAGCGATCGCGCACGAGGGCGGTTAGCGCCGCCGCCGTCAAGAGCCGCCCGAGCGCGATGGTGCTCGTGGCTGCGAGGCTGTGCGCCCGTTGCGCGTTGCGGCAAGTGCGCGTCGTGGTGGCCACGCCGAGGTTCAGCTGCGCGGCGCGAATGATCGCTGGGTGAAACTGATCAGTGGACATCTCTCGTAAGATAGCATGAATTCGGCGCGCCATGGTGGACCCGACCCATACCTTGCCGGAGACGAGTGCCCCGCCCGCCGCGCTTGCGAGCACGGTACGCGAGCTCATGCGCTTGGCCTTGCCTTTGAGTCTCGTGCAGGTCGGCTATCATATGACGGGATTTGTCGACACGGTGCTCGCCGGGCGGGTGAGCGACCTCGTCTTGGGTGCCACCGGCCTCGGTTCCGCCATCTTCTTTACCGCCGCGGTGCTCGGCATGGGCATCGCCATGGGTCTTGACGCGGTGGCGGCGCAGGCGTTTGGCAGTCGTCGGCCCGATCTGGCGAGGCGCGCGCTCTGGCAAGGAGGCTACGCGGCGCTCCTGACGAGCGTGCCATTGTCACTGCTGTTGGTTGCGGTGCTCGTGGCGCTCGAGCGCTTTGGCATTGCGCCCGAGCTCGCGCACGAGACGCGTACCTATGTGTATGCCCGCCTGCCGTCGCTGTTTCCGGTGCTGCTCGGCGTGTCCTTGCGCTCGTATCTGCAAGCATTGCGCAGCGCCCGGCCCATTCTCTGGGCTGTGGTGGTCACCAACGTCGTCAATCTCGTCGGCGACTGGCTGTTGCTCTTTGGCGACGAAGGGCTTGTGCAGCTCGGCCTGCCGGCGGTGGGTCTGCGCTCCTACGGTGTTGCGGGTCTCGGATGGGCGAGCACGCTCGCCGCGATTGGCCAGACATGGATGCTGCTCGTTGCTGTGCGTGCGCTCGACTGGCCGCGGGGCGCGCCCATGCCGCGACCGCACGGACCCACGTTGTGGGCTCTTTTTCGCGTGGGCATTCCCATTGGTCTGCAACTGCTCGCCGAGGTAGGCATCTTTGCGCTCACCGGCGTGCTCATGGGGGGGATGGGCACGGCCATCATGGCCGCGCATCAAGTCGCACTCCAGCTGGCCAGCATGACGTTCTCGGTCTGTCTCGGCATCGGTGCTGCCACCGCGGTGCAGGTCGGCAGAGCCGTCGGTGCCGGCGACGTGCTCGCGACGCGCCGCGCCGGGCTGGCGGGGGTGCTGCTCGGGGCGAGCTTTATGACGGTCTCGGCCGTGATCCTCTGGTTGGTGCCGCACGAGTTGGCGCAGCTGATGAGCGCGGACGCCAACGTGTGGCCGATGGCCGCCGTGCTCATCCGTATCGCCGGGGTGTTCCAGCTCGCCGATGGCATCCAGGCCGTGGCCTCGGGAGCGCT
>CAYHNK010000133.1:0-11686 GCA_964357695.1 uncultured Bdellovibrionales bacterium | reverse complement strand
GGGTGAGGCTGCGCGGATCCTCGGCGTGCTAGAGGTCGAGACGCGGCGTCAGATCGGCGTGTCTGCCGACGACTTGAATGCCGTGCGCGATGGCCTCCTCGCTGTGACGAGCGAGCCCGGCGGCACGGCCTACTGGCGTCGCTCACACAAGGTCAGCATGGCCGGCAAGACGGGCACATCGCAGGTGGTGCGCCTGGGACGCGAGCGCATCGACACAGATGATCTCGACTATTTCGAGCGCGATCACGCGCTCTTTGTCGCCTATGCTCCAGCCGAGACGCCACAGATCGTCGTCGCGGTGATCAATGAGCACTCCGGCCACGGCAGCAGCAGTGCGGCGCCCATCGCCGTCGACGTGATCGACGCCTACGTGGACCTCGAAGCGCAACGCCAGCACACGGTGGCGACCGCTGTGCCAGGAGACGTACCGTGACGCGTATGCGCTCGACGCTCGACAACGTGCATTGGCCGCTGCTCGCCGCCATGACGCTTGTCACGATGCTCGGCATTTACAATCTGAGCTCTGCCTCGGCGGCGCGCGATCCGCACCTGTACTTCGTGCAGCTCAGCGTCTTCGGTCTGGGACTGGCACTCATTGTTGCCCTCTTGACGTTCGACTATCGCGTCACCGAGAGCCTCGCGTACATCGTGTACGGCGTGGTCGTGCTGCTCTTGCTCGCCGTGCTGCTCAATGGTCGCAGCGCTGGCGGTGCGCGTCGTTGGCTGGGCTTTGGCTCGCTGAGCTTTCAGCCGAGTGAGCTCGCCAAGATCGCGACCATCGCGGCGCTGGCGCGCTACTTCGGCCACCGCGCAGAGGAGGCGCCCTACTCGCTCGCGCGCCTCGTGCGCCCGCTGAACTTGTCGCGACCGGTCGCCGCCATCGGTCTGCTGGTCCTCAGCTGGCGCAAACCCTGGTTGGTCGATCCAGTCGGCGAGCTTGCACGCTTTGTTCACGCGAAGGTCGAAGGCGTGCCACCACCCATCGATGATCTCGTGTGGTTTCGCGCGGCGTTGCTGCTGACCCTCGCGGTGGGCTTTGCATTTTCGGTGCTGCTCATCTTCAGGGCGCAGGAGCAGCGGCGCCTGCTCGATCCATGGCCTCCCGGCCGCCGTCGGCGTCTCGTGATGCTGACGCTGCTCGTGTTCGTTGCGTTGGCGGCGCTCGTGACAGTGTGGTGGCGTGCGCCCGTGCTGCGCGATCCGTTTGGCGTCGCCATCGCTGCGCTCGTGCACGCTGGTGGTCCGGGCGGAAGCCATGCGGCGCTCGCGCCGGTGGCGACGATGCGCGTGGTGCTCGTCATCGCGGTCATCGCCTACTTCGCGGCATCGCTGCTGGCCGCGCGCAGCGGACTCGCTCGGCCGGTCGATCTCGTCATCGCACCGGTCGATCTCATGCTGCTGCCGGCCGGCCTCATCCTCGTCGAGCCCGATCTCGGCACGGCGGGCCTGGTGGTGCTCATCGGCTTGACGATGGTGTTTATCGTTGGCGTACAGCTTCGCTCGCTCGTGACCCTCGGTGGCATCGGTGCCGCGATTGCCGCCATCTCGTGGTTCGGCGTGCTCAAGGACTATCAAAAGCGCCGCATTCTCACGTTCATCGACCCCGAGCACGACATCAAGGGTGCCGGGTGGCATGCGGTGCAATCGCTCATCGCCGTGGGCTCGGGACGGTGGTGGGGCAAAGGGCACCGCGGTGGTACGCAGAGTCAGCTGTCGTTTCTCCCGGAACAGCACACGGACTTTGCCTTTAGCGTCTGGGCGGAAGAGCAGGGATTTTTTGGCTGCCTCGTGGTGCTCGTCCTGTACGCGGCGATTCTGATCATCACGCTGGCGGTGGCCGCCGAAGCGCGCGAGCGCTACGGAGCTCTGCTCGCCACTGGAGTCGCCGCCATGATCTTCTGGCAGGCGATCGTCAATGTCGGTATGGTGAGCGGGCTGTTTCCCGTCGTTGGTATGACGCTGCCGCTGTTTTCGTACGGCGGATCGAGCCTAACGAGTGTGATGGTTGGCTTCGGACTCGTGCTCAGCGTGCACTACCGCAGGCGAGCACACTGAACCGTGCGGTCTACAAGTGCTTGCTGATGATTTGCTCAAGCTTGTTCTGCGATACGAGTCCGACGACCTGATCAACCACGGCGCCGTCCTTAAAGAGCAGCAGGGTCGGGATCGCGCGGATGCCGTACTTACCCGGCGTGCGTGGGTGCTCGTCGATGTTCATCTTCGCCACCTGCAACCGCCCCTGGTACCCTGCCGCCACCTTCTCGACGATCGGCGATAGAGCGCGACAGGGGGCACACCACTCGGCCCAGAAGTCGACGAGCGTCGGGTTCGCACCCTTGAGAACCTGACTGTCGAAGTCTCCGTCGGTGACATGCAAGATCTGGTCAGCCATGTGTTGCTCCGAGGCCTTGGTGTGCGGGGCGTGGTTTGCTTCGCCACGCGAGTACTGTACTATGCGGTGGGAGGCGGCGGAAATCAACCGTGAGCGATCCCCTTTTTATCACGCAGGAGCGGCTCGAGGGCTGGATCGCCGAAGGCGAGGTCGTATTCGCGGACGACGTGCTCACCCTGCCGTCCAAGGGCGTCACCTACCACCTGCAGCCGGCTGTGCGCGTTACCCAACTACTCGACGGAGTCGATGCACTGGCGCTCGTCGGCCAGGTACGGGCCCAGGCAGATTTGGCGGCCATGGGGGCTGAGGTCTACCGCAGTAGCCTCATCCTGGGGGACGCGGCCTACGAGTGCGAAGAAGGCTTTGTTGGGTTGGCGACCGAGCCGAAGCCTGGCACGGCGCCGCTCGTCGAGCCCGCGACCGCCACCCCGACCGAGGCCAGTGCGGACATGGCGCTACTGACCGACTTCTTGCTCAAGAACCTCTGACGGCGCTGCCTTCTCGACCGGCTCTTCGTGTGGGGACGTCGTTGAGGTTGCGGATGGATCGGTCGCCAGATCCCAGCGCAGCTCAGCTTCACCGAGGGCGCTGGCGATGCGGAAGACGAAATGAGTCGTCTTGTCGTCGAGGGCAACTCGCCCCATGGCGTCGACGAGCGGAAAGCGCACGAGATACACCTTGTCGAAGTGACCGACGTACGGATAGACGGCGCGCAAATTGGCGTCGATCTTGATGGCCACGACTTCTTTCGGATCCACCGCGACCTCGTCGGAGCCGATGAGGGTCAAGCGCCAGATCGAGTCGGCTTTGGCCAAATCGTTCCACTTCATCACCGGCGTGTAGATGGCCACGAAGAAGTTGTTGTACTGCTCGACGTCACCGGTGAGATCCACGAGCTCACGCTTGGTGATCTCGCCGCCATGCCCGTAGATCTCGGGAAAGGCGACGGCGAACGCTCGGCGCAGCTCCGGGGCGTGAAACGTCGCGGTGACAAAGAGCTTGTTGTCGAGACCACGATAGATCTGGGTCGAGCGAGTCCACGTTTCGAGCACGTCGGGATAGTCTTTCGCGCTGATCGGTCGCGTTGGCCCGATGAGGGTCGGCTGCCGTGGCGTGTGGCAACCCGAGGCAATTGCCAGTAGCACCAGCGAGAGGATGCCGCGCATCGTACGGGTCATCGGCGCTCGCTCGTTTCAAAGTCGTGGCGTTGCAGCAGGGACTCGAATCGCAGGCCGGCGGCGCGGATGGCCTCCGCGCCACCCTCCTCGCGATCCACGAGAGCGATGACGCAGGTGACGACAAGCCCGGCGGCACGTGCCCGCTCCACCGCACGCAGCGTCGAGGCACCCGTGGTCACGACGTCCTCTAGAATGACAACGGGAGATCCGGCAACGAGTGCGTCTCCACCCTCGATCCACGCCGCCGTGCCGTGCTCCTTGGGCTCTTTGCGAATGACGAAGGCATCAATTGGGCTGCCGGCGGCGTGACTCGTGACCGCCGTCGCGACGGCGATGGGATCGGCCCCCAGCGTGAGACCACCGGCGGCGCGTATCTCGACACCGCTCTCGCGCATGGCCTGGATGCGCGAAAACACGAGTCGACCGACGACCGCCGCGCCTTCGGCGTGAAGGGTCGTCTGCTTGCTGTCGATATAGAAGGAGCTCGTTTTGCCGGACGACAAAACCACAGCGCCGCGTCGCCACGATCGGGCGCGCAGGAGCTCGAGCAGACGCTGCCGCAATGGCTCCATGGCGCGCTAACGCGTTAGCCTTTCTTCTTGACCACGACCTTCTTCTTGATCTTCTTCGCCGCCAGAACCGGTGCCGTCTTCGGCGGCTGCGTCTCTACCCTCGGTGCCGACGTCGGTGTTGGGCGTGCGGCCGCTGGCGGAGGCGGCGGCGCGGGTCGCTTGACCGGTACCGCGGATGGCGTAGCGCGCGTGGTGGCCGCGGGCCGTGTCAGTGCCTGACGAGGCGTTGCTGCCGCACGTGCGGGCAGTGGCGCGCTCGGACGTGCCGCTTCGAGGTCTCCCATGTCGACCGCACCGCGGAAACGCGCACCATCGACGATGATGACGCGCGGCGCGCGGATGTCGCCCACCATGCGCCCTGCCTCGGTGATTTCGACGCTGTCGGAGGCGCTGATGTTGCCCACCACAACGCCGCTGACGATGGCGTTGCGCACCGTCAGATCGGCCTTGACCACACCGGATTCCTCAATCATCACCGTCCGCGTCAGCTTGATGCTACCCTCGACGCGTCCGAGAATGGTGAGATCCTCATCGCCCTCGAGATTGCCGCTGATGAGAATCGACTCACCAATGACAGTCGAGGCTGCATTGTCTACCATCGTAGTCTCCTAGCCAAAGAGCAAAACGCCCCTAGACGTCCATGTCGACGTTGCCCTTGAACGAGGCGCCGTCGGCGATGAGAATGCGCGGCGCCTTGATGTCGCCCACCATGCGGCACTGGCTCTTGAGCTCGACCTTGTCGGAAGCGCCGATGTTGCCGGTGACTTGTCCCGAGACTTCGACGTTTTGCGTTTCGATGTCGGCTTCGACGACCCCGGAGGCTTCGACGTAGAGGCTCTCTTTGAGTTGGATCTTACCCTTGACCGTGCCTTGGATCACCAGATCCTCGTCGCCGCTGATTTCGCCGTCGATGACGATCGAGCTTCCAATGACAGTGTTGGCCATCTGCTCATCTCCTTGCGGTGCGTTGCACCGACTGTTTGTCGTGTTATCTAGATGTCGTCTGGCAGGGGCACATCCATCTCGATGTTGCCCCGAAAGCGCGCGCCGTCCTCGATGACGACCCGTGGCGCGCGGATATCTCCTACCACGGTCGCGGTCGCCGAAATGGACACGCGATCGGACGCGTCGATGTTACCGCTCATGGCGCCATTCGCCGTAAGCTCACGCGTTTCGATATCCGCCACCACCGTGCCGCTGTTCTCGACCATCAAATGGTCGGCGAGCGCGATGTGTCCCTCTACGCGTCCTTCGACGATGAGATCGCCGGACCCAGAGAGATTGCCGCGGATCTGAATACCCTTGCCGATGACACAAGCAGGCTCTGCCATCTGCTCCTCCGTTGCTGCGAGACCGGCGCACGGTAGCCGACAACCGAGTGGGTGTCAAGAAACGCCCTCGCGATCAGCGCCAGACGCCTCGGGAGCGCTTTCAATGGCACGCGAATCACGATTCGCACCTCGCCGTGCAGCGACGCAGGGCCGCGGTTTCGCGCATTTCACGTCTGCCACAGGCGCGCGCGCGAGCTCCATGGCGGCAACTGAATCGTGATTCGGTGGCGACTACGCGGCTTCGCTCGATGCGTGCGCAGGTGGCGGCCTCTCGCGCGACGTGACGCAGAGCATTATCCGAGTGATTTCAAACCTGCGATGAAGTCGTTGTCGGCGGCACAATAGTTGCTTACACCTCGCAAATTCACACTTGCCGCATGGCGGGGAGAGCTAACACGATGCCGCAGACGAGATCGCCTTGGCGGGCCGCGGTAGAGCGTTTCGCGCGACCGCTCGCCGCCCTCGAGAGCCACACGACGCTGGCGCAAGATGTGCGACCAGGAGGCGTCACGTCCTGGCAACGCCACACGTGGCGTGGTACGCCGATTTTTCATTCTATCGGGCACGCAGGTGGCCGGCGTCCAGGTAGCCAACCACGAGACTGATCGGCGCGCCGCCCAGCGCTAACCTTGCACGACGAGACGCGAGTGATGCGGCGCAGCGCGCCGTGGGGAGAGCAAAAGATCATGTGTGCAGCACTGCGTAACGATGCGAAGTCCGGCCCTCACGAGGTCGCGGTGGCGATTGTCGGGTTGGGCGGCGCCTTTCCCGACGCGCCCGATGTGGCGACATTCTGGCAGAACATCTGTCGCGGTCATGTGGCGATCCGCGACGTGCCGCAGGAGCGTTGGGATCCGCGTGCCTACTACGCATCTGAGCGCAGTGCGCCCGACAAGACCTACTCGCGCATCGGCGGGTTTCTCGCGCCCACAGCGTTCGACGCGCGGCGGTTCCGCATTCCGCCGAAGACTGTGGCGGCCATCGACGATGTGCAAAAGCTCGCGCTCACGGCGGTGGCGGAGGCTTTGGCCGATGCGGGCCTCGAGGTCATGCCGCAGGCCGGCGACGGGCGCGTGTTTGACCGCGAGCGGACCGCGGTCATTCTCGGCAATTCCATGGGCGGGGAAGCTGAAGATCGTACGAGCTTGCGTTGCTGGTATCCGGCAGCCCAGCGCGCCATCGAGGAGAGCGAAGTATTCAAGCGTCTCGATGCGTCGCAGCGTGCCGAGATGCTCGCCGAGGTGGAGGTGCGCTACAAGCAAGCCCTGCCCGAGGTGACCGAGGACTCGATGCCGGGCGAGCTCTCCAACTGCATCGCGGGGCGCATCGCGAACATCTTTAATCTGCGTGGCGCCAATTTCACCACGGACGCGGCGTGCGCGGCTTCCATGGCCGCGCTCCAAGCCGCGGTGGACGGACTGACGCTCGGGCATTTCGATTTGGCCATCGCCGGCGGCGCCGATCGCTCGATGGATCCGCCGACCTACGTGAAGTTCTCCAAGATTGGCGCGCTCTCGGCAGAGATCAGCGCGCCGTTCGATGCACGTGCAAGCGGCTTTGTCATGGGTGAGGGCGTCGGCATCTTGGTGCTCAAGCGCCTCGCCGATGCGCAACGCGACGGGGACCGCATCTACGCGGTGGTGCGTGGCATCGGTGCCGCGAGCGACGGCAAGGGCAAGGGCATGACCGCGCCCAACCCGCAGGGACAGCGTCTCGCGATCGAGCGCGCGTACGCGGCCGCTGGCTTTGGCCTCGATTCTGTCGGTCTCATCGAAGCCCACGGTACGGCCACGGTGGTCGGCGACGCCACCGAAGCGCGCGTGCTCACCGACCTGCTCAAAGAAACCGGTGCGGCGGCGCGCGGTTTGCCCATCGGTTCGGTCAAATCGATGATCGGCCATCTCAAGAGCGCCGCTGGCGCCGCTTCGCTCATCAAGACGGCGCTCGCGCTGCACCACAAGCAGCTGCCGCCGAGCGCCAGCTTTGAGCGCGCCCCGGAGGGGTCACCCCTTGGCGAGGGCTATTTGCGCGTCAACACGGCGCTGCGCTCGTGGGAGTCTGCGGCCATGCCGCGACGCGCTGGTGTCAGTGCCTTCGGCTTTGGTGGTACCAATTTCCACATCATCCTCGAAGAGGCGCAGACGGCGAGCGTAGCGCAGCCGCGTCGAAGCCTGCCCGTGGAGCCGCGCGTCGTGGTCGTGCATGGCGCGACGGTGAAAGAGGCCGTCGCGGCGGGTCAGGCAACGTTGGCGCGCAGCGAGCAGCTCGAGGATCTCGTCGCCGTGGCGCCCGTAGCGTCATCGTCCTTGTCGGCGCGCGTGGGCTTTGTGGCGCAGTCGCTCGACGACGCGCGCAAGAAGCTGGCCGATGCGGCGACGCGCCGTCCCCGTGTGCTCGCGACACAGGGGATCTTCGTGAGTGAGGGCGAGCCGCTCGCCCAGCGCGGCAAGGTCGCCTTCCTGTTTCCAGGGCAGGGCTCGCAGTACATTGGCATGCTGCGCGATCTCGCCGACAGGTTCCCGGTGGTCGCCTCGACGTTTGCCGAGGCTGACGCCGTCTTGCAGCCACTCATCGGTGAGAGTCTCAGCGCGCTCGCCTGGCCGAGCGTGACGGGCGACGACCAAGTGCAGCGCGCGGAGCTGCGCCTGCGCCAGACGGAATTCTGTCAGCCCGCGATGCTCGCCGCTGACGTGGCGATGTTTCGCTTGTTTGCCCAGTACGGCATTCATCCAGACATGGTCGCAGGGCACTCGCTCGGCGAGTATGCCGCGTGTGTCGCCGCCGGTGTCTTGAGCTTCGCCGACGCGCTCTACGCGGTCAGCGCGCGCGGTCGCGAGATGGCGAGCGTCAAAGTCGAGGATCCGGGCAAGATGGCCTCGGTCGCCGGTCCGCTCGAGAAGATCGAGTCGGTCATCGCGTCGATTGATGGCTACGTCATCGCTGCGAACAAGAACTGCCACGCCCAGACGGTGATCGCGGGGGGTAGTCGCGCAGTCGAGCTCGCGGTGCAGCGCTTTGCCGAGCAGGGCATCGAAGCGCGAGAGATCCCGGTATCGCACGCCTTTCACAGCGCCATCGTGGCGCCGGCCTCCGCGCCACTGCGTCGTGTGCTGGCGGGTCTCGGCGTACGCGCACCGCAGGTGCCGATTCTTTCCAACGTCGATGCCGACTACTACCCGGCGGGCGCCGACGCCATCGTCGATACGCTCGCCCGTCAGCTCGAATCGCCGGTGGAGTTTATCGCCCAGATCGAGCGCATGTACGCGGACGGCGCGCGTGTGTTTGTGGAGGTAGGACCGCGCCGAGCCATTACGGGATTCGTGCGCAACGTCCTCGGCGAGCGCGAGCACCGGGCGCTCGCCAGCAATCACCCCAAACGTCCAGGTTACGACGGTCTGCTCGAAGTGCTGGCGGCGCTCGCGGTCGACGGCGTGGTGTCATCGAGCGCGCCGCGTTCGCGAGCCGTGGCAGTCGTTGCCAAGCAGCCCGCTGTGCAGGTCGCTGACGCCTTTGTGGTCAGCGGCGTCGCCGTGGCGTTGCCGACGCCGCAGCCGATGGCGGGTTTGGATGAGGACGCGTTCGCACCCCTTGTCGACGGGCACAACTTCATCCAGCCGGTCGACGCCACGACCCAGCAGGAGATCTTGCACAAGAACGTCGTCCGCCTCGACAAAGCCAGCGGCGGTTTTGAGCCCCTGCGCGAGGTTGCGGACGTCATTCAGCTCGCGGCGCGTCTGGGCCACATCGACCTCGTGCGCGACTACGGTGTCGAGTCGAGTCTCGATGACGCCCTCGATGCGACGGGTCGCATGGCCATCGGTGTGGGCATCGATGCGCTACGCGATGCGGGTCTACCGCTCGTGCGCCGCTACCGCACGACATCCACGGGCAAACAGCTACCCGACGGTTGGGCGCTGCCGCCCCTTCTCGGCAAGACCATGGGCGTCGTCTTCGCGTCAGCCTTCCCTGGCGTCGATCGCCTGGTCGAAGACCTGTCAGCCCATCTCGCGGCGCGCCACGCGGGCGAGAGTGCGGCCTCGATCGAACGTCTCGTCGACGAGCTCGCATCCACCCTCGCTGACCACGCCGAAGCGGGCCGCGTGCGTGAAATGGCCCGTCGCCACGTCGACAGGCTGCGCGACGAGGCTGGCCTCTACGCCTTTAGCCGTAAATTCCTGTTCCGCGTGCTCGCCATGGGGCACGCGCAGCTCGCGCAGCTCATCGGCGCGCAGGGGCCGAATACGCAGGTGAACGCGGCGTGCGCCTCCGGACCGCTCGCCATCGGCATCGCGCGCGACTGGCTGCAGCTCGGGCGTTGCGAGCGCGTGCTCGTGGTCACGGCGGACAACGTTACGAGTCCGACGCTGCTGCCGTACTTTGCTGCGGGGTTCCTGTCGGCTGGCGCCGCCACGGTGGAGCGCGAGCTCGGTCGCGCAGCGGTGCCGTTTGGCGCCGAGCGCAACGGCATGATCTTGGGGGCTGGTGCGTCGGCGTTCGTCATCGAGCGCGACGCGGCGGTGACGGCGCGTGGCATGCAGCCCATCGTCGACATTCTCGCGACGCACTACAGCAACAGCGCATTTCACGGCACGCGACTCGACACGGCGTCGATCAGCGAAGCGCTCGAACAAGTCCTTTGCACCCTCGAGCAGGCGACAGCGCGCAGTCGCACGGACATCGCGCGCTCGAGCCTCTTCGTGTCGCACGAAACATATACCCCGGCTCGCGGCGGTAGCTCGGCGGCAGAGGTCGAGGCTCTGCGGCGCTGCTTTGGCGATGCGGCTCGCGACGTGATCATTGCCAATACCAAGGGCTATACCGGCCACCCGATGGGCGCGACCCTCGAGGACGTGGTCGCCATCAAGGCGTTGCAGCGCGGCCAGGTGCCGGCAGTCGCCAATCTCGACCCTGCTCGCCGCAATGTCGACCCCGCGTTTGCCGACTTGCGGTTTTCGGCCGGTGAAGCATTCTCGGGGGACTTGGCGATCCGCTTCTCGGCCGGTTTCGGCTCACAAATTGCCATCACCGCGTTTCGGCAGCGCGCGCGAGGTGAGGCAAGACTGGCTGAGCCACACCGCTACGAGCAGTGGCTCACCGAGCTCACGGGTCGACCGCAGGCGGGCCTGGAAATTGTGGCGCGCACTTTGCGTGTCGCCGAGCACGGTGGCCGGCCGCCGTGGGAGCTTGGCGTGCCGAGCCTCATGCAACCTACGGTCACCGCGGTGCTTGAGCCCGAGACCGCGCAGGCTCCGGGGCGATCGCTCGATCGGACCGCCGTCCTGTTGGAGGTCCAAGAGCTGTTTGCCCAGGCGACGGGCTACGAGACCACCGAGCTCGATCCCAGCTATGATCTCGAAGCCGATCTCGGCATCGATACCGTCAAGCAAGCGGAGGTGCTCGGCATCATTCGTGCGCGCTACGCGCTCGGCCGCGATGAGTCCTTTCGTCTCGGCGACGTGCAGACGCTCGATGCCGTCGTCGCCTACGTGCTCGGTCGCACGGGGACCGGGACGCTCGGGGCCGATACCGCGACACCCGTGGCGGTCGAAGCTGCGCCGCTCGAGCTTGTCGCCAACGCGGTGGACCCGACCGACGATGCGCCTCTGCTCGAGGAGCTCACACGGATGTTCGCGCAGGCCACCGGCTACGAGCTCGGCGATCTCGAGCCAACGTATGAGCTGGAAGCGGACTTGGGCATCGACACGGTCAAGCAGGCGGAGATCTTCGGACTCATCCGTGAGCGCTACGCCATGCCTAAGGACGAGACGTTTCGCCTCAGCGACGTGCAGACGCTCGCGGCGGTCGCGCGCTATGTGACAGCGCAACGACGCACCGCGTCGGTGGCGGCGTCGACAGCCCCCTCTCCGACCCCCGTGACGTCAGACGCCGAGGCACATGCCAGCAACGTTCGTGTTTGGGCAGTCGGCCCCGTACCGGCGGCGCCACTGTCTCCGAGCTCGCGCACCTTTGTCGGTCGGCACGTGCTCGTGGTGTACGAGGAGCGAGTCGACGCCGCAGCAATGGTCGCCGCTCTCGCTCGACGCGGTGCCACGACCACCACGCTGCGGCTCGAGGGCGCGCCGGGGGACAGCGCCACCGTCGAGCGTCGTGCACAGGCCTTCTTGCCAACGCCCGACGACGTCATCGTGCTGTGCGCGCCGGACGGCGATGCGCGCTCTCTGGGCGACCGCGTGCTGCACGTGTTCGCGCTTG
>CAYHNK010000132.1:0-11696 GCA_964357695.1 uncultured Bdellovibrionales bacterium | reverse complement strand
CGTTTCGTTCGGCGCTGTCCGCGCAGCGGGTGGGGAACTCAATCGGATCTGCGCCGGCGCTTGCACGCATGCAGCCAGCCGGCTACAAGCGAGGCATGTCGAGCGCGACCATCGCCGATCTCGGAGTGGGTCCGGCGCAGCGCGAGCTGCTCACACGCCACGGCTTCGACCTGCGCACCTTTGCCTCGCTGCGTAAGGAGCTGCGCGCGGGCAAGTTCACGCCGGAGCGCAATCGCGTCGTGGAGTCCATCGCGCCACCCCGCAAAGGCGATCTCGTCGACTGGCCCGAGAGCGACGACCGTGAAGCGCGGGCGTGCGAGGCAGCGGGCCAAGCAGCCATCCTGCGCGGCGAGGTGGCCGTTGCCATTCTCAACGGCGGCATGGCGACGCGCTTTGGCGGCCGGGTCAAAGGCGTCGTCGAGGTGATGGACGGCAAGAGCTTTCTGGGCCTGCGACTCGAAGACGTCGGTCGCGCGAGCAAGACCATGCCCGTGTTCCTGATGAATTCCTTCGCCACGCTCGACGCCACGGCCGCGCACCTTGCCGAGCACGACCACTTCGGTCTCGCGCCTGCGCGGGTGCACCTCTTGACCCAGCGCATCTCGATTCGCCTGACTCCCACCGGCGAGCTCTTTCATGACCATCACGGCGACGTGTCACTCTACGCCCCCGGGCATGGCGATCTCTTCGAAGTGCTCGCCACCTCCGCGGCGTTTCGCACGTTCGTGGATGGCGGCGGCAAGCTGGTCATGATCGGCAACGTCGACAACCTCGGCGCCACCGTGTCGCCCAAGGTCGTCGGCGCGCACCTGCGCGGCGGCAAGCCCGTCACGGTCGAGGTGGCTCCGCGCGTGGCCGGCGACAAGGGTGGCGCTCCCGTGCGGCGCGCAGATCGCCTCGAAGTGCTCGAGGGCTTTCGCTTTCCCCCGGACTTCGACATCGACACCGTGCCAGTGTTCAACACCAACACCTTCGTCATGGACGTCGCCGCGATGCGCGCGGACTATGCGCTCACCTGGTTTCGCGCCGACAAGGAGGTCGACGGCCTGCCCGCGGTGCAATTTGAGCGCCTGATGGGAGAGGTCACCGCGTTTGTCGATTCGACGTACTTGCGCGTGCCGCGAGAAGGTCGCGAGAACCGCTTCATGCCGGTCAAGACCCCGGCCGATCTCGATACGTTGCGCCCGGCGCTACGCGCCCGGCTTGCCTAAGGAGTAGCTCATGACCCCCGCGAATGTCGTTCAGCGTGCGAAAATCCTCGGCGTCGCCTCGCTTACGCTTGGTCTCGTGCTCGCGTGCAGCGCCCGCGCCGAGGACAAGCCAGCCACGGCGCCCTATGAGCTCGCGACCGGCGTCGTTCCCTCGCCCCTTGCCGCGGGCGGCGAGGGTCGCGTGCGCTTGACCATCACGCCGCACGCCCCTTGGGTGCTCAAGATGGTGACACCGCTGAAGATCACCCTGACGCCGAGCACCGCCTTGACGCTCGCGAAGACCGAGCTCGGCAAAGACGACGTCGAGGACGCCATAAGCGCCGCCAAGACGTTCGGCACCGCGGTCAAGGCGAGCAGCGCCGGCGCGCACAAAGTCGACGCCGCGCTGAGCTTCTTTTTGTGTACCGACGAGATCTGTCAACGCTACGAGACGAGCGCCACCATCGCCGTCCCAGCGAAGTAGCGTCACGCGTCGGTGAGCGCAGCCTCGTCGATGCCGTATTCCTCGATCTTGCGATGAATCGTCGAGCGCGAGACACCGAGCGCCGCCGCCGCTTCCTTCTTGTTGCCACGATGACGGCGTAGCTCGAGCTCGATGGCATCGCGCTCGATTTCGTAGAGCGTACGACTGCTCGTGGCGCTCGCGGTCTGCACCCGACTCGTCAGGGTGCTCGGCGTAAAGGAAATGTCCTCGGCCGTCAGCGTGCTGCCGCTACGAAGCAGGCAGGCCCGCTGCATCGCATTCTTCAGCTCGCGCACGTTCCCCGGCCACGGGTGTGCGAGAATAGCCGCCAGGGCGCTCGCTTCAAGCGACAAAGTCTCGCCCGGCGGCGAGAACTGAGCGACGAAGTGGCGGGCGAGGAGAGCCACGTCGTCCCCACGCACGCGCAGGGGCGGTAGCTCGATGGCGAGCACGTGCAGACGATGAAAGAGGTCGGCGCGAAACGCCCCACGGCCGACCTCGTCCTCGAGACGGCGGTTGGTAGCCGCCACGAGCCGGACGTCGACATGGAAGGCCTCGGCCGAGCCGACGCGACGCACCTCACCGGTCTCGAGCACACGCAACAGCTGTGGCTGCAAATCGAGCGGCAGCTCGCCAATCTCATCGAGAAAGAGCGTACCGCCGTGCGCGGTTTCAAAGGCCCCCACCTTGCGCGCCACCGCGCCCGTAAAAGCCCCGCGCTCATGCCCGAAGAGCTCGGATTCGACGAGGTTGCGCCCGAGCGAGCCGCAGTTGAGCGCCACAAACGGACCGCCAGCCCGCGGGCTGAGGGCCGCAATGAGCCGTGCCACGACTTCCTTGCCCGTACCGGTTTCGCCGGTGACGAGCACCGGGGCAGCGTTGCCGGCAAGGCGTCGCACGACCTCGCGCACGTTTTCGATGACGGGAGAGCGACCGATGAGCCGCGTGCCCCCGGCGATCGCTTCATCACGTGCGCGCTCGGCCTCGTCACCGACGAGCATGAGACGGGTCTTGCCGACGCGTAGCTGCGAGCCGACGGCGGCTTGGGCTTCGCCGACTTTCTGGTCGCCCACAAAGACGCCGTTGCGACTCTCAAGATCGCGCACCATGCAGCGCCCATCGCTGAGCAGTACACGCGCATGAAAAGCCGATACGTACGGATCGTCGAGCACGAGGTCGTTGGCGGCATCGGTGCCGATAGCGAGCCCCGCGCTCGTCACCGGCCAGCGCGCGCCCGGGTGACTCTCGGGCGCGGTGAGCCAGGCACTCGCCCCCTTCGTGCGCCCCTCGGGCACGAGCGTGCGGGTCTTGCCGACAGGGGTGGCGTCACCCGCGGCAAAGCGCACGGTGGCGCGCATGGGGCCGAGATGGATGACGTCCCCATCCGCCAGGCGCAGCGTACCCTCGACCGCCTCATCGCCCACCCGCGTGCCGTCGGGATGCCGATTGACGAGCGAGAGCTCGACGCCCTCGAGCTGCAACAGCGCCTGCACCGGCGCTACGACGTCATCGGGGACACACAAGTCGCACTCGGGATTGCGCCCGAGGGTCATGACGGCCTTGTCGACCGGGCGCCACAGGAGCGTTCGCTGGCCGTCGGAAAGCTCGAGTCCAATGCGCATGGGCGTCGTTCTACCGTCCCGTCGTCGGCCGACACAAGCCACCGCGCAATCTCGGTGCCGCCAGCGTGCCGGACAGCGGAACATGCAAGAACCCTTGGGGGTCTTTGCGCAGCCGCACCTCCGCGAGCTGGAGGGCCGCACGCAGCGTCGGCTGGGCGTTGAGCAACGCATCATTCGCCTTCACCTGCGCACAGGCATCGAGTGCCGCCCGCGTGAGCTCGGGGCGCAGAGTGGTCGAGGCGGTGAGCTTGAGAGCGAGATCGCCGCCCTGTTGCGCAAAGGATGCCAGACGCAGCCTGCCGTCGCGCAGCTCGAAGACGAAATCAAGCTTTCCTAAGCCGAGCCCCGGAACGCTGAAGCCGGAGACGCTGCCCGGGCCGAAGCGCGCCTCGGCGATGCTGATCTTTGCGTCACCGTTCGATTTGGCCGCATCGTGCGGCAGGCGCATCGCAACCTCACCGTCGAACACGCCGCGCACGGGTAGGTCAAGCAACTGGCCGAGCACAGGCGGCGAGGCGAGATCGAGCTGCTCCGCTTCGAGCTCGAATTCGAAGTCGTCTTTGCCGGGACTCACGCGCCCGGACAAGCGCCCTTGCCGCGCCCGCACGTCGAGGCTCAGCGACACACGCCCAATCACGAGCGGCAACAAACGCACGCGCACGCGCACCCGATCGAGAGCAACGTCGAGCGGCTGTGCCCCGGCCCGCGAAATGCGCACCGTCACGCCCTGCGCGTCGAGACCACTCAAGCGATAGGGCGAGACGTCCTCGAAACGTAGGCTCACCTTCCCCTGCGTACGACGCTGCGTCTCGAGCGCTACGCGCTGCGCCACGGCGGCTGCCGGGAACGTGAGATAGAGGCTCACGAGCAGCGCCACGAGGCCAAACCCGAGATACCCGACAATGCGCAGAGAGGGTCGCGACATGGGGCGCTAGCTCTTCATCTTGTACGCGGTCACGGTCATCTCGAGACTCAACGTATCCTTGCTGTAGGGTCGATTGATCTTCAAGCGGCGGATAACTACCACGCCTGGCGTGCGCTCCAAGCGCTCGAGAAAGTCCTTGAGCCGATCCGCCGAGAGGTTGCCCGCACGCAGATCGACACGCGATTCGACGATGCCTTCGCTCGTCGGCTCGCCCTCTTCCGGGCGCAGCTGGCCGATTTCGACACCCGCCTGCCGCGCAGCGTCCTCTACCAGGGAGACGAGGCGCACGCTGGCACCCCCGAGTTGACGCAATCGCGCCGCGCGGGCCTGCTCACGCGCGCGATACTCGCCCTGCATTTGCAGTACCTGCATGAGCTGATCGGTCTTGACGCGCAGGCGGTGCTCGGCACGCGAGACGAGTCCCGAGAGCACCATGCCGATGATGAGGAAGATGAGCAGCATGGCCGCCCCACCACCGGCGAGAACGACGCGCTGCTCGCGATCATTGAGGCGTGTAAAGGCGGCGCGTAGCTCGTCGAGACGGGGGTGGTTCATAGTTCCTCCGCGACATCGACTTGCGGATTAACGGGCTCGGGGGACGCGGCGGCGGCACCGTCGGTCGTTTGTAGCGCGGCCCCTGGGTGTGCTCCCGGTGGGCAAGCGACCTTGACCGCGAGGCTAAATTCCACCCGCGATGTGTTCTGTGTCTTGCGCTGCTTAGAGACCGTAGCCTCCTGCACGCAGGGGTCACGTTTGAGCGCGGCGACCACCTGCTCGGTGGTCTCGAACGCCCCGGCCTCGCCCCGCGCGGTAATGCGATCCGGCTCGCTGCCGCCGCCTTCGACGCGGATCTCCATCTCGTCGAAGGTGACGTCGATCGAGGGGTCGATGGCGCGTGACATCATGTCGAACAACACCGCCGCCGAGTACGACGGGATGACGACGCCCTCGGACGACCCGGGGGCCTGGCGAAGTGTCGCGAGCGCCGCGGTGGGATTGCAGATCTCTTTGCCGACGATGCGCTGCGTGGCCGTGCAGAAGCCGCGGTCGACCTGCTTCTCTTCACTCGATAGCATGACGTAGCGGGTCAACGAGCCGAGCACCCCCAGCACAAAGAGCGCGGCAACGCCGACACCCAGGCGCACGATGTGTCCGCGATAGAGCTGCAAGTCGCCGCGGTAGGCGAGCTCCCCGCGACGAAAATTGAGGGGCAGCAAACGCCCGTGGCGTACGAGCGCCAATGCCATGGCGACCACGGGAGCCATTTCTGGACCGACGGTCTCGAGGCGACACGCGAGCGTGCCGAATGCCGCGCGCACGTCTAGCAGCTCGACGGGAAGCTGCAGGGCACGAGAGAGAAACGCGGCAAGCCCGGGCAGACGTGAGAGACCCCCGGTGAGCTGCACCCGCACCGGACGCTGCGACGCGGGCAAGGTGCGCAACGTGCCGGTCAGCTCACGCACGAGCGACCCGAGCCCCTGCGCCACTGCGTTGGAGATGGCCATCGTCACCTCGTCCGCCGCGTCGTCAGGCCCGAGCACGCGCCCCTCAGACTCTTTGGCCTGCTTCGCCGTGGGCAAGTCGAGTCGGTAGGCCTGCGCAAGCGCGCGGTCGATGTCCTCCCCGCCAGCGCGCAACGTGCGTAGATAGCGCAGCCCATCGTGGGCGATGACCAGATGGCTGTCGCTTTCGCCCAAGGAGAGAATCGCCACGGGCCCATCGCCCGCCGTCGGCACGAGCTCGGGTAGCATACCCGCGCACGGCATGACGCCGCGCGGCTCGAGGCCCGCCGTCGCTAGAGCGGCAAGGTCCGCAACGAGCGGCGCACGTGGGGTCAGCGCCGCCAGCACGCTGGTACGCGAGTCGGTGCGCTCGGCCATGGTCCAGCTCGTCGCCACGTCGCCAAGGTCGTACGGGATCTGCCCCTCGAGCTCGAAATCAATCGCGGCCTCGCCCTTGCGCGGATCGATGGCTGGAAATTCGAGTAGGCGCGTCGAGCAGTGCTGACCGCCCATCCCCACGACCACCGAGTCGACTTGCGCCGGCAACACGGCGCGCACCGCCTGCCAGTCCACAGTCCCTTCGCCCTCACCTCGCGGCACCGTGTGCACAGCGACCAGCTCGGCGTGACGCAAGCTGGCCTCGACGACGGCGACGCGCACGACGCGGCGGGAGACATCGATAGCTACGAGATTTTGCGGCATGGGCGGTTACTCGACGCGATAGTAGTAGAACTGACCCTCGCGGGCCTGAAAAATGGCGTGCATGCGACGTGCGGCCCGACCAACGCTCCCTTGCGCGTCGATGGCGTACCACGTCGTACCGGCCGTGTCCGTGAAAAATTGCCTGAGCCGGGCCGGATCGATGATCCGCTCGAGGCCGGCCTGCTGCACGAGCGTGGTCAGCATGGTGACATCCAGCACGCCGAAGCTCGCCGCCCCGAGACGCTGCATCGCCACCAGCGTCGCAACGAGCCCACCGAGCCCGGGTTGCTCGAGCAGGTCGCCCCCGTTCGCACCGTCTCGCACACAGGCGAACAAGCCGAGCAGCACGCGCTCGAGTGGCGCGCTCGCCAGCTCGATCTGGGTGCTGTCGGCGTAGATGGTGAGGTGGTCCTTGAGCAGGCCATAGAGCTCGTCATCGATGCCGTGGGCGAGCTGGATTTCCGCCAGCGAATCGAAGGGGGCGTTCTTGGCGCGGTACGAATCGCGCAGCGAGGAGTAGTAGCGGTCCTCGTCACCGACGTCGTTGCCGAATTGGGTGTGGTTCGGATCGATCCAGTCGGTCATGGCGGTGACGAGCTCGAGAGGCGACTCGGCGTGCGTGCCGTTGCGATCGTCCTCCTGGAAGTGGCGCTCGAGCGCCGGACTCGACAAGAGCCCGAGCAGCATTTGCGTCACCTGCCCGGCGCGGTTGTTCGATTGGGCGCCCAGCATGTTCACCGAGATCTTGGTGTGCTCGCTCGTGCTCGTCGCCAGACAATCGCCCGCAAAGAGCGACTCGCCCGTGGCATCGTCGCCGCTGTCGGCCTTGTGCGCGAGAGCCGACATGACGCCACACTCGACGGGCATCATCTCGAGCAGCTGGTTGATGGACGGCATGGCTGGAATACCGAGCGCCTCTCCCAGGCCGCGGATCCCGTCTCCTAGTTGTTGCCCCTGACGCAAGAGCAGCGCCCGCAGGCGCAGCGCTGCGAGCGCGTTGTACTCTGCCTGTACGTCGTCGCGCGCATTGAGCGCGAGCTGTAAGTCGACGCGGCTGTTGAACTGAAACTCAGCGACGACCCCGCCAACGAGCGCCAAGCTCGACAGCACGACAAGCAGCGCCACCCCGCGCTCGGTGCGCCGGGACGGCTTGCGCGCGCGGGACATCAATCGACGCATACGCGTGCCCCCGTGCCAACGAGCTGGATCTGCTTCTTCAAGAAGACGCGGGTCTTGGTGACAAAGACCTCCTCGTTGCCCGTCGGGTCTTTGCTCTTGAGCTCGATGCGCACGAACATTGGCAAGGTGTTTCGGTTGTCGCTGCCTTGCGAATCCCAATCGTCCTCCCAGCGGTCATCATGGGCGTTGTAAAAGGCAAAGCGCAGCTCGCTGACGTTGCGCGCCAAGATCTCTTCGCTGCCGCCGTCGTCCGGCTCCTCGTCGATGCGCGCCTGCTCGCGCCGCATGAGCACGTCTTGCGTGGCGTCATCCGGGTCGCGATCGACGAAATAGGACAGCTCCGCCTGGTCGGACTCGTTGGCATCGACGCGCGTCTTGTAGTGGGCGAAGGTGGTGAAATCGAGACGCGTGCCGCCGCCCGCACGCTTGGTCGCAAAGAGAGTACGCGTACGCGGATCCTCACAATCGCGCTGCGACGAAAGAAAGGCCATCGAGATCTCGCGGCTCATGCGCAGCATCGCCTGCCGGATCTCGTGGTAGTGGCGCGTGATCCGCTCAGCCCGATCGCGCGAGGAGAGCGCGTGCGCGAAGGTGCCATAGGTGAGCGCGCCGATCATGGCGAGAATCGCCATGGCAATCAGCGTTTCGACGAGGGTGAACCCCCGACTGGTACGCGTGCGCCCTCTCACCGTGCCTCCCGACCGACGTCCGGCTGGGGAAAAATGCCCCCCCCGGGCGTCGGCGCCGCGCCAGCCGCCATGTCCTCGCGGGTCAGTAGCGTCGTGACGCTCATCGATTCCTCGTAGCGACCGTCGGGCCAGCGCACCGTGAGCTCGACGAGCCGCAGCGAATGACCGACCTCGCCGAGCAAGCTTTCGAGGGGCGCGCCGAGGCCCGAGACCATGGCCTCGCAGCTGCTCTCCTGCGCGTCGTCATCACCACCCAAGGCGCCGCACAGCGAGCTCAAGGATCCCATCTCTAGCTCGATTTCCGACAGGCGCGAGTGCCACTTGTAGTCAGCATGGCCCTCCTCGCCAAAATCGCCATCGTCCTCGACGGTGCCCAAAGTGAAGCCTTCGTCAACGAGCTGCTGCTCGATGTCGATCATCTTCGAGCGGGCGAGCAGGGTCGCAAAGGTGAGGTTGCGTGAGCGACCCGCGTTGGCGAGACTCGCCGCCTGCGTCTGCAAGAAGACGGTGAGGCTCATCGCCAAGATGGCGAGGGCCACGACCACCTCGAGCAGCGTAAAGCCACGCGCTTGGCGTCCCACGCTATTTCTTGGCCTCGACATAGCGATCCTCGAGGCGCACCTCGCCGGTCAGAGGCTGCACGAGTAGCGTGTAGACGTGATCATCCTCGTCTTGCAGATGCACCAAGGCACGCTGCGTGTAGCCGCTCGGGAAAAAATACAGATAGCTCTCGCCCTCGGTCTCGGGATGATCCACGCCTTCGACCCACACATCGAGCACGCGGATGCCGTCGCCGAGCTCGCGCGCCTCGCCCGCCGGGGAGAAGGTGCTCACTGCGTCCTGACCCGCCGCGGCTGGTTGCAGCAAGGCGGCGAGTGGATTTTGCGCGCCGTCCTCCTCGGCGAGCGCTGAGGTATCAATAGGAATATCCATTCCGAGCAGCTTGAGTCCGGTGCCCGGCTTCGGCGCCTCGTCCTGCGCTTTGCCCAAGGCCTCCGGGTCGAAGGCGAACGGCTCCGCGGTTTTCTCCAGGCGGATGCGCGCCTTCGCAGCGCTCTTGCCGAGCGGAAACACCATGCGGTAAGTCGCGCCGGTAAGCGCCGCCTCGTCGTACGTGCTACGAATGGCGCCCGCGAGCTCGGCCGCGGCACGTCGCAGCTCCGCCCGCGAGTAGCCGGCCATGGTCGGCACCACCACCGCGGCAACGAGCGCAATGATCGCCACCATCACCACGGCTTCGATGAGCGTAAAACCGACGCTATGGCGCTTGCGCTCGTGCACCATGGGTCTCAGTCGGCAGCCCGATTGGCGTCGGGGCTCTCCCAGTTGACGACGTCGTCGGTGCCGCCCTGGACGCCGTCGGGGCCGTAGCTCATCAAGTCGAACGAGCTCGCGTTGTGCGAACCGGGGTACACGTAGACGTAGTCGTGATCCCAGGGGTCGCGCGGCAAGGACGGCAGAAATGGCTTTTCGTTGCCCTTGGGCGAGGTCAGGGCAGTGAGCCCCTCGCCGGTTGATGGATAGTTGCGAAAGCTCAGCTTGTAGAGCTCGAGCGCCTCCGAGATCTGCTTGATTTGCGTGTAGGCGATCTTCGATTGAGCTTTGGACAGCTGTCCGAGCACGGCGACGCCGACAACGCCCGCGACCAAGCTGATGATGACCACGACGACCATGATTTCGATGAGTGTCATGCCGCGCTCGACGAGACGCGGACGATGGCGACGTGATGGGCGGAGTGACGCGGCGTGCATGATGGGCATGGGACAGTCTCCTTCTCGTTTAGGCAAATGAGCTGATCTGCAGCATGGGCAATAGAATCGAAAACACGATGAATCCGACGATGACGCCCATCAGCACGATGAGCAGGGGCTCCAAGATACTGGTGAGCGCGCGCAGGCTCGCATCCACCTGCACGTCATAGCTGCGCGCCACGTTGCTGAGCATCGCCTCGAGCTGACCCGAGCGCTCGCCGATGGCAATCATGTGCGTGACAATGGGCGGAAACTCGCCGGAGCGTTTGAGCGGCGCGGCAATGCTGTCGCCCTCTTTGACCGCCTCGCGGGCCTGCTCGATGACCTTGATGAGCACGGTGTTTTGTACGACGTTCTTGACGATGTCGAAGGCGGTCAAAAGCGGCACGCCGCTTCCGAGCAGCGTCGACAGAGTTCTCGCAAAGCGCGTGATAGCGATCATGCGCACGAGCGAGCCAAACAGCGGTGCCTTCAAGACGAAGCGGTCCCACCACGGACGACCCCGCTCGCTGCGGATAAAGCGCCGAAAGCCGTACGCCGCCGCAAACAGCAGCGGCAGGAGGATAAACCAATAGTCCTTGCTGAAGGTGCTCAGACCAATGAGAACCTGCGTCGGCAGCGGCAACGCGACTTTCTGCGCCTCGAAGATCTTGGAGATCTTCGGAATGACAAAGACAAACAGCAGGCCCGTAACACCGGTGGCCATCACCATCATGAGCACCGGGTACACCATGGTGCCCGTGATCTTCGCGCGCAGCTCTGCCTGACTTTCGGTAAAATCCGCGAGCCGATTGAGCACGATGTCGAGCGCGCCGGAGCTCTCGCCCGCGCGCACCATGTTCGTGTAGAGCCCAGAGAACACACGCGGATGCGTGCCGAGCGCGTCGCCTACGCCAGCGCCTTCGTTGACCCGCTGCTTGACGTCGGCCCACACCGCCTTGAAGTGCTCGCTGTCGATCTGATCGACGAGCGCGGTGAGCGCTTCGACGAGCGGGATGCCGGCACCGACAAGAGTCGCAAGCTGACGCGTCGCCACTGCCAGCTCTTGCGTCGAGACACGCTCGCGCAAGAAACGAAAGGCCTGCGTGCTCTCACCCTTCCCCTTGGTGCGCGTGCCGGTCTCGCGCAGGTCGGTGACAAAGACGCCTTCGCGCCGCAACAGCTGTTTCACGGTACGGGGACTGTCGGCGTCGCGAGTTCCGCTCACCGCGCGACCGCGCCCATCAAAGCCTTTGTACGCGAAGACGGGCATGGGCTAGACCGCGTCCTCACCGGTGACGCGCAGCACTTCGGCGCTCGAGGTGATGCCAACGAGCACCTTGCGCGCACCGTCCTCACGCAAAGTCCGCATGCCGAGGCTCATGGCCCGACGCTTGATGGTGTTCGAATCGACGTTCTGCAAGATGAGCTGCCGGATGTCGTCGTTGGGCATCATCATCTCGTAGATGCCGGTGCGGCCAAGATAGCCGGTGCCAAAGCAATTCGTACAGCCGCGACCGCGCCAGAAGGTCGGCTGCTCACCCACCATCTCGGTCGACAGGCCGAGCTCGCGTACCTCTTCGATCGACGCGGGGTAGGATTCTTTGCAGTGCGGGCAGAGCGTGCGCACGAGGCGCTGGGCGAGAATACCGACGATCGACGACGCCGCGAGA
>CAYHNK010000131.1:0-11768 GCA_964357695.1 uncultured Bdellovibrionales bacterium | reverse complement strand
CGGCTCCTCACTCGGTTCCACACTCGGTCCAACACTCGGTCACTCACGCATACAAATGAACCGTTCATTTTGTACCGCCCCGATTTATTGGGTCTATCACTCGGTAGACAAATCGGCTCCCCACTCGGCGCCTCACCCGGCTCCTGGATGCAGTACGCCGCCGAGCACGTCGGCCCCACAGGGCGCGTCATCGGCTACGACCTCAAGCCCCTCGAGGTCGCCCTGCCCGCCCATGCAGTTTTTGAGATCGCGGACGTGTTCGCCCTCGACGCCGCGGCCCTCGGTGGTCCTTTCGATGTCGTGCTCTCGGATATGGCGCCTTCCACCATGGGTGACCATACTACCGACGCCCTGCGCTCGGCTGCCCTCGCCGAGCGCGCCCTCGACGTCGCCGATGCCGTGCTCGTCGCGGGAGGCAACGTGGTCGTCAAGGTGCTCGAGGGGGGAGATGTGCCGGCCATCGCCGTGCGCATACGCCAGAGCTACAGCAAGCTCGAACGACTGCGCCCCGAAGCCACGCGCAAGTCGTCGACCGAAATCTTTCTCGTCGGGCTCGGCAAGAAGTAAGGAGCGCTCGTGTCTGTCATTCGCCATCGCCTCACCAACGGTCTCACCTTGCTCGTCGAGCCCATGCACGAAGCGCCGGTCGTCGCACTCCAGGCTTGGGTGGACGTCGGCTCTGCAGACGAGCCCGAGACACAGGCGGGCATCGCCCACGTGCACGAGCACATGCTGTTCAAAGGTACCTCGCGGCGCGCGGTCGGTGAGATCGCCAAGACCGTCGAAGCCTCCGGCGGGGAGATCAACGCCTGGACCTCACATGACCAGACCGTCTACCACCTGGTGCTCGCCGCCAGCGAGATGCAGCTCGGCCTCGACATTCTCGCCGATGCGCTGCAACACTCCGCCTTTGACGCCGCGGAGCTGACGCGCGAGATCGAAGTGATCGTCGAAGAGATCCGTCGCGCCCAGGACACCCCCACACGCCGCCTGTCGAATGCGCTGTTTCGCTCCGCTTATCGCAGCCACCCTTACCAACGGCCCGTCATTGGCTCCACCGAGACCGTGCGCGCCATGACGCGCGAGCAGATCCTCGCCTTCTATGCCGCCTACTATCGCCCCGAGCGCACGACGCTGGTGGTCTGCGGCGACGTCGACGAAGATGCCGTGCACGCCGCCGTCGAGAAGCTCTTCGGCAAGTGGCCAACGCGCGGCACGCTGCCCGAGCGCGCGCGCACCGTGGAGCCGCCGAGCACCGAGCGTCGCATCGAGATCCTCGTCGAGCCGGTCAAAGAAGCCCGACTGTCGCTCGCCTGGCACATTCCGTCGCTCGGCCACGAGGACATCGTGGCGCTCGACGCCGTCGCCGTCATTCTCGGCCATGGGGACTCTTCACGCTTGTACGCCGAGACCCGCAGGCGTCAGCGCCTCGTCTCCGACGTGCACGCCTACGCGTACACGCCGCGCGATCCGGGCTTGTTCATCATCGGCGCCACCTTGCGCGCCCACGATGTCGAGGCGGCGCTCGCTTCCCTACTGCACGAGGCGTATCGCCTGCGCCGCAGCAGCGTCACGCAAGAGGAGCTTGCCAAGGCCAAGATCAGTATCCTGAGCGAGTCGGCGCACGTACGCGAGACGGTGCAGGGACAGGCGCGGCGCCGGGGCTTTTTCGAGGTGGTCGGTGGCGACTTCGACTTCGAGACACACTACTTCGCGGCCCTTGAGCGTTTGGCAGCCGAGGATCTTCGTCGCGTCGCCGAACGCTACCTGGATGCGGCACCGACGCTGGTCGTGCAGCTTCCGGAGGAACGACGCGATCTCGCAGCCGCAGCGCTCGGCGCAATTATCGACGAGCACGCGCACGCCACCGTCACGACGACCCGCGCCCCCGCACGACGCGACGAGCACGACGTGCGGCGCATGGATCTGCCGGGGGGCGCCGTGCTGCTGCTCAAGCCCGAGGATCGTCCCGTTGTGGCGATGCGCGCTGTGGCCCTTGGCGGCCTGCTGTGGGAGAGCCGGGAGAAGCAGGGCCTTGGGAGTCTGTTCGGCTCGATGTGGGGTCTCGCGACGCTCGACCGGCCGACACAGGCCCTCGCCCAGCACATCGCCCGCCTGGGCGGCAGCCTCGCGGGCTTCGCGGGGCGCAACACCTTGGGTCTGCGCGCCGAGTTCATTGCCGAGCGCTGGCAGGATGGGCTTGGCATCTTTTGTGACGCCCTGCTCGAGCCTTTGTTTGGCGAGGCCGACCTCGAGCGCGAGCGTCAGGTGGCGCTCGAGCGCATTCGCAACCGCGAGGACAATCCCGCGGGGGTCGCCTTCGACGCGTTTGTGGAAGCGCTGTACCCCACGCACCCCTACGGCTATCGCCTCGTCGGCACCGAAGACTCGGTGCGCGCCTTGACACTCGGAGACCTCGAGCGCAGCCATCGCGAATACGCGAGCCGCGACAAGCTCGTCATCAGCGTCGTGGGTGGTTTTGACAGCGATGAGGTCGCTGGCGTGCTGGAGCAGCGGCTCACTGCGGTGGCCACCCCTGCGTTGGCCGCTCCCCCCGCACGCGACACACCCCTCGGCGCGCCGCGCAAGGTGCGCCTGACCCTCGACAAGCAACAGAGCCACGTCATCGTTGGCAGCATGGGTGTCACCGTCGATGACCCCACGCGCCACGCGCTCGATGTCTTGACCACCGTGCTCTCGGGCCAGGGCGGCCGGCTGTTTCTCGATCTGCGCGACCGCCAGAGTCTCGCCTACTCGGTTTCCGCCTCGGCCCTCGAGGGCATCGCCCCCGGCCACGTCCTCGTCTATATCGCTACCGCCCCCGAGAAGGTGACGAGCGCCCTCGACGGCCTGCGCACCCACCTCGAGCGGCTTTGCACCGAGCTCGTCGGCACCGACGAGCTCACCCGTGCGCAACGGTACCTCGTCGGCACGCACGCCATCGACCTACAGCGCACCGGCGCCCGCGCCATGGCCATGGCGCTCGATGAGCGATTGGGTCTCGGCTACGCGAGCCATCGCCAGTACGCCGAGCAGATCTGGGCGGTCACCGCCGAGCAGTTGCGTGATGCGGCGCGGCGTCACCTCGCCCCGGAGCGCTTGCTCGAGGTTATCGTCGGACCTTGACAGGGGCCACCCTTGTGCCCGACTCATCGCCCGCACCCGTGACATCCCGGACAGGAAAGGCCAACCACGATGGATACGACCGCCTATCTCAGCGCCGAAATCGGCTTCTCGCACCACATCCCGACCTACAGCGGCGGCCTCGGCGTGCTCGCCGGCGACCATCTCAAGGCCGCCGCCGACGCGGGTTTGCCGCTCGTTGGCGTGACACTCCTGTACCGCCAGGGCTACTTCCGCCAGCACGTCGGCGCCGACGGCTGGCAGACCGAGTCGCATCCGTCCTTCGTGCCGACGCCGCTCGTCGAAAAGCTCGAAGACCAAGTGGAAATTCACCTCTATGAGCGTCGCGTGCACATCGCCATTTGGCGCACCGACATCGTCGGCTACACCGGCGCCAAGGTGCCGGTGCTCCTGCTCGACACGGACTGTGTCACCAACGCTCCCGAGGA
The DNA here is from genome assembly GCA_964357695.1 of uncultured Bdellovibrionales bacterium. Taxonomy (GTDB): domain Bacteria; phylum Myxococcota; class XYA12-FULL-58-9; order XYA12-FULL-58-9; family CAYHNK01; genus CAYHNK01. Next base: position 8,196 of record CAYHNK010000131.1, on the reverse strand, counting down.
CCGTGGCATCACCCATCGCCTATACGGCGGCGACTTGGAGCTGCGTCTCTTGCAGGAGGCCGTGCTCGGCTTTGGCGGCGTCAAGGCGCTCGCCGCGGTCTTTCCGAACGTCAAGCGCTACCACCTCAATGAAGGGCACACTGCGTTCGCGCCGCTCGCGCGCGTGCGCGCCGGAGTGCCGGCGGCGGACGTGCGCTCGACGTGCCACTTCACGACGCACACGCCGGTGCCCGCGGGACATGACGTCTTTCCGTACGACATGGCGGAGCGGGCTCTTGGCGGTCAACTGCCCACCAACGTGCGCGAGCTCGCAGGGCCCGACGCCCTTTCGATGAGCCACTTGGCGCTCAGTCTCTCGGGTACAGCCAACGGGGTCTCCAAGCTGCATGGCGAAGTCGCCCGTGCCATGTTCCCCTCACACGACGTCGGCAGCGTCACCAACGGAGTGCACCACCTCACGTGGGTGTGTGACCCGATGGCCGCGCTCTTTGACCGCGAGCTGCCGGGCTGGCGCGGCAACCCGCTCGTGCTCCGACGTGCACCGTCGATCTCCACCGACGCGCTGCTCGATGCCCATGCGCGTCGCAAGCGCGAGCTGCTGACCTACGCCAATTCGTACACCGGTCTCGGCTACGCCGAGGGCGTGCTCACCGTCGGGTTTGCCCGCCGAGCCGCCGCGTACAAACGTGCCTCGCTCCTGTTTCGCGACATCGATCGCTTGGTGCGCATTGCCGGGGGCAAGGTGCAGTTCCTCTTTGCCGGCAAAGCCCACCCGCGCGATGAGGCCGGCCACCGCATCATTCAGTCGATCGTGCGCGCCGCGGCGGCTCTCGGCGATCGCGTGCGCGTCGGCTACCTCGTCAACTACACCATGTGGACGGGGGCCTTGATGACCTCGGGTGTGGACGTGTGGCTCAACACGCCCAAGCGACCGCACGAAGCCAGCGGCACGAGCGGCATGAAAGCCGCACTCAACGGCGTGCCCTCGGCATCGATCTTGGACGGCTGGTGGGCCGAGGCGGCGGTGGACAACGACAACGGCTGGGTCATCGGCACGCCCAAGGATGCCGACGACGAAGAAGACGCCGAGTCGCTCTACAACACGCTCGAGAAGCGTATCATCCCGACCTACTACGAGAATCGCGACAAGTGGGCCGGCATCATGAAGCAGGCCATCGTCACCGGCACACAGTTTACCGCCGCCCGCATGGTCGCTGAGTACGCCGAGCGCTACTACCACGCCGGTAAGGTTACCCACCCGTAGCGCACGCTCTCGAGTCGCGCTAGACTCGCCCCCCATGCAGCGCTCTCGTGAACGGCGCCGACGGCCCCCCGCAACGCTCGTGCTCGCCGACATTCCCGAGCGCGTGCGCCTGCGCGAGCTCACGTCGCACATCGAGGCGCGACGCGACGGCATCGCCGAGCTCGATCTGGAAATCGAGACGCTGCGCGATGAGCTCGTCGACTTCGAGGCCCACTACCACGCTCGCCTCGCGGCCGAGCAGGCCGAGCTGCGCCGCATCGAGGGCCTCGTGTCCCAGATCGAGCGCTGGCGCGAGCTGCTCGTCAAAGCCGAGCGACCACGCGTCGCCGAGCGCGCCCATCGCCTCGATGTCCAGCGGCAAAAGCAAGTCGAGCACCGGCGGCGCAAAACCAAGCGCAAGCGCGCGCCCCCGGCAGACCCTGCGCCTGCGCCCGTGCGCACCGTCGACGAGCGGCTCAAGCAAGCCTATCGCGCCCTGGCGCGTCGCTATCATCCCGATCTGGCGCGCACCGAGGAGGAGCAACGAACGTTTGGCCAGACGATGAGTCGCATCAATGCGCTCTATCGGGCAGGCGATCTCGAGCGCCTACAACTCTTGGTCGAGCAATCGCAGGGCGCGGAGATTAACGGCGCCGAGCTCGACATCGGCGAGCAGCTCGTTCTGCTCGAGCAGCGGGCGCGCTGGTTCGATGTCGTGCTCGAGAATCTACGAGAAGAGCGAGCCGCGCTCGAGCGCAGCCCCACCTGCGAGCTCTGGCGCAATGTGGAGCAGGCCACGGCCGTCGGGCAGGACCTCATCGAGGGGATCCGCATCGACCTGCGGCAACGCGCCGAGAAGGCGTGCACCGAGATACGCGACGCCGTGCAGCTCTTGGAGGACGAAGTGACCCGTTACAATCGCGTGCAAACCGAACAGAAGCTCATCGTTGCCCGACGCGGATCCCAAGAGCTGGCCCGACGATTCGACCCGTTCGCCGACAAGCAGCTCGTGCGCCTCGGTCTCGAGGAAGCGGCGACGAGTCGCCTCAGCCCCCGCGCGCGCGAGGAGGCCACGTGGCTCGAGGCAAGCGCCAAAGACACACCCGCGCTCTTGCGCCTCGTGCTGCTCACCCACGTCTCTGAGCTGTCCCCCTTTCCGCTCGCCGGTCTCGAGCGCTACGAGGGTATCGCTGAGCGCTTCGACTACCTCGGTCGACACGACGCGACGCCCCTTCCCCTCGAACGCGCGCTCGTCGAAGGGGACGACCTCGTCGAGTACGGCGTGCGACAGGCCGACGCTGCGGTGGCGCGCCTGGGGCTGCGCTTTCGGTCGCCCTCGATGCGACAGGCGGTACCGCGTGCGCTCCAGGCACTTGCCGTGCGGCGCGAGTTCAAGCGGGTCCTGGGCGTGCTCGACGACCGCAGCACCTGCACCGAGTGTCAAGACGACGTCTACGCGGTGCCCCTCTACCGCACCCGCGGGCTCGATAACCTGCGCGCCTCCGTGTGTCCCTCATGTGGCGCCACCCTGAAGAGCTACTGGATGCCCAAGGGGCAGGACGTGCAGGCGGTGCTCAATGCGACCTTTGTCGACTACGAGCTCATCACCGAGTGGTCGTTTACGATCGCCGGCGCGAGCGTCGGCATCCAATTGCTGCCGGTCCAGGCCGAGGAGATGACCGTGGGGGATCTCAAACACCGCCTCGTTGGCGATCTGTTCGAGCGTTACGAAATCGCCGTCGCGCCCAAGCAGGTCGAGCTGTGGCAAGAGGGTCGCAAACGCGGCGACAGCGCACGTCTGACGAGCCTCGATGCGCGCAGCTTCGTCGTGCGATTCGCTGAGGGTGCGCCTTTGGCCGAGGCAGATGCCGTCGAGACGCTGCGGCATCGCGTGCGCCAGAAGTTTCGCGCCGACTAACAAACCCATCGCCGTGCTGGCGCGCTTGCCATCCGTGCGCGTCGCTGCTTATGTCGCCATCGTGGGTCGCGGTGCGGGTGGTGTCTCACCAGCCGCCGCACACTCGTACTCGACCCACCGTCGTGCAGGTCACCCTGGGCGGCTCGTAAGCGGGGCCTCGATGCCCACCGAGCTACTTCTTGGCGACGAGGCCGTGGCGAGAGCCGCGCTCGACGCCACCATTCGTGGCGCGTTCTCGTACCCGGGAACGCCAGCTACGGAGATCTTCGAGTACGTCACGAGCGAGCTGCCTAGACACCCGCTCGTTGCGGCGCGATGGAGCGCGAACGAGAAAGTCGCCTACGAAGAGGCCCTCGGCATGTCGTATGTCGGCCGGCGCGCGCTCGTGTCCATGAAGCACGTCGGCCTCAACGTCGCGAGCGATCCGTTCATGAGCTCTGCGCTCACCGGCGTCGTCGGTGGGCTCGTGCTCGCGGTCGCTGATGATCCGTCGATGCACTCGTCACAAAACGAGCAGGACAGTCGCTACTATGGCGAGTTTGCGAAGGTCCCTATGCTCGAACCGCACAATCAGCAAGAGGCTTACGACATGACGCGCGAGGCCTTCGCCTACTCGGAGGCGGTGGGGCTGCCAGTGATGGTCCGCCTCGTCACCCGCCTCGCACACAGTCGCGCCAACGTCACGCTGCGCGCCCCCGACCCCGAGCGCACCGACGCTCTTGCGCGACCCAACCCCAACGACTGGACGCTCGTACCGTCCAACGCGCGTCGTCGCTTTGCCAACCTGCTCGACGTGCAGGGGCGACTCCTGAACGATAGCGAGCACTCACCGTACAACAACCTGTCGCTTGCCTCGGCGCGCGGCGTCCTCACCACAGGGCTCGCAGTCAACTACCTGCGCGAGGCACTGGGCGCACGTCACGATCTGTCCCATCTCCACATCGGCGCGTACCCCGTCCCCGTCGCCCTCATACGCGCGCTCGTTGGCCACTGCGACGACATCCTCGTGCTCGAAGAGGGCTATCCGTTCGTCGAGACGCGTTTGCAGGGCCTCTTGGGCCTGCACGGCAAGGCCGTACGCGGTCGTCTCTCCGGCGCACTGCCCGCAAGCGGCGAGCTCACGCCCGACTCCGTGGCCGCGGCCCTCAATGTCCGCCTCGCCACCGAAACGCTGCCGCCGCTGCCCGATCTTGCTGCGCGGCCGCCGCAACTGTGCCGCGGCTGTCCACACGTCGATAGCTTCCGGGCGCTCGTCGAGGCCGCAAGCGGCTACCCAGAGCCGCTGCTGTTTGGCGACATCGGCTGCTACACCCTCGGCGTCATGCCGCCATTTCGCGCCATCCAGTCGTGTGTCGACATGGGCTCGTCCATCTCGATGGCCAACGGCGCGGCGCAGGCGGGCGTGCATCCCGTCGTCTGCACCATCGGCGAGTCAACGTTCGCGCATTCTGGCATGACGGGCCTTCTCGGTGCCGCCGCCGCTGACAGCAACATGACCGTGCTGATCCTGGACAATGCCGTCGTCGCCATGACGGGTGGCCAAGAGACCGCGCTCGCGGATGAGAAGCTCGTCGGCGTCGTGCGTGCGTTAGGCGTCTCACCCGAGCACCTGCACGTCATCGACCCCATCCCGCGCAATCATACTGAGAACGTGGCCGTCATCAAGCGCGAGATCGAGCATCGCGGCCTCAGCGTCATCATTGCGCGACGTCCCTGTGTGCAAATCCCGGCCGCGTCGCGCCGTCCGAAGCCGACCGAACATCCGGCGCCCTGACCGCCAGCACGAAGGAGATACTCCGATGCAGCAAGACCTCATCCTCGCCGGCGTCGGTGGTCAGGGGATCCTCACCATCGCCAAGGCGATTTCGCTCGCAGCGCTCGCTCGCGGGCTGTACGTCAAGCAGGCCGAAGTGCATGGCATGAGTCAGCGCGGCGGCGCGGTGCAATCGCATTTGCGCTTTGGCGATGAGCCCATCGCGAGTGACATCATCCCGCACGGACGCGCAAGTCTCGTCATCGCGGTCGAGCCGCTCGAGGCGTTGCGCTACGTGCAGTACTTGGCCCCGCGCGCAGCCATCGTCACGAGCGTCGAGCCATTCGTCAACATCACCAACTACCCGCCCGTCGAAGACGTGCTCCACCGTGTCGCGAGCTACCCACACCACATCCTCGTCGACGCAGAACGCTTGGCCCGGGCCGCGGGCTCGGGACGCGCGGCCAATATCAGCGTGCTCGGTGCCGCGTCTGTGCATCTCGAGCTCGACGCTGCGGAGCTCGAGCGTGCCGTCGCCGAGATGTTCGCCAAGAAGGGGGATCGCATCGTCGAGGTCAATCGACGCGCCTTCCGCTTCGGCCGCAACGCGGCGCTCGCCTATGTCGACGGGCTGTCACGGGGCGCGTCATCGACCGCGGTGCGCCACTGGCTCGACACACTCGACCCCGAGCACCTCGCCGCCCCCGAGCCGCCCGATGCGCCTGCCTTCGAGGTCATCGCCACCGACGACCGTTTGAGCGGGGCCGAGATCCACGCGGTCGAGCGGACGCTGCAGGCGGTCTACGAAGAAGGACGACGGCAGCTCTTTGAGCACGAGGTCTACACCATCGTCCAGCTCGTCGGCGCGATTTCGCCACCGCACCACATCTTCCTGCCGATCGACCAGCTCCTTTCCGAACAGGCCTTGGCGCAGTTTCCCGGCGAGCAAGTGGTGCTCAAGATCGTCTCACCCGACATCGTCCACAAGAGCGACGTGCGTGGGGTCGTCTTCGCGCGCAAAGACCACCTGCACGTGACCCAAGAAATCGAGCGTCTGCTCGCCAGCCATCGCCACAGCGCGGACGTACGCGGCGTGCTCGTGGCCGAATACGTCGATCGAGGAGCGTCGGGCCTCGGCAGCGAGCTGTTCGTCGGGGTACGTCAGACGCGTGAGTTTGGCCCCGTCATTGCCGCCGGATTGGGCGGCGTCGACACCGAGTATCTGGCGAGCAAGATGAAGCCGGGCCTCGCGGTCGCCAAAGCCGTAGCAACCGAGATCACCGCCGAGAAGTTTCTCGAGCTATTTGCGAGCACTGCCGCCTACGAGATCATCGCCGGTGCGGTGCGCGGACATGCACGACTCGTCTCCGACGGCGAGCTGCTGCGCTGCTTTCGCGCCTTTATCCTGCTCGCGCAGCGCTTTTGCGTCGACCGCGGTCCGAGCGGCCCGGACGTCGCCGAGCTCGAGGTCAACCCGTTTGCTTTTCACAAGCAGCGCTTGGTGCCGCTCGACGGGCGCGGCCGCCTTGCCACCGCCACCAAGAAGCCCCGCGCACGACCGCACGAGGCGCTCGCACGTCTGCTCGAGCCTCAGAGCCTCGCGGTGCTCGGCGTCTCCCAGACAAGTCGCAACTTCGGTCGCATCATCTTGGAGAACGTGCTCGCAAGCGGCTACCCCCGCGCCGCGGTCCGCCTCATCAAGGATGGCGTCGCCGAGATTGATGGCATTGCCTGCGTGCCACGCATTCGCGATCTCGAGCGCCCCGTCGATCTCCTGGTACTCGCCGCCAAGGCGCAGGACCTCGGCGGCCTCATCGACGAGGTGATAACGAGCGGCAAAGCGCACTCCGTCATCCTCATCCCCGGGGGGGTCGGCGAAACCGATGGCAGTGATGAGCTCGTCACCAAGCTCCGTGACACCATCGCACGCGGACGGACCGGCGAGAACGCCGGCCCCATCTTCCTCGGACCCAACAGCCTCGGCGTCATCTCGCGGCCCGGGCACTACGACACGTTCTTTATTCCGGACGACAAGCTCGACAAGCGGCGCCATCATCCGCCACGGCGCGTCGCCCTCATTTCGCAAAGCGGTGCGTTCATCATCAGTCGGCTGAGCAATCTCGAAACGCTGGACCCCGCCATCGCGGTCTCGCTCGGCAATCAGCTCGATCTGACTGTCTCGGATGTGACACGCGCGGTCGGCGATCGCGCGGACATCGACACCGTGGGGTTGTACGCCGAGGGCTTCCAGGATCTCGACGGACTCGATCTGCTGCGCGTCGTGGGAGATCTCACCGCCCGCGGCAAAGACGTGATCTTCTACAAGGCGGGCCGCACCGAGCAGGGTCGCAGCGCCGCTGCGGGTCACACCGCGAGCGTCGCCGGGGACTACGATATCTGTCTCGCCGGTGCGCAGCAGGCCGGCGCCCTGGTCGCCGAGAGCTTTCGTGAATTTGAGCAGCTCGTCGAGCTGTCGGCCGCGCTGCGCGCAAAACGAGTGTCGGGCCTGCGGCTCGGCGCCATCTCGAACGCAGGCTTCGAGACCGTGGGCATCGCCGACAGCCTCGGCGACCCGCGTCACTCGCTGGTGCTCAGCGATCTCTCTGCGGCTTCGTGCGCGGGCCTAAAGAGCGTGCTCGCAGACTTCGGTCTCGCCGGGCTCGTCAATGCGCGCAACCCGGTCGATCTGACGCCGATGGCATCCGAGCAGGTGTACGAGCAAGCGCTGCGGGTCATGCTTGCGGCACCGGAAATCGACGTCGTGCTCGTCGGCATCGTGCCGCTGACACCGGCACTCAAGACCACCGCGCGCGAGCTCGAGGATGGAAATACGCTCGTCGACGTGCTCGTGCGTGCATCAACGACGAGCCCCAAGCCGGTCGTCGCCATTGTCGACTCCGGCGCGGCCTACGAGCCGCTGGTGCGGGCACTGCGCGACGCCGGGCTCGCGGTGTTTCGCTCGGCGGACGAGGCCGTGCGGCGGCTGGGCCAGTACCTGGCGCACCGACATCGCCGCGCCGGCCTTTGACCGCTACACCCGGTAGCCAAACACCATCCACACCAGGCGCGACGTGGACACCCAGGCGAAAGTGAGCCCGCTCGCCCCACCGAAGACTGGCGCAGCGGTTGGCCGCGCTGCCTTTAGCCGCGTCGAGTGAGCTTCCAGCACTGATGCATGCGAGGGCGGCGCGCGAAATCCTGCGAGCGCGTTGCATCGCCGAGATCCTCGATTTCGAACAGACTCGCGAGCGCCGCATCGAGGCGAAACCGACGATGGTTGGT
>CAYHNK010000130.1:0-11860 GCA_964357695.1 uncultured Bdellovibrionales bacterium | reverse complement strand
CCGCCGCGGAAGGTGAGGAGTGAGCGATGATTCAAATGCAGACTCTGCTCGATGTTGCTGACAACTCGGGCGCCAAGAAGCTGATGTGCGTCAAGGTGCTCGGCGGCTCGCGCCGACGCTATGCGACGATTGGTGACGTGGTGGTGGTGTCCATCCGCGAGGCATTGCCGAACGCGAAGGTCAAAAAGGGCGACGTGGCGCGTGCCGTGATCGTGCGCACCGCCAAAGAGGTGGCGCGTCCAGACGGCAGCTATATCCGTTTCGACAACAACTCGGCAGTGCTGGTGACGGCTCAGGGTGAGCCGGTCGGCACCCGTATCTTTGGACCGGTCGCCCGCGAGCTTCGCGCCAAGAAGTTCATGAAGATCGTGTCGCTCGCGCCGGAGGTGCTGTGATGGCTCGGCATGTTCGCAAAGGGGACATCGTGCAGGTGCTCGCTGGCAAGTACAAGGGCCAGCAGGGCAAGGTGCTTGAAGTGCTCACGGAGAAGGATCGCGTGCGCGTCGAGGGCATTGCGGTCGTCAAGCGACACTTGAAGCCGGGCCGCGATCCGAAGGTGCCCGAGGGTGGCATCATCGAGAAGTTTGGTACGGTGCACATCTCGAACGTTTTGCCCATCGACCCGCAGACCAAGAAACCGACACGGGTTGGTTTCAAGAGTCTGGAGGATGGCCGCAAGGTGCGTGTCGCGAGACGCAGCGGCGAAGTGATGGGTGAAGTCTAGGATTTGGAGGACGGGTCATGGCGAAGGAAAAAGACAAGGCGCCCGAGAAGAAGCAGAAGGCCAGCAAGCAGAAGGGCGCCGATACGGAACCGGTCGGCAAGGGCGTGCCCCCGCGGCTGCGTGAGAAGTATCGCAAGGAGATCGTGCCGGCTCTGATGAAAGAGTTCGGCTATACGAGCCCGATGCAGGTGCCGCGGCTCACGAAGATCACGGTCAACATGGGTCTCGGCGAGGCGGTGTCCAACCCGAACATCATGAAGACGGCTGCCGACGAGCTCACGGTGATCGCGGGACAGCGGGCGGTCATCACACGCGCGAAGAAGGCCATCGCCAACTTCAAGCTGCGCGCGGGTCTGCCGATTGGTGCCATGGTAACCCTGCGACGCGATCGCATGTGGGAGTTCTACGATCGCCTGGTCAATGTCGCGATGCCACGCATTCGCGACTTCCGTGGCGTGAGCCCGAAGGCCTTCGACGGGCGTGGCAACTACAGTCTTGGGTTGCGCGAGCAGATGATCTTCGCCGAGATCGACTACGACAAGGTCGATAAGGTGAAGGGGCTCAACGTGACGCTGAACACGACAGCACGAACTGATGAAGAAGGTCGGGCTCTGCTCAAGCACTTGGGCATGCCATTTAGAGGCTGAGGACAAGATCATGGCGAAGACTTCAAAAATGATCCAGGCGTCGCGCAAGCAGAAGTTTCATGTGCGCGACTACAACCGGTGTCCGCTGTGCGGTCGACCCCGGGCCTTCTTGCGTAAGTTCCGCATGTGCCGTATTTGCTTTCGCTCGCGTGCGCTCCGGGGGGAGATCCCCGGGGTGGTCAAGGCGAGTTGGTAGTCGTAGAGAAGTGACGATGACGGCGGCGAGGGCCGCGATGGGAGAGACGGATGCATACTGATCCGGTCGCAGACATGTTGACTCGCGTGCGCAACGGCTGCCGCGCGCGTCTCGAACGCGTTGATGTGCCGCACTCGAAGCTCAAGGAAATGCTCGCGCAGATCCTCAAGCGCGAGGGATTTATCGAGGACTTCCGGATCGTCAAGGGCAAGACCCAAGACATCCTCGACGTGAAGATCCGTTACGACGGGTCTCGCGAGCCGGCCATTCGCGGCATCCAGCGCGTCAGCAGACCAGGGCTGCGCCGCTACATGGGCTATCAAGACATCCCCAGGATTCAAAATGGTCAGGGCATGATGATCCTGACCACCTCCAAGGGGATCATGACGGACCGCGAGGCACGCAAGGCGCGTCTCGGCGGCGAGGCACTCTGCGCCGTCTGGTAGGACGGCACCAGGGTCAGCCGAGGAGAGAGCAATGTCCCGCATTGGACGCAAACCGGTCGAGATTCCGGAAAAGGTCAAAGTTGAGACACGCGGCCGTGTGCTGCATGTCGAAGGGCCGCTCGGCGGTCTCGATGCACTGTTGCCAGATGGCGTCGGTGTCGAGATCCACGATCGGACGGCGAGCGTCTCGGCGCCAACGCCGACGCGCGGCAACCGCGGCTATCAGGGTCTCGTGCGCGCGCTGCTGGCCAACATGGTTCGCGGCGTGAGCAAGGGCTATGAGCGCACCCTGGAAATCACCGGTGTCGGCTATCGCGCCGAGTTGGCCGGGGATACCTTGACGCTGCAGCTCGGCTACAGCCACCCCATCAGCATGAAGCTCCCCAAGGGAGTGGTGGCCAAGATCGAGAAGCAGACCGTGGTCACCATCAAAGGCAGTGACAAGCAGCTTGTCGGCCAGGTGGCGGCCAAGATCCGCTCGTATCGTAAGCCCGAGCCGTACAAGGGTAAGGGCGTGAAATACAGTGACGAGACCATCCGACGCAAGGTGGGCAAGGCCGGCGCCAAGTAGCGGCTGCGGCTGCCGACTGGCGTCTTGAGGAGAGTGCGATGGGAAGCATGGGAAGAAAGCTGACCGGCCGCGAGCGTCGCCGGGTGCGGGTGCGCAAGAAGGTGTTCGGGACCGCGGAGCGTCCGCGTCTCAATGTCTTTCGCAGCGCCAAGCACATCTACGCGCAGGTCATCGACGACGTGAAGGGCGTGACCCTCGTTGCGGCGTCTACGCAGTCAAAGGACTTGCGGGACAAGCTCGAAGGCAAGAAGCGCGATCGGGCCAAGCAGGTCGGCAAGCTGGTCGCGCAGTTCTGCAAGGAAAAGAACATCGGCCAAGTGGTCTTCGACCGCAATGGCTATCGCTACCACGGTCGTGTGCAGGCCGTGGCTGAAGGCGCCCGCGAAGGCGGGATTGAGTTTTAACAGCGGGAGCTTTGGAGATGTCGATGGCAGATCAGGGCGATGTCGAGATTGTTGATCGGCTCGTGCACCTCAACCGCGTCGCCAAGGTCGTCAAAGGCGGCCGACGCTTTTCCTTTAGCGCGCTGGTTGTGGCTGGCGATGGCAACGGGCACGTAGGCGCCGGCTTGGGCAAGGCGAACGAGGTCCCGGAGGCTATTCGTAAGGGCTTTGACCAGGCGAAAAAGGACATGTTTGCGGTGCCGGTGATCGGCGGGACGATCCCTCACGAGGTGGTCGGCCGCTATGGGGCCGGGGCTGTGATGCTCAAGCCCGCGTCGGAAGGGACTGGGGTCATTGCGGGTGGTGCGGTGCGCGCTGTGGTTGAGTCGGCGGGTATTCACAACATTTTGACCAAGTGCCTCGGCAGCACGAATCCGCACAACGTCGTCAAGGCGACGATTGACGGTCTGCGGCAGCTGCGTTCCATTGAGGACACGGCGCGCGCGCGTGGCGTGGACGTCGAACATTTGAAGGGGTAGGCCATGGTTGGCGCGAAGTATTTTGAGGTCAAGCTGACGCGGAGCATCGCCGGACGTCCGGACGCGCAGCGACGTGTGGCGCTTGGCCTAGGTCTCGGGCGCGTGGGTCGGCAAGTGGTGCTCAAGGACACGCCGGCGATACGCGGCATGATTGCCAAGGTCGTGCATCTGGTGACTGTGACTCCGAAGCAGGGCCAAGTGCCGCCGACGTCGGCGCGGGCACGGGCCCGGGCAGAGAAGAGAGGATAACCATGCGGTTGCATGATCTTCGGGCCCCCAAGGGGGCGAGCAAGAAGCGACATCGCGTCGGTCGTGGCGAGAGCTCTGGTTGGGGCAAGACCTCAGGCACGGGCGGCAAAGGTCAGACGGCGCGTACGGGCAAGGGCAAACCGGGCCTTGGTTTTGAAGGCGGGCAGATGCCCATGTTTCGCCGCATGCCGAAGCGTGGCTTTGTCAACATCTTCGCCAAAGAGTGGGCGGAGGTGAACCTGGACGTGCTGGTCAAGCACTTCCAGGCGGGTGCCGTAGTCACGCTCGATGCGCTGCGTACAGCCGGGCTTGCGTCGCGACGCATGGCGGGTGTACGCGTGCTAGGGCGTGGTGACCTCGGTTACGCGCTCACGGTGCACGCGGATCATTTCTCGGCGACAGCGAAGCAAAAGATCGAGGCGGCCGGTGGCAAGGCGCTTGCGGCCGGAGCCGCTGGCGTCTAACCCCTGACAGAGCCTCGAGCCGAGTCGTGTCGCCGCGCGGGGGGTTCCCGTAAGGGAGCTGCCGCACGCGGGGGTCGAATCATTCGCTCGGGTCTTCGGAGCACGAAACGTGGCCTCAGGATTCTGGAACATTGGGAAGATCCCAGAGCTTCGCCGGCGCATTCTCTTTTCCGTCGCGATGTTGGCCGTCTATCGCAGCGGCATCTCGATTCCGATTCCGGGAGTCGATCGCGTCGAGCTCAGCAAGGCGTTCATGGGTCTGAAGGGAACGCTGTTCGGATTTATGAACATGTTCTCGGGCGGTGCCTTCGAGCAAGCGAGCATCTTCGCGCTGGGCGTCATGCCGTACATCTCCTCATCCATCATCATGCAGCTCCTGACGGTAGTCGTGCCGACGCTCGAGCGGCTGCAAAAGGAGGGTGAGGCGGGGCGCCGCAAGATCAACCAATACACGCGCTACGGCACGATCGTGTTGTCGATTGTGCAGAGCTTTGCCATCGCCAACTACCTCGTGCAGGGGCCCGGTGGCTTGCAGGTTGTGCATCAGCCGGGCATGACGTTCTACTTCATGGCGCTGATGACGCTGACGGCCGGCACCACGTTCGTCATGTGGCTCGGCGAGCAAATCACCGAGCGTGGTATCGGAAACGGCATCTCGCTCATCATCTTTGCCGGCATCGTCGCGCAGTTTCCCGCTGGCGTGCTCAACACGTTCCAGTACCTCAAGACTGAGCTCATCCAGCCAATCACCATGCTGGTCATTGTGGCGATCGTGCTCGGGGTCATCGCGGCGATCATCTTTTTCGAGCAGGCGCAGCGGCGCATCCCGGTGCAGTACGCCAAACGTCTGGTGGGCAAGCGCACCTATGCGGGTCAGTCCACGCACCTGCCGCTGAAGATCAACGCGTCGGGCGTCATCCCGCCGATCTTCGCGTCGTCGATCCTGATGTTCCCGGCGACCATCGCCAACCTCGTTCCGGGCGGCTACCTCGATGCGCTACAGAACCTCTTCAACTTCAACACCTGGATGTACAACACGACGTATGTGTTGCTCATCGTGTTCTTCGCCTATTTCTACACGGCGGTGACGTTCAATCCTGTCGATGTGGCCGACAACATGAAGAAGTACGGCGGCTACATTCCGGGCATACGACCGGGTAAGAAGACGGCCGAGTACATCGACCACGTGTTGTCGCGCATTACGTTTGGCGGTGCGCTCTACCTCGCGGCCGTCTGCGTCCTGCCCAGCATCATGATCGCCAAGTTCAACGTGCCGTTCAGCTTCGGGGGCACCGGTCTGCTTATCGTTGTGGGCGTCGCCCTGGATACGGTGCGGCAGATCGAATCACACCTCATTACCCGGCACTACGATGGCTTTGCCGGTGCGCGAGGCCCACGGATCCGCGGTCGTCGCTAGCGTCGCACAGGAGGGGCAATGCGGCTCATCCTGCTGGGGAAGCCGGGTTCGGGCAAGGGGACGCAGGCGAGGCCAATTGCAGCGCGGGTGCGTATTCCCGCGATTTCAACCGGTGAGCTCATTCGCGCCGCGATCGCCGCTGGTACCGAGCTCGGCAAGGAGTTCGATTCCTACACGAGTCGAGGTCAGCTGGTGCCCGACGAGCTGGCAGTGCGCCTCGTCGAGGAGCGACTTGCGGAGCCTGACTGCGCCGCGGGATTTCTTCTCGATGGTTTCCCGCGTACCTTGGCGCAGGCCGAAGCGCTCGATGGTCACCTGCGCGGGCACGGGATACCGCTCGACGCGGTGCTCTACATCGCCGTCCCGGACGAGGTGCTGGCCGAAAGAGCGAGCGGTCGCCGCTACTGTCCGACGGACGGTTCGACGTACCACGTGCGGTTTGCGCCGCCGCGCCTCGATGGGCGATGCGACACGTGTGGTGAGGAGCTGGCGCAGCGTGATGATGACAGGGAGAGTGTCGTGCGGGCACGGCTGCGCGAGTATGGCATCAAGACGGCGCCGTTGGTTTCGTTTTATCGCGAGCGCGGCGTACTGCACGAGGTCAGCGGGCTCGGGACGCCCAGCGAGGTGAGCCGACGCGCGGAAGGCATCGTGAGGGGGCTGGGACGATGAGCAAGGGTCGACGCTCCGTGGTGCTCAAGTCACCACGCGAGATTGAGAAGATGCGGCAGGCGAATGTGCATGTCGCCGAGATTTTGCAGCTGATGTGCGCGGCGGTGGCTCCCGGGATGTCCACCTGGGATGTCGACCAAATTGCGCGTGCGGAAATCAAGCGGCGCGGCGTCAAGAGCGCATTTCTCGGCTATCGCGGGTTTCCGGCGACGGTCTGCGTCTCGGTCAATGAAGAGATCGTGCATGGCATTCCGCGCAAGGAGAAGATCCTGCGCACCGGCGACATCGTCGGCCTCGATTTCGGTGTCGTCTGCGACGGCTATGTCGGCGACTCCGCGCGCACGGTGGGTGTGGGCGCCATCACCGCAGAGGCGACGCGACTGTTGACCGCGACCGAGGAGTCATTGTGGCGTGCCATTGCCATGTGCACGGCGGAGCACCGCCTGTCTGACATCGGTAAGGCCGTGCAAAGCTACGTCGAGCCGCTCGGGTTCAGTGTCGTGCGTGACTTTGTCGGTCACGGTATCGGCACCGAGATGCACGAGGAGCCCCAGGTGCCGAACTACTATGACGGCCCGCGGGCCCGCTTGCGCGTGGGCATGGTCATCGCCATCGAGCCGATGGTGAACGCCGGCACGCACGAAGTGGACGTGCTTGCCGACGGTTGGACGGCGGTCACGCGCGATCGCAAGCTGTCCGCCCATTTTGAGCACTCGGTGGCGATTACCGAAGGCGAGCCGGTGGTGCTGAGTGCGATCTAAGCTGCGGCGGAGGTAGGCGATGGACGTCGTGGTCGTCGGTGGCGGCATCAGCGGTCTCGCCACCACGCATGCGCTCGAGCACGAGGCGCAACAGCGTGGGCTCGATGTGCACGTGCAGCTCGTCGAAGCTGAAAGGCGGCTGGGTGGCAAGATCGAGAGTCGGCAAAAGGCGGGGTTTCTCGTCGAAGGTGGCCCCAATGGTTGGCTCGACTCCAAGCCTTCGACCGACGCACTGCTGACCGCGCTCGGCGCACGTGGCGAGCGCCTCGTCTCCAACGACGCGTCGCGACGGCGCTTTGTCATGCGGCGCGGGGTGCTGCATCCGCTCCCGGAGTCTCCGGGTGCCTTTCTGACCTCGCGCTTGATGAGCTTTGCGGGGAAGGTTCGCTTGATGCGCGAGCCGTGGGCGGCGCCTCGTCCGGGAACTGACGAGTCGGTCGCGGACTTTGCGCGGCGTCGACTCGGTCCTGAGGCCCTCGCGGTGCTGCTCGACCCGATGGTGAGCGGCGTCTTTGCGGGGGATCCGGAGCGCATGAGTCTGGCGAGCTCGTTTCCGCGCATTGCCGAGATCGAGCAACAGTACGGCGGCCTCATGCGCGGCATGATGCGTATCGGCAAAGAGCGTCGTCAAGCACGCAAGCACGGCGAGCAGGTGGCCAAGGTCGGGCCGGCCCCAGCGGGGCGCCTCGTGTCGATGCGGGGTGGCACCGAGCAGCTCGTCGAGGTCGTGCGCGCGGCGCTCGCGACGCCACCGCGCACAGGAGTCCGCGTACGCGAGGTCGTGCGGGACGGGGCGGGCTATCGCCTGCGCCTCGGTGAAGGTACTGAGCTGCGCGCCGATAAGGTGGTGCTCGCCACGCCGGCATGGGCGAGCGCCGAGATCATCGATGGTCTCGACGGCGCCCTTGCGCGTGAGCTCATGGCGATCCCGTATGCGGCCGTGTCGGTGGTCGCGCTCGGCTGGAAACCCGCGCAGCTCGGGCGCGCACTCGATGGCTTTGGCTTTCTCATTCCGAGCGGTGAAGGGCGGCGCATTCTCGGTACCCTCTGGGACTCAAGCGTGTTCGTCGGCCGTGCCCCGGACGGCTATGTACTCACGCGCACCATCGTCGGCGGGGCGCGCCATCGGGAGCTGGCGATGCTGCCACCGGACGAGCTCGTCGCCACGGTGCGCGAGGAGCTACGCGAAATACTCGACGTTCGCGCGGCGCCGGAGTTCGTCGATGTCGTGCGTCACGAGCGCGCCATCCCGCAGTATGTACCGGGGCACGCGGAGCGCCTTTTGGCCATCGAAGGGCGTCTGACGCAGCATCGAGGCCTATATCTCACCGGCAACGCCTACCGCGGCGTGGCGCTGCCAGAGTGCACGGCGCGGGCGCCCAGGATCGCCGCCGAGGTCCTCGGAACGTGAGTGCCATTATCTACTTGCCAATTGCGGCGGGTATGTGTTAGATGCCCGCTCTCCTTTTTGACCACCGAGGTATCGGGTGTCTGGCAGTGAAAGGTCGAGAGGGGACGAGATCGCGGGGACGGTGCTCTTGCGAATGCCCAACGCGATGTATCGAGTGGAGCTTAGAGACGGCAGGCGGGTGGTGTGTCACGTGGCGCCAGAGATGAAGATGCACGTGGTACACGTCTTGCCGGGAGACCGGGTGACTGTGGTGTTGTCGCCGTACGACGTGACACGAGGCCGCATCATCCATCGCGACAAGTGAGTGACCTATGAAAGTTCGCGCATCCGTCAAACGTATTTGCACCAAGTGCAAGATCATTCTCCGACGCGGCGTAGTACGCGTCATTTGCGAAAATCCGCGGCACAAGCAGCGGCAAGGCTAAGGAAGGACCATGGCACGCATCAGTGGTGTAGACCTGCCGCGCAATAAACGCGTCGAAATCGCGCTCACGTATATCTTTGGCATCGGTCGCTCGCTGGCCAAAGAGATCGTCGGCAAGGCGGAGATTGCCCCGACCTTGCGCACCGACGATCTGAGTGAGGGTGATGTTGCTAAGCTGCGTGAAATCATTGAACGCGGCTACAAGGTCGAAGGCGACCTGCGGCGCGAAGTGTCGATGAACGTCAATCGCCTGATGGACCTCGGCTGCTACCGAGGTTTGCGTCATCGCAAGGGACTTCCGGTGCGTGGCCAGCGCACCCATACCAACGCCCGCACGCGCAAAGGTCCGCGTCGTGTTGCGGGTCGTGCGAGATAACCATGCCGGCAGCTACAACCAAGACGAAGAAGGTCAAGAAGAACATCCCCGCGGGGCTCGCCTTTATTCAGGCGACCTTCAACAACACGCTCGTGACCATCACGGACCAGCAGGGCAACGTCGTTTCCTGGTCGAGCTCGGGGTCCAAGGGCTTTCGAGGCTCGCGCAAGTCGACGCCGTTTGCCGCCCAGGTCGCCGCGCAAGAGGCCGGCCAGAGGGCGATGGACCACGGCATGCGCTCGATCGGTGTGCTCATCAAGGGCCCTGGTGCCGGTCGCGAGGCCGCCGTACGGGCACTTCAGGGCGTTGGCTTCAAAGTCACGATGATCCGCGACATCACGCCGGTGCCACACAACGGTTGCCGGCCGCCCAAGAAGCGTCGCGTCTGATCTGAGGAGAGGGTTTCTACGATGGCTCGGTACAACGATGCACAGTGTCGGCTCTGCCGACGCGAGAACATGAAGCTCTTTCTCAAGGGAGAGCGCTGCTACAGCGAGAAGTGCGCCATGGAGCGCCGCCCCTATCCGCCGGGGCAGGCAGGCCAGGGTCGTCACAAGTTCTCCGAGTACGGCATTCAGCTGCGTGAGAAGCAGAAGGTGCGCCGCATCTACGGCGTGCTCGAGCGACAGTTCCGCCGCTACTATGCGGAGGCCACGCGCACCAAGGGCGTCACCGGCGACAAGCTCTTGCAGCTGCTCGAGCGGCGTCTTGACAACGTCGTGTACCGTCTTGGCTTCGCCGCGTCACGCAGTGAAGCCCGGTTGCTCGTGCGCCAGGGCCATGTGCAGGTGGACGGTCGTCGCGTCAACATCGGGTCGTTCCAGGTCCGCGTTGGCATGCAGGTCGCCGTCAAAGAGAAATCACGGCAAATGGGCCGCATCATGGAAGCGACGCAGAACGTCGACAAGCGTGGCATACCCGGGTGGCTCGAGGTCGATGCCAAGAATTTTATTGGCAGCGTCAAAGCCTTGCCCACCCGTGACGACGTCACCATCCCGATCCAAGAGCAGCTCATCGTCGAGCTCTACTCCAAGTAGTCGAGGAGCCGTAGGGACATGTATCGTAATTGGCGCGACCTGATCCGTCCAAAGAGCCTGTTGGTTGATCGCGAGTCTCTGAGCGATCGCTACGGCAAGTTTTTCGCTGAGCCGCTCGAACGTGGCTTTGGCATCACCCTGGGCAATGCGCTGCGGCGTGTGCTCTTGAGCTCGTTGCAGGGCGCTTCCGTGTGCGCGGTGCGCATCGACGGCGCGCTTCACGAGTTCACTGCGATTCAGGACGTGACCGAAGATGTCGCGGACATCATCCTGAATCTTAAGGAAGTGCTACTCAAGACGCACGCCAACGAGCCGCGTGTGCTCAAGGTTGATGTGCGGGCGCCCGACAAGCAGCAGGTCGAGGTGACGGCGAAGGATCTCCTCGGCGATGACACCGTCGAGCTGCTCAACCCGGATCATCACATCTGCACAGTGGCCCCCGGTGGTCGTTTGGCGATGGAAGTCATGGTGCGGCGCGGACGCGGCTACGTGCCCGCGGACAAGAACAAGACGCCCAACATGGCGGTCGGCTGGATCCCCACCGACTCATTGTTCTCGCCGGTGCGTCGCGTGACCTTCAACGTCACCAACGCGCGCGTTGGGCAGCAGACGGACTTTGACAAGCTCGCGCTTGAGGTGTGGACCGACGGCTCGGTGGCGCCGGATGACGCGGTGGCGTTGGCGGCGAAGATCCTCAAAGAGCAGCTGACCGTCTTCATCAACTTCGAGGAAGATGAAGAGTTCGAAATCCACGAGGAAGCGCCCCGCGAGGACAAGGTCAACGAGCACCTCTTGCGCTCGGTTGACGAGCTCGATCTCAGCGTGCGCGCGGAGAACTGCCTGCAGGCAGCCAACATCAAGTACATCGGCGACCTCGTGCAGAAGACCGAGGCCGAGATGCTCAAGACAAAGAACTTCGGTCGCAAGTCACTCAAAGAGATCAAAGAAGTGCTGTCCGAGATGGGTCTTTCGCTCGGCATGCGGCTCGATACTTGGCCTCCCAAGGAGCTCAAGCGCTAGCGCGCCGAAGATTTGGTATTACCGATTGCCCTGGAGCTTTTGTCATGCGGCACCAACTCGCCGGAAATACACTGCATCGCGTCAGCGCGCATCGGATCGCGATGTTGCGCAATCTCGCGACGGCTCTCTTTTTGCACGAGCGCATCGAAACGACGCATGCAAAGGCGCGTGCACTGCGCTCCTTTGCTGAGCGCCTGATCACGATGGGCAAGCGCGGCGACCTGCACGCGCGTCGTCTCGCGGCCCGTCACATTCATGATCATGCCGTGCTCAAGAAACTGTTTGAGGATCTCGCCCCACGCTTTGAGAAGCGCGCGGGCGGGTACACGCGCATCCTCAAGCTCGGTACGCGCAAGGGCGACAACGCCATGCAGGCGCTCATCGAGCTCGTCGATCGTCCCGTGACGGCCACCGACGACAAGGTGGCTGGCGCGGACGCCAAGTAGACGCGCGGCATTGGCGCGCGACGGCCGTGGACAGCATCACGAACCACGCCCGGCAAAGATTAATTCAGCACAGTGAA
>CAYHNK010000129.1:3727-11884 GCA_964357695.1 uncultured Bdellovibrionales bacterium | reverse complement strand
ACGCGCAAGGCCGCGGTCGCCGATGCGGCGCTTGCCGCTGGTGCCGTGATTGTCAACGACGTCACGGCTCTAACGGACGCACAGATGGCCAGCGTTGCCGCGCGCCACGGTGCGATCGTCATTCTGATGCACATGCGCGGCGACCCGCAGACGATGCAGCAAGGGCCCATTGCGTACGACGACGTGGTCACGACCGTGCGTGACTACCTGGCCGCTGCCATGGGACGAGCCTTGTCCGCCGGTATCGCACGGGAGCGCATTTGGCTCGATCCTGGCATCGGCTTTGGCAAGGATGTGACGCACAATCTGTTGCTGACCAAAGGCCTCGCCACATTGGCACTGCTCGGCCAGCCGGTCGTCTACGGCCCGTCGCGCAAGCGGTTTCTCGGCGCCATCACCGGACGCGACGTCGGTGATCGTGATGCCGCCACTGCCGCAGCCTGTGCCGCCGCAATACTTTACGGCGCCCATGTCTTGCGGGTACATGACGCGGAGGCCACACGCGACGCTATCGCTATCGCCACGGCCGTGAGGGATGCCTCATGATGGACGCGGTGCTGTTTGATCTCGATGGTGTGCTCGTCTCCGGAAGCGCGCACACCCTGGCTGTACACCCGGATGCGGGCGACATTTTCACCCACCTCGTGCGTGCCGGCATTCGCACCGCAGTCGTCACCAACTCGCCGACCGAGCTGGCACGCGAAATTGTCTCCGCCGTGGGTCTTGCTCCCGATGTCGTCATTGGCAGCACAGACGTACGCCGAACAAAGCCCGCGCCCGACATGCTGCTGCTCGCCTGTCGTCGGCTCGGTGTCTCCAGCGAGCGCGCCGTCATGGTCGGCGATTCGCACGCGGATCGCGATGCTGCCGCCGCGGCCAGCATGCATTTTGCGGGCTTTTGCATCACAGGCGACACGACGCTCGCAAAGCTACGCGAGATCTGTGAGCTCGCCACCTTGGTCGAACAACCGGAAGACGGTGGCACTCTCTGAGAGGCTCTTGACCGCTGCCAGGACGCGCGGCATATCAGCCACCTCGCCGGCAACGCGCCCGTAGCTCATCCGGATAGAGCATCGGCCTTCTAAGCCGAGGGTAACAGGTTCGAGTCCTGTCGGGCGCGCCACACCTACTCTATTCGGCGGCGGGCTTCTTGACCGGCGCCGGCGCCACGCGGCGAAGCGTACGCGCCGCACGCGCTGAGCCCTTGCGAAAGGCAGTGGCTGCGTCGCCCTTGCCGGCCTTGCGCGCTGCGCGTGCCTTCGCCTTGAGATCCTTCATCTGCTTGGTCAGTGCTTGCGTATCCATCGATGTGTTCCCCATGTCCTTCGGTTAGGCCTTCGCCTTGCGGCGCTCAGCCCAGTATTTCTTCATGCGCTCGGCGGCGGCCTTGCGCTTGGCTGCGGACCAGCCCGTGCGCTTGCGCCCCGACGTCACCTTCTTGCGACCTGCACCTTTCGTGGCACCGGCCGGTCGTCCACGTGGGCGACCACTCGCGCCGCCAACGAGAGCCTCGAGCTCAGAGATGGCCTTGTCGATGACCGCGCGCTCGGCGACGAGCTCGCGTAGCGCCATCGCAATAGCGCCGGCAGTTTTGCTACTTGGCATGGTACGTCAGTCCTTTCCTCTATAGTTTCCAGCGGCCTGGGCCTGGCCTGGTCGCAGCGGCACAAACTATCCACATGCCTCGTACGAAGCAAGTCTAGAGCAACTCCAAGACTCGCTTTCCGGCGGCCTGCACATCCGGGTCATCGAGCGTCATCATCGCGGTGCGAATTCGCGCCTTGAGCGATCCGGCCCGCTTGAGCTGACCGTCACCGGCGAGCCTCTCGACACAGCCGATGGCTTCGACGACGATCGCCTCATCCTCGAGCTCGAGCAAACGCGAGAGCACCGACTCTTCGTCCGGAAAGCCGAAAGCGTCCCGATACGTCGCGAGCGCCCCGCGCACCGCCGCGGCATCGGCCGCGTCGACAATCGCCTGGGCGGCCTCCTTCTTCTGCTTCTGCTTCGCCCCGACGCCCGCTTCAGCGAGCTTGTCCCGAAGGGGCTCCGGTAGCTTCCCGCCAGCGAACAGGCGATTGAGCTGCGTCTTGTAGTCGCGATACGCCGCCGAGCGCTCGAGTCGATTCTGCTGCGCAGGACCCGCTCCCGGATCGCTGCGTCGTGCACTCTTGTCACGCTGCTGGTCGATTTCGCGCCACGATTTCTTGGGGCGCTCTTCGTCGTGGTCTGCCATCGCTAAGCTCCCGGATTGGCGAGCACCGCCTGACCACCGGCGATGACCGTTTGTCCATCTTGATTGTAGACTGTGATGCCCACGTCCTGGGTGGCCGGTGTCGACAGGACCTCGGTGGTCTCGAGCGTCAACGTATCTCCGTTGTAGATCGGCTTGACAAAGCGCACGCGCAGCCGCCGCAACCGCGCAGGGTCACCTCCGAGCATACGGTCGATGAGCTCACGTTGCACGAACGCCATCGAGCACAGGCCGTGCAGCACCTTGCCACGCAGCCCCACCATGCGGGCCACGGCATCGTCGGTGTGGATGGGATTGCGATCACCTGCGGCCTCGGCATAGCGCAGCGATTGGTCGTCGCCGACAACAAAGGTGGTGCGCAGTACCGGGTCGCTGCGCACCGCTTCCGACTTACTGATCTCACGCTCGAGCTTGTTGGGGCGCCGTTCGCGGATGAGCAGGCTCGAGCGCGTCTGCGCGACTGGACGGCCCGCCGCGTCGGTGATGTCGGTCACGACCACGAGGAGCTCCCCGGCGGGCTTTGCCTCTCGCGCGGCGAGACGAGGCGTCACCGACAAGCGGTCGCCTACGCGGGCGAGGCGATGGAAGACCATCTCTTCCTCTTGGTGCAACAAATTGAGCAGCCGCATCGGGTCGCCGATCACGTCCGCATCGGTGACGACCTGGGTGAGACCGAAGGGCACCGACAGCGTCACCACGAACATCGGCGGCGCCGCGCAGCGATCGCCAACGTAACGCGGATTGTCGTCGTTGGTCGCGGCGGCATAGGCCGCCACCGACGCCGTCGTCACCTCCGCTGTGTGGGTGTCAAACTGCTTCGTCATGCTCGTGTTCGCGCATGCATAGACCAGCGTCGTGCCGGCGACAACACCCTGTTGACCTGCGGCGTCCCACTTGTTCTCGTGGCCGCGCGCGACTACCATCCCCGTCGTGCTGCTTACCGCGCTCGCTCCCGTCATGGCGCTCGCCGCTGCGAACGTCCTGCCGCTCGCCGTGCCGACGGGTATGGATCTGCTTTACAGCGATCGCATTCCCTTTACGGCCGACGGCGAGCCTGTCGTCACCGTTGGCCTGATGAGCGGACAGGAGCGCGTCACCGTGCGCTGCACCGACGGCCTGCGCCTCGACTTCTTTGATGAAGGGGCGCTCAAGCAGGCAGCAGTGCCGAGTGGTCAGGCGGTCACGATCACCGTAGCGCGGGCAACCCCAGCGAGACTGCGCTATTTCGCCGATGTCGCAGCCATCCCCTGGGCCGACGCCGGACAGCTCGAGGAGCAGCTCGCCGCGTGGCGCGCCCGCGGCTACGCCAATGTCGCGGCAATTGCCGAGGGTACAGCGCTCGGCATCGGCGGTCAGCTCATCGACAACCGCGAGTATCACCTGGTCATCCCCGTCGAAAGCGCCGCCAAGGCGAGCACACTCGTGACCATGATCTATGAGCGCGATGGCACGCGGGCCACGGTGCGTACGCAGCTCGGCAAACACCCCTGGGCACGACTCAACGTCGAGGCAGCGGCGCACCGCCTCGGGGTAGCGACGAGCTTTGTGCGCTTCGCGTCTTCAGGGGCGCAGCCCATCGAGGTCGCCGACGTCGAGCACGGCGTCGGCTACGCCTGGCATGGACGCGAGACGCGCCGATTTCGGGGCGAGATTTACATCGCGGTCGATCCCGACGGCAAGCTCGCGGCCATCAACGTCCTCGGCGCCGAGGCAGTGCTCGCGGGCGTTGTGCCATCCGAGATCTTCGCCTCGGCCCCCCCCGAAGCACTCAAGGCCCAGGCGGTGGCCGCACGCAACCAGCTCTTTGCGAAGCTCGGGCGCCGACACCACGCGGAGCCCTTTCACCTGTGTGCGAGCCAGCACTGCCAAGTCTACGCCGGCCTCGCCAACGAAGATGCGCGGGCGACGGACGCCGTCTTCGCCACCCGCGGCGAAGTGCTGTTTCTCGGGGGCCGCTTGGTCGACACGGTCTATTCGTCGAGCTGCGGCGGCTTTTCCGACAATCGTGAGGCCGTCTGGGGAGATCCAGCCGACCGCGCGCTGCGCGCCCATCCGGATTTTGACGTCGCTGCACACCCGGAGCTGGCAGCGTTTGCCGGCGGCATTGGCGCCGCGATGGTCACCGCGTGGGTGCACGCGTACCCCGCCACCTATTGCTCACTCGCCTCCAAGGCGCGACGCGAGAAGTTCCGCTGGCAGCGGTCCTTCGATCGATCAGCGCTCGAACGGCTCGTCGCAGCGCAGTACCCCACGATCGGCAAGGTGAAAGACCTCGAGGTGCTCGAGCGCGGTCCGGGAGGAAAAGCCGTGAGCCTGCGCATCCGCGGCGAGCACGGCGAGGCCACGGTGCTGCACGAGCTGCCCATGCGCCGGCTCTTTGACAACCTGGAATCGGGGACCTTCGTGCTCGAGCTGGAACGGGATACGGGCGGCGAGATCGTGCGTGTCACCTTTCGGGGTGCTGGCTGGGGCCACGGTGTCGGCATGTGCCAGATGGGTGCGATCGGGCGGGCCGAAGCCAGTCACAGCTACCGCGACATCCTCGCCGCGTACTATGGCGGCGCCGCCACGCAGGCTCTCTACGGCATCGCGCGATCGCCGTAGCGACTTCCGGCAACGCCACTTTTTGTGTCGCCCGGCGCGAACGCTGTGCTATAGGCTTTGACCCGAAGCGATGTCGGCCCCCGCACCACCTATCTTCATTGGCGTCGCCGGCGGCACGGGCTCGGGCAAGTCGACCGTTGCGCACGCGATCACGCAAGGCCTTCCCGGCGGGGCTGCGGCGGCCATCGATCACGACAGCTACTACCGCGACCAGCCGGCGATGCCGCTCGCCGAGCGCAAGCTCGTCAACTACGATCATCCCGATGCGCTCGACAACGAGCTCCTCATCTCGCACTTGGACACGCTACGTTCCGGGACGGCGATCGAAGTTCCCATCTACGACTTCGTGTCGCACTCGCGCCTCGCGGAAACGCGCCGCGTCGACCCGGCCCCGGTGATCATCGTCGAGGGCATCCTCGTCTTTGTCGACGAGCAGATCCGCAAACGTCTCGACATCAAAGTCTTTGTCGACACCGACCCTGACATTCGCGTGTTTCGACGCATTCGGCGCGACATGGAGGCGCGCGGGCGAACCTTTCGCGAGATCCGCGAACAGTACTACGCGACCGTGCGCCCGATGCACTTGCAGTTCGTCGAGCCGAGCAAGCGATGGGCCGACCTCATCATCCCGGAGGGCGGCAACAACCGCGTCGCCCTCGATCTCATCATCGGCAAGCTGCTCAACGTCCTGGCAACGCGCTAGCGGCGGGTTCCTTGGCACTGACGCCGACGATCTCGCGCATGCGCATGCGACCGCCCACAAGATACGGCAAGCCGAAGGCTAGCTGCACCACCAGCGTCACGGGGTAGACCACCATGCCATACGCGGCTGCGTCCGTCGGGCCGATGCCGAAGATTGCGAGCCCCGCGAGGAGGGCGCCCTGGAACGTGCCCAGGTTCCCCGGACCTGCGGGGATCATGATGCCAATGACGAGCACACACACGAGCGTAAAGCCCGCAACCACCGGCAGGTCCCAGCCAAAGCTGCGCATGATGGCGTACAGGCCGAGGCCGTTGGCGGCCCAGTAGGCAAGCGTCCACGAGATGAACATCACCACCGTGCGCCCGTCGGGCAGCGAGCGCAGGCCACCGACAAAAGCGTCCAGCATCCCGAGAACGCGCAGAGTGAAGGCCTCCGAGAAGCGCGCGCCCCAGCGGCGTATGAGACGAAACATGCGGTCGTGGGCGATGAGCGTGCCGACAACGACGACCAAGCTCGCCACAAAGATCCCCAGCGCGCCGAGCGCCGCAAGCCACAGCGCCCGCGGTACGTGGTAGCGTGAGCCAAGGCCGAGCGTCGTCACAAAGAAGAGCAGCGTCACGAGCAGACCATCGATGACACGCTCAACGACCACGGCGCCTAGGCCACTCGAGAGCGGCGCCCCGCTTTCTTGCTTGAGCATGTACGGTCGCGCGAGCTCACCCAAACGCAGCGGCAGCAGCAAAATGAGCATCAAGCCAACATTCGAAATGCGAAACAGACTCGCCGTGGAGATGCGCGCAAACGGTCGAATGAGGAGGTCGAAACGGTAGATGCGACACAGTTGAATGAAGACGAGCGCGAGCACGAACAGCGCGGTGAAGCGATGATCGGCGTGACGAACCGCCAACCACATGGCGTCGAAATGGACATTGCGAAAAGCGAGATAGAGGAGCAGCGCGCTCACGCCGAGAGCGGCTCCGAGACGCATTAGCACGCGCATGCTCATCCTCCCATGGGCAACAGGGCCTCGACGGAGGCGTCATCGACGATGAGACGCGGGTTGTCAACGAGCGCCCGCGGTCGTGCCGCTTCACCCAAGACGCGCGTGAGCTCCGCGAGCGCCATGCTCATCCACGCGACGGCTTGCTCGGGACGGTGCAAGTCGCTCGCGACAACGTGCGTCCAGCCGGCGCGTGACCAGCGCAATGCGCGCTCCTGGGCGGCATCGCCGTACATGGCCACAAAGCTGCCGAGCTCGATCTGGAGACAGATCCCCCGCGCGACAAAACCCTCGATGAGCGCATCGTCGAGAAACCGATGCCGTTCGGGGTGCGCGAGCAGCAGCTTGTAGCCCTTGCTCTGCAAGCGAAAGAGCACGTTGTCAGGGTTGGCGATCCCCCCCCACGGCAGCTCGACAAGAAGCCAGCGCCCTCGCCCACCGATGGGCACGACCCGACTCCCGGCGGCGCGCGCAAAAAGCTCCGGGCTGACGTGATGCTCGGCATTTGCAAGTAGCTCGAGCTCCACGCCGGCGTGCACGAGCGCTTCGGCGAGTGCCGCGCGCCGCTCGTGCGCCAGAGCGATGGCAACATCTCCCCCTGGCCCCTCGCCGTAGTGCGGCGACGGTGCGGCCGCCACAAAACCCACGCTGTGCAGCGCACGCGCCATGGCCACCGCCTCGCTGAGGCTGCGTGCGCCATCGTCAACGTCGGGTAGGAGATGACAGTGCAGGTCCAACATCCGTGGGCGCTCTTACACGATCTGACCGCCCCCTGACAACGCGCTCGGTCAGCGTGTCGATTGACCGAGGCGCCGTGGCGCCCTATCGTGCGCCGCCATGACCGTTGACGAAATCGTTCTTGGCAATGCTCACCTGACGCTCGAGTCCGTATTCGCCGTCGCCACAGGAACCCGCGTCGTGCTCGGCGACGCAGCGCGCAAGCGCGTCGAGCGTGCGCGACAAGTGGTGGAAGACAAAGCGGCCTCCGGCGAGCCAGTCTATGGCGTGACGACCGGCTTTGGCGCGCTGGCGGAAGTGCCTATTCCACCGGATCAGATCGTCGCGCTACAACGCAATCTCATCCTCTCGCATGCAGCGGGCGTCGGCCGACCACTGTCGCGCGAGGAGACCCGTGCGCTCATGCTGCTACGGGCCCAGACGCTCTCCGAGGGCTACAGCGGCGTGCGACCGGAGGTGATCGAGCTCGTGCTCGCCATGCTGAATCGCGGCGTACACCCGCGCATCCCCGAGAAGGGATCGGTTGGCGCGTCGGGCGATCTGGCGCCGCTTGCCCATTTGGCGCTCACCATGATCGGCGAAGGCCAGGCCGAGCTCGACGGCGAGGTCATGCCCTCGGCCGATGCGCTGCGCCGCGTGTCCCTCCAGCCCATCGTGCTGGCCGCCAAAGAGGGCCTGTCGCTCGTCAACGGCACGCAGGGTATGGCCGCCGTCGGCACGTTGGCATTGTTGGACGCGGAAAAGCTCTGCCGCCTCGCCGACATCGCCGGCGCCATGACGCTCGAGGGCCTCACGGGGCTTGCCACAGCTTTTGACGCGCGCATCCAGCGCGCCCGACCCCACCCCGGGCAGATCCAA
>CAYHNK010000129.1:0-3717 GCA_964357695.1 uncultured Bdellovibrionales bacterium | reverse complement strand
CCCGCACCCCCCGCGGGCGCCCGGCCGGGGCGGGGCGCCGGTCGTTTGGCGGCCCGCGGTCCCCCCCCCCCCCCCCCCCCCCGACCCCACCCCGGGCAGATCCAATGTGCGGAGAGCTTGCGCCGCCTGTGTGCCGGCAGCTCGTTTGTCACGACCAGTCGCCGTGGTCGCGTGCAGGACCCCTACTCGCTGCGCTGCATGCCCCAGGTCCACGGTGCGAGTCGCGACGCGCTCGGCTACGCTCGCGCGGTGTTCGAGCGTGAGATCAACAGCGCCACGGATAATCCCCTGGTGTTCGCTGAGGAGCGTGAGATCCTTTCGGGTGGCAATTTTCACGGCCAGCCGCTCGCGCTCACCCTCGACTTCTGCGCCATCGCCACCGCGGAGCTCGCCAACATCTCCGAGCGCCGTGTGGAGCAGCTCGTCAATCCGGCGCTCTCGGGGCTGCCCCCCTTTCTCGTGCGTCAGAGTGGCATTCACTCCGGCTACATGATGGCGCAGGTCACGGCGGCGTCGCTCGTCAATGAGAACAAAGTGCTCGCTACGCCCGCGTCCACTGACTCGATTCCCGGGAGCGCCAGTCGCGAGGATCACGTATCGATGGGCATGACCTCGGCCCGCAAGCTGCGCGAGATCGTCGCCAACACCCGCACGGTGCTGGCCGTGGAGATCCTGTGCGCCACGCAAGCCATCGATCTGCGGGTCCCGGGCACGATGGTCAAGGGCACCGCCGCTGCCCACGCGGTGGTACGCGGCACGGTGCCACACCTCTCGGAGGACCGGCTACTCGCCATCGATATCGAAGCCATCATGGAGCTCGCGCGTTCGGGGGCGATTCTTCAGGCGGTCGACCAGGCGCTGGCCTCACTCACGTAGCGCTCAGCGCTTGATGCCGAGCGCCTTGGCGATGCGCCGGTGCATGCCCTCGGCCTGCGATGCGGTGCGGCCTACGAGCGAGCGACCTGCCTCGACCACATCATCGATGCCCTCGAGGGCGGCCCCCTGGCTGGCATGGGCGTGCTCGAGCGTGACCGATGACGACGCTGCCGTTGCACGACCGCGTGCCATGCGCAACAGCGCCTGCCTGCGCGCTTGCACCATGGCCTCGAGCTGCGCCAGACGAGCGCGAAGCATCTCTACGGTCACTCCCGCGCCGCGCGCCCACGCGCCCTGGCGACCGAGCAGACTCGCGAGGGACAGCTCGAAGCTGCCATCAAGACCCATGAGATCGCTCGCGCCGCGTAGCATCGCCGGCTCAGGCGTCTCCGGTCCCATGCCTGGAGGCAGCACGACCTTGCGCAGATCGGTCGCGCCGACCGCTCCGCGCAACACCCGCTGCGCCCGAGCAGCCAGATTGACGTCATGCACGCCTGAGATGTCCTTGTTGAAATACGCCGCCTTGTAGGCGGGATTCGTCGCGGACTCGACGCGCGGCTTGTGCCCCGCCGGCATCTGCACGCGCGCAGGCTCGACACCACCGAGATCGCGCACCCGCGGCGCCTTGCCACCAATGCGCTGCGCCCCCGTGCTACTACCCGTGCTCTCCTCGGGAAGGACCGCGGGAGTCGCCGGCTTGTAGAGCAAATCGCGACCTGAGCTCATACCGCCTATCGTAGCGCGCGAGTGCCCGTGTCGCCAAGGGTCCTTGGAAACTGTCGGCCGTGCATCTATGGTGCCCTCCATGGCGCTCATCCGAGAAGACGTTCGCCGCATCGCCGGCCGGTCCATCATCTGTGGCTTCGAGGGACCGCAGGTGACAGCCGAGCTGCGCGAGCTGGTACGCGAGGCGCGCCCCCTGGGGCTTATCCTCTTTGCGCGCAACATCGAGTCCACAGCGCAGCTCTACGAGCTCGCGCGTGAGCTCAAGGCCCTGCGTCCGCGCGACCCACTGCTCCTGTGCGTCGATCAAGAAGGAGGCCGCGTGGCACGCATTCCCGCGCCCGCGCTGCGCCTGCCCCCGATGTCCACGCTCGGCGCGATCGACGACGTGGAGCTGACCCGCCGCGCCGGGCGAGCGTTGGGCCGAGAGCTGCGTGTGCTCGGCATCGACGTCAATCTTGCTCCGGTACTGGACGTGCACACGCGACCGGAAAATCCGGTCATCGGCAACCGCTCGTTTGGCTCAGACCCGGCGCTGGTTGCACGTCACGCCGTAGCGCTCATCGCCGGGCTACACGACGCTGCCGTCGGCGCCTGTGGCAAGCATTTCCCCGGTCACGGGGACACGCGCACAGACAGCCACCTGGAGCTCCCGCATCTCGATCACGATACCGAGCGTTTGCAGCGCGTCGAGTGGCCACCCTTCGCACACACCATCGAGCGCGGACTCGAGGCTGTGATGAGCGCGCACGTCGTCATCGACGGCCTCGATCCCACGTTGCCCGCCACGCTTTCGCGCGCCGCGCTCGCACCGTTGCGCGATCGTCTGGGCTTTCGCGGCGTCATCCTCAGCGACGATATCGAGATGAAGGCCTTGGCCGACCACCATCGCGTCGACGAGATCGCCACGCTCGGCACCGACGCCGGTATCGATGTGTTTCTCGCCTGTCGCGCTCCGGACGTGACCCTCGGCCTCTACGCTGCGCTCGTGCACACCGGCGAGGACGGCACCGTGTCCCACGACGCGCTGAGCGAGCGGGAGCAACGCATCGTGCACTGGTACGGCGGTGTCGCCCAGCCGGCCGCATCGGCGCGCGACTTGGCGCAAACCATCGGTTGCACCGAGCATGGTGCGCTCGAGCGTGAGATCGAGCAACGCGCACAAGCACGCGTTAGCTGACGCGAAACCGGTCCATCTCGGCGCGCAAGAAAGAGGCCTGCTGCTCGAGCGAACGAATGCTCGTCTCGAGCTCGCGCACGGCCTGACCCTGACTGCGACTAACCGTGTCGATAGCCTCGACGGCCTTGAGCACCAACTCCGCCCCTCCGGTCTGCTCGTGCTGCGCCTGTCGCACCCGACCGACCGTGTCATGGATATTTTCGATGGAACGGATCACCTGCTTGGAGCCGTGCGTCTGCTCCTTGCTCGAGCGCTGCACTTGGCTCGTGAGCTGCCGCATGCGCGACGTGCTCGAGACAATCTGCTCCGAGCCACGTGCTTGCTCGCGTGACGCACGATTGAGCTGCTGCACGTTGTCCGCGATGCGGTGCACAGCCTGCGTCACCGACTGTGAGCTGCGCACCTGCTCCACCGTCGCCTCCGCGATGGCGTGCGCCATCGACGTTGAGCGCCGTGCTGAATCGAAGATCTTCTGCAGCGCCACTTCCGTTTCGCCTGCGAGCCGCACACCTTCGGAGACCGAGCGAATACTGTTGTCCATCGCGCCCGTGGCATTGCGCGATTCTTGCTGGATGCGCTCGATGAGGGCGGCGATCTCTTTGGTCGACGAGCCCGTACGCTCGGCGAGCTCCTTGATCTCGTCAGCGACGACCGCAAACCCACGCCCATGCTCGCCCGCCTGCGCCGCAATGATCGCAGCATTGAGGGCCAGTAGATTGGTCTGGTCAGCGACGTCATTGATGACCCGCAAGATGTTGCCAATCTCGGCGATGTGCTCATCGAGACGGGTGATCACGGTGGCGCCGATCTGCGACGACTCGCGGATCTTGTCGATGCCGTCGATGGTCTTTTTGAGCGCGCCGACGCCGGTGCCGGCGTCCTTGGAAACTTGCTCGGAGAGCTTCGAGGTCTCGTTGGCGTTGAGCTGCACCTGGCGG
>CAYHNK010000128.1:0-11931 GCA_964357695.1 uncultured Bdellovibrionales bacterium | reverse complement strand
CGATCTCAGCGACGTCGCCAAGGCGGACCTGATCACCGGCTTCGAGCTCATTCGGGCTCAGGGTCGAGACGCGTGGGTCGGCCTATTCCGGGAGGTGATTCAGTATGCCCGCGAGCGCAACGACGCCACGGTGGAGGTGCAGGGGATCGCGGCGAGCCGAATACAGCTCAACGTCACAGACACACTGGATGACGACTTGTACGACTATCCGCTGACCATCAAGGTGAGACTGGACGGCAGCTGGACGGGAGCGACCGCGTCACAAGGGGGTACGCCGGCTCCCGTTGAGCTCATCGCCCATGAGGGCGAGACCTACGCCCTAGTCAACGTGATACCGGATCGCGGCCCGGTCACTCTGTCTCGCGTCCCTTGATCGCATGCTGGAAGTGCAAAGTCATCCGGAGACGAGACGTCATCCGCAGGCTCGCCGCCCGCCTCGCGAAGGGAATTGACATGCATCAGTCGAATCTGTGGTCGCTCTATGCTACCGTCGCGCTCCTCGCCTTGAGCTCGCACGGCTGCTCCAAAGGTACGGTGGATGCCGGTGAATCGTACGCCCTGGACTGCTCACCGGCATGCCTGAGTGATCAGGTATGCGACAAACAGACGCACAACTGCCTATGCGCGAGCCAGCCGTGCACCGCTGCCGGCGACATCTGCGATCCGGACGCCTCCGGCCAAATCGGCACGTGCTCCCAAGACAGCTCTTCCGGGTGCTTCTCTGTGACAGATCTCGGTGCGTGCACAGCCGGGAACGAGACGTGTGCAGTCGGCGCGAGCGCTTGTGCCGCATCCGGTGCGGCTCTGCAGATCACGACCACTACATTGCCGGGTGGCCAAGTCGGTACGAATTACTCTGCGGCGCTGGGCGCGGCAGGTGGCACACCGCCCTATACCTGGACGATCACGACCGGCAGCTTGCCCGCGGGTCTGTCACTGGCCGGCGCGACCGGCGCCATTTCAGGAAAGCCCACGACGAGCGGAACTGCCCATCTGACCGCGCAAGTCACAGACGCGGCAAACGACAGCGAGAGCTTGGCCTTTTCGATCAACATCGCACCGACGCCATCGTCGTGTGATTCGGGGTGTCTGTGTCCAGGCGCGAATGTTTGGGCAAATTCCGCATTGTCAGCAGCGCAGTCAGGAACGTTCGAAATTTCGTTTGATGTCACACCCGGCGTGACCGGCACGGATGACAACGTGGTTGGCTTGTCCCGAGGGGTCGCTGCTGCCTACAACGGTCTCGCGGCTATCATTCGTTTTAGTGGCACCGGAGTCATCGACGTCATCAACGGCGCCAGCTACGGGCACGCCAACACCGTGACGTACGCGAGCGGAACGACCTATCACTTCACCATCGACGTGAATGTGCCGTCGCACGTGGCCGACTACTACGTGACACCCGCCGGCGGCAGCAAGGTGACCTTGGGCATGAGCTACGGCTTTCGCACGAGTCAGGCCAGCGTGAGCCAATTGGACACCATCAACACCGTTGACAGCGTGTCGTCGGCGTCGACCGTGTGCAACGTCACCGTAACCGCCTGGACGCCTACACCCACGCCGATCGACGGACAATGCGGCAGTGCCAATGGCGCGGGCACGACGACAGCGCCTACTCTAGGGCTGTGCTCTGGCGGCGCCGCCTCAACAGTGACAGGCAGCGGTCCCTGGGATTGGACCTGCGACGGCATCAACGGTGGCGCCCCGGCCTCATGCCAGGCGCCGGTTGCGTCAGGAGGCTCGTGTCCGTATGCGGCTGCCGCTGCGGCGGCGGGCCTGAATGACGGCTGCAGCAACGCTCTGACGAGTGGTACAATCGTGGCCAATTTCTTTACTGGTTTTGCCAACGGCTTCAGCTATCCAGTCAGGCCTCCATGGGACGTGGCCGGCGTGGACTATTGTGTGGGCGCGCCGACGAGCGGGCAGAGCTATGCAGATCCTGCCGGCGGCGGGCTGCCAGCAGGCTGCATCTATGCGGGCGACACCGTCACTTGCACCCATGATGGCACGACTATTACCGGCTGGGACTTCACGCTGCATGGCGGCATACAGCTCGTCCTCAACGGCAGTGCCAACACCGTCACCAAGAACAAATTTGCGGCCGGTACCAATTGCGTCGACCCGGTCATCCGCATCACCGCCACCTCGGGCACGTTCACGATGACTTACAACTCCATAGACGGCGGCAACGCCGACGGCTGCGACGGCCAAGGAGCTTTCGCTACCGAGGTCGCCGGGTCTTACGGCACGGCGTCCAATACCTACGTCATTCAATACAATTACTTCACTCGTGCCTGGCAGGACGTGCTCAATTTTGGCGGCGGAGCCCTCAATGTGAAGTACAACTATTTCTACGACAACGGTCTCAGCTCGAATCACTCCGACGATTTTCAGTCGTGCGGTGGCACCTACCCGTCGATCGCTATCCAGTTCAACACGGTCTTCAACAGCTATGCCGACGGTTATTGGACACAGCCGTTGCACGTCGAATCGCAATGCTCATCGACTGTCAACAACGTCGTCGAGTCGCAAAATACCGTGGTGATGATCTCCGGCAACGCCATCGGCTGTCAGGGCGGCGCAAATTGGCCCGTCAACTGTTCGGCCAACGGTCTGTTGGCGTGCAAGTGCGACACCGGATCGAACTTCTTCAATGGTTTCTCAGCGTATCAAAACTACCTCGATTGGACCGACGGCGCGCTACAAGCCATTACCGATGGCTGCACTGGCAATCCGAATGCCACCAACCTCGTGTGGGGCACGCCCTCGCCGAACGTAAATATCAGAAGCGGCGCGACGTTTGCGAAATGACTCGCCGAGAAAGAGATGACGCCGCGGGGTGCGCCTGGGATGGATGACGCGCGCAAAAATGTAACGGTCGGAAGTGTGGCTGTGATTTGAAAACAGCCGTCTACCGGAAATTCACAGTCAGCCGGAGACGAGGCGGCATGCGCTGGCTCGCTACCAGCTTCGCGAAGGGAATTGACATGCATCACCCGAGCGTGTGGTCGCTCTATGCTAGCGTCGCGCTCCTCGCTTGGATCTCGCACGGCTGCTCCGACGGTACGGTCGATGCCGGTCAATCGTGCGTGGACAGGGACCAGGACACCTACGGCGAGAGCTGCGCGGCGGGACCCGATTGCGATGACGCGCTGGTCGGCGTGCATCCCGGGGTCACGGAGGTCTGTGGCGACGGCGTCGATCAGGACTGCAGCGGCAGCGATGCCGCGTGTCCATCCGGTACCAACACAACTGCAACGCGCGTTGTCGGCACAACTACTTTTGTTTGGACATACAGCTGTAACGAGGGGGATTGCAGCCAGGGAACATTTCTAGGGGGAGATATATGGATTGCCCCCAAAGTTCCTGGCGAAGTAACTAGCCTGGTAAGCGTCACGACTAGTGGCATTGCCGGGGGGATGGAGTTAAATCCTACAAGTCCCAGCCAGCAAGGATTTCTTTGGTGTCCTTACCATTCAAGGTCTTACAGCGCAGTGCTGAATTTATCATCCAGCTTGCCAATTGTCGTTACAGCAAACAGCTCGATAGTCAAAGCAACGCAAAAGACTACAGGTTGCCAACCAGCAACATCCAATTGTTGTATCGATACCTATGATGTTCTGACAGTTCTCCCAACACCGCCGTCGAACAACGGTGCATTGGCATTCCGGCCGGGCATGGCTGGAACAAACAAGCGAATTTTTTACCTTGCTGACTTCGATTTCTCTCTGATTCCCTCAGACTCGCGTGTAAATGCATCAGGCATTGCCGCTGATTTTTCAGCCACCGCAAAACGCTGGTTTACCCCCTATGTTGATCACTACATGTGGAAGCTTGGAGATCCTGCTCGGTCGTTTGCTCCAACAGGTATTCCTGATTACGGTGCAGATCAAGGTGCCATATATCTCAATGACCTAATTAGGGCAATGGGCACTGAATCTCTGGCGAGCAAGCAGGAAGCATTGGAAGGCTTACTTCAAAGAGGGATAGATCTTTACACCTCTTATAGGGCTGGGATTCAATGGCCCGCTGGTGCGGGGCAACAGGAAGGCCGCAAACCTGCAGTTGCTTTTTTTGCAGCACTGGTTTCAGATGCTGCAATCAAGGCAGAGGTGCAGGCGTTACATGACAATAATGGCAATTATTTTCATGAAGATGGTCAAATTAATATAAATACGTCTACTGGCAATGTTCCGGTATGGGGTGACTATTGTACAGAGGAAGTCTATTGGTCAACTGTTTTTTACGCCCAGAGTTTTGATGGCGGTAGTGGGGTGCAGATTGGTTCCGGTGACAATGTACGCACCTGTCGTGACCCATATGGATGGATCGATGGGCCAGGTGGACTCCCGGGGACAGAGTACATGGCTTGCTGCTCTACCGGTGAGTTCATAAGCTATCAGCTGGCCCAAAGTTTGATGCCGGCTTATTGTACAGCAGCCAATGATCCGCAGCTTAGCACCTACACGCGGCGCGTGCTTACGACGGGAGTGCACACACAACCAGATGGTTGCGCGCCGCCAGATCCACGTGAGCCTACTAATTGTGCGCCATACGCAGCTGGTGCTCCCAATTGCCAATATTACAAAATTACCTGGGGTCCAGATCCTGCGAACCCAGGCGATTGCATTAGAAATGCTTCAGGGCAAACTGGACGTTTCCCTCTTAGGAATGGTTATATCATGCCCGATATCTATTACGAATCGCCTATATCAAAGACGATGCGCCAACAGAATGGTGTAACAATTCTGAATGCCTGCAACTAACCAAGTTGCCTCCTCAACAGAATCTGTGGATGAGCGCCAGCAAGCAATGCTAGCGGCTCTGTTGGGTTTTTCCAGGATGTGCTCACAGCCGAGCGGCTGCGATTTGAAAACAGCCGTCTGCCGGAAATTCACAGTCAGTCGGAGACGAGACGGCATGCGCCGGCTCGCTACCAGCTTCGCGAAGGGAACTGACATGCATCAGTCGAGTCTGTGGTCGCTCTATGCTGCCGTCGCGCTCTTTACTTTGAGCTCGCACGGCTGCTCCGACGGTACGGTCGATGCCGGCAGTTCGTGCGTGGACATGGACCAGGACACCTACGGCGTGAGCTGCGGGGCGGGACCCGATTGCGACGACACCCGCCGCAGCGTCGCGCCGGGGGAGGCAGAGAATTGTTCTGACGCCGTAGACAACAACTGTGATGGGGCTACCGATGAGGCCGATAGCCAATGCAGCGCCTCATGCCAGGATGCTGACGGTGACGGCTATCACGACGCCGGTTGCGGCGGCAGCGACTGCAACGACAACGCTCCAGACATCAATCCGTCGGCGGTGGAGAGCTGCGCTGATGGTGTCGACAACGATTGCGACAGCGCTGCGGACGGCGATGATTCTGATTGTGCGGTCGTGACGTGCGTCGTGGCTGCCGCGTCCTGGCAGAACCAGGCGCTGCCGCAAGCTCAGACCGGGAGCTTTGAGGTCGGGTTCGTCTCGACGCCCAGCCGCGCGCAGATGGACAGCGTGATCGGGCTATCGAATGGGGTGCCGGCACAGTACGCGGATCTCGCCGCTATCGTTCGCTTTGCTACGACCGGCGTCATCGACGCGAGAAACGGCGGCAGCTACCAGGCGGATGCGGCCGTCACCTACGCGGCCGGCGTCCCCTACGAATTTCGCATGGTCGTGGATGTGGCGAGTCGCACCTACGACGTCTTCGTTTCTCCGGACGGCGGTGCCGAGGTGGCGCTGGCGACAAACTACGCCTTTCGCAGCGAGCAGAGCACGGTCACGGTGCTGACCCATTGGGCGGTCACGGCCGCGGTCGGGTCCCAGGCCGTGTGCGACGTCACGGTCGCCGGTGGCACCGTGTGTGCCGATGTGGACGTCTGCGGCAATGGCGTCGACGAGGACTGCTCGGGCGGCGACCTCGTGTGTCCCACCGGCACCTGCGACTGCGGCAGCACCAACGCCCTGGCGCCGTGTCTCGGAACGAACGTCACCTACAGCGCCGGTCCGTCAATCATTTCGTTCGACTTTCAGTGCGACGGCGGACCGTGTCGCTGCGGCAAGTTCGCCAATCTCCACGACTACTGGGTGGCGCCGGCCACGGACAACGGCGTGGTCTCGATCACCGGCATGACCCCGGCCTCGTTGGGTACACCGGGTGCTGCCGATTACCGCAACGGCTGGGTCGTCAACCCGTCGAGTCAGGCAAGTGTCGGCCTCGACGGGCGTTTTTACCCCGCCGGCAACCACGGCTCGCCCGAGAACCCCACCCTGGCCGCGCCCTATGTCGTCGATACGCTCAGCGGAATTCAATCGATCTGGAAAGCCGATCACTACCCCGACGCCGATGTTGGCACGGACTGCAATGGCATCGCGCCCAACGGCGACACGCGGATGTGCTTTTTGCAGACCGCCTTGCTCACGGTGCTGTCGAGTGTTCCAGAGAACGCTGGCGCGACCGTGCTACGCCCCGCCTACTTTGGCGCCACCAAGACTCTCTACTCGACGACGGTTCTCGATCTGGCCTTCTTGCCGTCGCTTCCCCCGCCCGTGCGC
This sequence comes from uncultured Bdellovibrionales bacterium, assembly GCA_964357695.1. GTDB lineage: Bacteria > Myxococcota > XYA12-FULL-58-9 > XYA12-FULL-58-9 > CAYHNK01 > CAYHNK01. Next base: position 5,385 of record CAYHNK010000128.1, on the reverse strand, counting down.
CCCGGCGGCGACAGCATCACTGCCGACTGGGATGTCGCGCTCGGCAATCTCGAGTTTCCCGACGCCTTCTGGGGAAAGGCTTACGCCGCCGTCCAGGTGCACCACAGCAAATACGGCTGGTACACACCCCTTACCAACGGCTATCGAGCCTACGCTCCCGCCGAGAGGATCAACGGCGCCCTGGCCTTGCTCATGTTCGAGGCCAACGGCGCCGACGCGCCGAAGAAGACCCTGCTGGCGCTGCGGGCCGTCCAGCAGGGCTTGGATATCTTGGCCATCTTCAAGCACGGCGATGCTCTCACGGTCAACGGACAGCCGCGCGGCTCGTTCATCCCGGACGGTGGTCACACGCCAGGCTACTACGTACAGGCGCTGCTGGCGGCGCAGGCGCTGTCGGCGGTCGACAACCAGTGGAGAAGCTTGCTCGTCGAGCTGCTGAGCACGCCGGCAGGAAAGTTCATCACCCCGGAGACGAGCCAGTTCACCTACAACGCCACGAGCGGAAAGTATACCTACGGCACCTACAACGTCGCCGGCGGACCGACGCTGTACCAACCCAACTGTACCGCGACGGTGACCACCGGCTGTCAGGTGAACTCGATTTTGGCCGATCCAGACGGCAACTATGACGATTGGCCCGAGGACGGCGTGTATCTCGACCAGGGCGCGTATCAGGCGATCGTTTGGAACTCGACCTTCTTTGCGGCGACCATGATCCGAGCCATTCCGGCGCTGCGCGCCTTCGCCTACGACGGGACCCTCGCGTACGTCAGGCGGATGGTCGATTCGGGGACGTATGTGAACACGGCCTCGGTGAGCCCGCTCATGCCGCTGCCGCGCTGCGCCTCGGGCCTTGACGTCGGCCTCGTGTGCCGAGACTCGAACGACTGTGGTGGCGCAGCCTGCGACAACCGCCAGACGAATTTCTCTCGCCTCATCTGGCCCGCGGCCAATACTTGGCAGCACTACGACACCTGCCTCGACGCCAAGACCTGTCCGGGAATGCAGGGGCTTTGACGCTGGCTCGTGGGGGGCAATGGCCGTCGTGCGGCACGCTGCAGACCCTCGTCGGCTCCGCTACGGCAACACCACGGCGGCCTCGATTCCGCTCCCCCTCGACGAGTGCGTGCAGGCGGGTAGGGTCAAGCCCGGCTCGCGGGTGTGCATGGCGGCGTTCGGCTCAGGGTTTACTTGGGGCGCGGCGCTCGTTCGCTGGTAGGCGCTTGACGGCCGAATTGTTGGACGCGGCCCGGCGCGTAACCGGGACCTAAAACAAGACGAACAACAAGCCATTTCTATGTGTTGCGCTTGGCGACGACAATCCGGTCGCGATGATTAAGCGTTGCGAGATCAAGCGGCCGAGACCGCGGAATGCACGTTGCCCGACGCCTTGGGCCGCAGCATGCGCTCGGCAATCAACGCCGTGAGCCGTCGTGAGCTCCAGCGGGATAGCTGTGCCAGCCAGTAGTTGCGTCGCCCCGGAATGACGTAGCTCCTGCCGCGCTCGAACGCTTTCAGCCCGGCGGCAACCACCGTCTCGGCGCCTACCTTCGGACCGATGTCCGGCTCGACCCCGTTGAACGAGGCGAAGAACGCCGTCTCTGTCGGTCCCGGACAAAGCGCCGTGACGGTGACGCCGCGGCGATGGTTTTCCGCCCACAGCGCCTCGCTAAAAGACAACACGAAGGCTTTGGTTGCGCCGTAGGTCGCCATGTGGGGACACGCTTGGAAGCCGGCGGTCGACGCGACATTGATGACGCCGCCATCGGCACGCGCGAGCATGCCGGGCAAGAAGGTATGCGTGAGCTCGACGAGAGACGCCACGTTGAGGGTGATCTGTTCACGCTCGCGCGGCAGTGTGAGCGTGTCGAAAGCGCCATACGTGCCGAAGCCGGCGTTGTTGATCAGCAGATCGACGTGCAGCTCGCGGTCTTGCAACTGTGCGCGAATGCGCTCCACGGCCCCCGGGGCGGTGAGATCGGCGCTCACCACCTCGACCCGTACCCCATGCCGCGCACGCAGCTCTGCCGCGAGGGTCTCAAGGCGCTGCTTCGAGCGGGCCACGAGGACCAGGTGTGTGCCGCGGCGCGCGAGCGCGTACGCGAACGCTTCGCCGATGCCAGAGGATGCGCCGGTGATGAGGGCGGTCTTGCTAGAATACACAAACATGACGTGGACTCCTGTGCGGTGATGACGTTGATGGTCGTGGGTCAGCGGGAAATCGCTGCCCACATGGCTGCTTCGGCCTGGGCCAGCAGTGAGTCAGTGAGCTTTAGCGCCCCGCGCTGGCTCGCCGCGCCGCACCACGCCTCGTTCTTGTGCATGCGCGATGAACTGTTCCGCAGGTCTCTCGAGGTCGCGAGCGAGCTGCTGGCTCGCGGCATCGAGATAGGGCGCGTGGTGATGCAGCTCGAGGAACGTGAGCGCGAGCGGCTCGCGATGGGCGAAGTCCGAGAGTCCACGCCACAGCGCGCGAAACTGCTCGCGGACTTCCGCGCCGGGCGGCACCTGCGCAAAGACGGTGTCGACCATGGTCTGCTTCCAGTGGCGGTACAGCGCGTTGACCAGCACGTCCTTGCTGGCGAAGTGACGGTAGACGGTGCCCATCGCGACGCCTGCTTGGGCCGCAATCAGTGGCACCGGCGTGCCGTGGAATCCGCGCTGCGCGAACAACGCCAACGCGGCATCCAAAATTGCCTGACGCTTGCCTTCGGGGTCGATGATGCGCGCCGCAATCATGAGTATGAATGAATAATCATTCCATTTGTAGTGTCAACGGTCGCAGAGCCGACCGGTTGCCCGCAAGATGCCGCGAGTGTTTGCTGACGCTCTGTGGCCCGTGTACGATGGCCTCGATGCTCTCGCCCCACGTCGTTACGCAGATCACCGAGATTCTCGATCAGCGCTTCGGGCTCGACACCCTTTACGTCTTCGGATCAACGGCGACCGGTAGAGCGCGAGCGGACAGTGATATCGATCTCGCTATTCTGGCGCGTCGCCGCCCGGAGGGCTTGGAGATGATCGACGTGCGCGAGGATCTGGCGGCACGCCTCGGGCAACCCGTCGACTTGGTGCTGCTCGATCAAGTCTCGCCCGTGATTGCCATGCAGGTGTTGGCGCACGGCGAGCGACTCATTGATCGCAATCCGCGACGGCGGGCGGAGGTCGAAGCTCGGGTCTTGAGCACCTATGCAGATCTCAAGCGCGTGCGTGCGCCGATCGAAGAGGCCATTCGCGCCAGGCACGCCCATGGTTGAGCGCGACCTGGTTCTCGCGAAGGTAGCCACTGTCGATCGCTGTCTCGACCGCATCGCCCAGGTCACCGGTGGCGATCCCGCCAGCTTGCGCAATCTCGATGTCACGGACGTGTACGTGCTCAATCTGCAACGCGCCGTGCAGGCGTGCATCGATCTCGCAAGTCATCTGGTCGCAGAAAAGCAGCTGGGCCTGCCATCGACGCTCAAGGAGGCCTTCACGCTGCTGGGTCGCGGCGGCGGACTCGAAGCCACGCTAGCCGGGCGCATGGAGCGTATGGTGGGCTTTCGCAATGTCGCGGTGCACGACTACCAGGCACTCGACCCGGCGGTGCTCGAAGCGATCTTTCTGCGCCACCTCGGCGACCTGCGCGCGTTTTGCGGCTACGCGCTTCGCGCCTAGGCCCAAAGCAAGACACACCATAAGCAATTTCCACGCGTTACGTTTGGCGACGCATATTCGTCGCCTTTGCATGAAGCTTTTGCCTCCTCGTGGCACTTAGTAGCAGAACCCGAGGAGGAATCGATGCCTGCGTGTACCCGTCGCTCCACATTCGTTTCGACATCACTCTCGCTGGGCCTGCTGCTGCTGGCGAGCTGCACGAGCGGCACGGTCGATACGGGAGATCCTAGCACACCAACCGACACGACCCCGCCGCTGCTGAGTAGCGGCCTACCAGTCGGGACGCTGCCCGGCGGCACGACTCAGGCGACTCTGCGCGTGACCACCAACGAGGCGGCGACCTGCAAGTGGAGCGACAGCGCCGGGACAACCTACGCGGCGATGACGAGCACGTTCACGACCACGGGCACGACGTCGCACAACACCGTGGTGACCGGTCTCGCCGATAGCCAGAGCTACAGCTACTACGTGCGTTGCCAAGACGGTGCCAGCAACGCCACGAGCGCGGACTACGTGGTGACCTTCAGCGTCGGCACGGGAACGGGGCCGCTCACCGTCTCGCTCGTCGCCAGCCGGACCTCCGGTGTGGCGCCATTGTCGGTGTTCTTCGATGCGTCGAACACGACCGCAACCGGCACGACCCGCCCATTCCACGACCTCGAGTACCGCTGGGACTTTGGCGATCCATTGGGCTCGCCGGTGAGCGGTACGACGTGGGCGACCGGGAGCGGCGCTGGCGTCAACAGCCGCAACGCGGCCATGGGTCCGGTGGCGGCGCACGTCTTCGAGGTGCCAGGCACCTACACGGTGGCCCTGAGCGTCTTTGACGGCGTCAACACGGACAGCGCCGAGACGACGGTCACTGTCTCCGACCCTGACGTGGTCTTTTCTGGGACGAATACCGTGTGCGTTTCTGCCTCGAACGACTTTGCCGGCTGTCCGGGAGGCGCCGTGCAGGTGGCTAACGCGACGAGCTTTGCGACGGCCGTCAATACTTACGCGCTCACCGGCAAGCGCGTGCTCTTTAGGCGTGGCGACACCTTTACCTCTGCGAATACGGCGCGAATCAGCGCCACTGGGCCCGGAATCGTCGGCGCCTTTGGCGCGGGTGCTTCTCCAAGCATGATGATGAGTGGAAACACCCCTCTTGTGACGATGTCAAGCTCTACAACTCCAACTATCAATGATTGGCGTATCATGGACTTGGACCTCGATGGCATGTCCGGGGCTTCCACCAAGGGTGTTTATGCAGATGGTGGCTGTAACCAGTTGTTGGCTTTGCGTTTGAATATACATCGCATAGTCACAGGTATTGAGGCTGGCCCCTACGTCTTAGACTACTGGAACACCAGTGGACACACCGGGCATACTGTTTTCGAAGAGTGGGCTATCGTGGACTCCACATTTTACGCAGAAGCAGGATGCTCGTATGGATGTGATTGGAGAATCTATGCCATAGGTAAGAGATTGTCTGTACAGGGCAACACACTGGACAATTATGCAGATGGTGGGACGCACACCATACGAAGTGAGTACCTCAACAAAGGTGTAATCAGCAATAACTATATCGCAAGACCTGGCTCAACAATGCATGCTCTCAAACTGCACTCTACCGGGTGGGAAGCAGGTGTTCCACTATTACCATCACTCTATTCACCAGCAACGGGCTATACGGAACAGGTAGTAGTATCAGACAATGAGATCGTAGGAGCCAGCAACGCCTGGACG
>CAYHNK010000127.1:0-12285 GCA_964357695.1 uncultured Bdellovibrionales bacterium | reverse complement strand
TCTTCGCGAGCGCGTGCTCAATGGCGCCAATGTCTGTCTCTTTCTTCTTCTCAGCCATGTGCTCTCTTTCACGCTCTCGCAAGTTGTGGCCGCGCGCCCGTAAGCGCAAGGTTTGGCGACTATGCCGCAACCGGGGCGGGCCGGGCAACAGATCGGCGTCACGCCTTGCGGAAATTTGCCGGCGCCGAGTCATTGACCTCGCCGTCAGATGTGTGTAAGCGTCGCGCCGTTCGCGAGAAGGCACCGCCTTCTACCACACGGCAAATCGCGTCTTGAAGGGACCGACCCAGAGGATCCGCCGGGAGTCAACGATGCAGTTGCAAGGACTATCTGCCGCGGCGCGTCGCACGTCCGCCAAAAAGAGCATGCCTGCGGCGCCCAAGAAGCGCGACGAGGAGCTCGAGGACCTCGAGCCCGAAGCAGACGACGCCGACGAGACGTCTACTTCTGAGGTCGACGGCGATGGCGCAGCCAATGACGAAGAGAGTGACGCGTTCGGTGACGAAGGCGAAACCGAAGAGTTCACCGAAGAGACCGAGCTCGAGGACGACGACTACGGCTTCGACGACGAGGACGAGCTCGGCGAGCTGGAAGAGGACGAGGATTTTGTGGACAGCGACGACCTCGACGAAGACGAATTCGATGACGATGAGGACGACGTCGACGAGGACGACGACGAGGATGAGGACGAAGCCGACGACAGCGGCTTTGGCTATGAAGAGGACGACGAGATCTAGCCCGTACGCAGATGCTAGCGTCCGCGTTGTCTGAGCTCCCCAACCACCTGATGCACTTGCGCGCGTAGGGCCTCGAGCGGCAGCTCCTCGTCGGGCTTTAGACTCTCCGCAAGCAATCGATCGATCTCGCGATCTCTCCCCTGCGCGCTCGCGAGTGAAGCGAGGGCTGCGCTCACAGCCTCGCGCGCTTCGGGCCCGTCCGCCGCACCGCACTCGTCGAGGTACGTGACCGCGCGCTCGAGCGCCGCGAGGTCGTGCGCGACCAGGCACTCGCGACGATTGATCACCTCCATCGCTTCGAGATAGCGCGCCAGCCCCGCCACCGCGTGACGTGCCGGCTCGGCGCGCAGGGGACTCCAAAGTTGCAGGATCTCGTCGAGTGCCGTGCGCTGCCTGAGGAAGGCACGCTTGTCGGTCGCCCACAGCCAGTTGAAGCCTGGGCTAAGCATGAAGCGATCCACGCGGCGCCGCGCGTCCATGAGCGCGTCGTGCCACTCAGAGGCCGGCCGCGCCTGCAACGAACGCTCGATCTCGAGCACCGCATCGCGCAGGTCAAAGAGGCGACCCCGCAGCTCACGCGAGATGGTCAGCTGTGCATCGATGTCGCTGGCGAGCTCAGAGCCGCCGGTGGCAGACGACAGCACGGCAAGGCAGATCTCCAGAGCCTCCAACGCGGCACCCAGGCGCGCCACGTGCTCCTGCAACGCATCGACGAGCTCCCAGCCATCGTCGAGCCTGAGGACCGCCACGAGGCGTTTGCGAAAACCGTCGATCTCCCTGTGCAGGATGAAGCTCGTTGACCACGCCGACTCGCCGAGCCGATCGTCGAGTGTGCCCCGAGGCCGCTCGCTACTCGCTGGCGCCAGCGACGTTGCCAGCGCAAACGCGAGCGGGTCGTCATCTCCCGGCGACTCACTCGACAGCAACTTGGCGTAGCGCTCTGCGTGGGGCTCGAGCCGGCGCTGTAGGGCCGCAATGTCGTCCCATGCCGCCGTGACCGGTAGCTGTACCTCGCTCCAGAGCACGTCGGGGGAAGCGCTTGCGGCTTTCGCCTCGATGCGGGCAACCAGCACGCCGCGCAGCCGCGCACGCACGCTTACCGACGCGGCGATGATGACGTCGACCTGCTCGCTGGCATGGGGGCGATGGGGTGGGGGGCGATCGACCGTCGGGCCCGGCATGCTGCTCGTCTCGCAAGGCGCGTCAGCGCGCTCCTCGATTATACACGACGCGGCACAACACTCTAGGCAGGAGCGCCCCAACTGCGCTAATAGCGAGCGCGTGCTTTGCACGGGAGAATGTCCATGAGCCCACCCATTACGGCGAGCGCCATGCCGTCGCCTGTTGACGATCTTGCCGCGCGACTGCACGAGGTCCTGGGCGGTTTCGAGGGGGCTGTCGTGGCACTGTCGGCCGGCGTGGATTCCAGCGTTGTTGCCGCCCTCGCCGCCAAGGCGCTCGGCCCCCGCTTACTTGCGGTCACGGGTGTCTCCCCGAGTCTCACCGGCCCGGAGATCGCGCAAATCGTGTCGCTCTGTCACCGCTTTGGTATCCGCCATCGCACGGTGCCGACCGACGAGCTTCGGATCGAGGGCTACGTCGCCAACACGCCCGAGCGCTGCTACTTCTGCAAGGGCGAGCTCTACGGTGTGCTCGCACGCGTGGCGCGCGAGGAAGGTCTGGCCACCATCCTCGACGGCACGTGCGCGGACGATCTCGAGGGCCACCGTCCTGGCAAGCGCGCTGGTGACGAGCTGGGCGTGCGCTCACCGCTCCTGGAGGTCGGCGCACGCAAGCAAGATGTCCGTGCCCTCGCGCGTCGACTCGGGTTACCCAACGCCGAGCGACCGAGCTCGCCCTGCCTGAGCTCGCGTATCGCCTACGGTGTGCCCGTCACCGAAGAGCGGCTGCGCCGTATTGCCCAGGCGGAGCGTGCCCTGCGCGAGCGCGGCTTTGCACACGCGCGCGTACGACTGCACGAGGAGATCGCCCGCATCGAAGTACCGAAAGCGGACCTCGCACGCGCGGTCGAGCAGGCCGAGACGATCGTCACGGCAGTCAAAGCAGCCGGATTCGTCTACGTGACGCTCGATCTCGCCGGCCTGCGATCAGGCAGTCTGCTCGAAGCGTGGCGGGCTCGCTCATGACCGGCGACGATCTGCGCACGCTGCTCGCGACCGTCGCCGACGGCCGCACCTCGGTCGCAGACGCGGAGCGACGCCTGGCGCACAGCGGATTCGAGGATCTCGGCTTTGCGCGCGTCGACCACCAACGCAGCACTCGGCAGGGCTTTGGCGAAGTGATCTACGGCGCCAGCAAAACGCCCGAACAGATTGCCGGGATTGCGCAAGCCATGCTGCACGCCGGCAGTAACGTCTTGTGCACCCGTGCGAGCGATGCCGCCTACGCTGCGGTCAAGATCATCGCCGACGACGCTGTCTTTTATCAGGGGGCGCGTGCCATCACCGTCGTGCGCTCCCCGGCGGCGGCGCTTGGACACGTGGGCGTGCTGTGCGCCGGCACGTCCGACTTGCCTGTCGCCGAAGAGGCAGCGGTGTGCGCGGAGTACCTTGGCGCCAAGGTGAGCCGCATCAATGACGTGGGTGTCGCAGGGTTGCATCGACTGTTGTCCGCCCACGAGGTCTTGCGGGCGCTCGATGTCGCCATCGTCGTCGCGGGCATGGAGGGTGCCCTGCCCTCGGTCGTTGGCGGTCTCATAGCCGCCCCGGTCATTGCCGTACCAACCTCGGTAGGCTACGGCGCGAGCTTTGGCGGCGTGGCGGCGCTCCTCGGCATGCTCAATAGCTGCGCCAGCGGTGTCACGGTGGTCAACATCGACAACGGTTTTGGCGCCGCTGCGGCGGCGCATCGGATCTTACGGGCGCCTACGCGACGCTAGCTGTGTCAAAAGCCTTCAAGATGCCCCGCAGTGCCTTTTGGTTCTCTTCGCCCTGCGTCAGTGGCAGCAACGCGGCCTTGAGCAGTGCGTCACGCGGGATCTCGTCGAACTCTGCGAACGCAAGATTGACCTTATCAGCGTCGTCGTGCCGCTGCGGCCGCTCAAGCTTCGTGGTCACCTTCGCCAGCTGATCCCACAATGGCGACGCAGGATGTCCGTCGAGCGCATCGGCGGCCACCTGGGTGGCGCCTGCCGTGGGGCGGATCCCAGCCTGGAGAAGCGCAGTTCCTGCCTGCTCGCGCGCCTTCGGGGCACCGTCCGCGCCGCGATTCTTAGCGAGCACGATGTGGTCGTTGGGTTGGGTGGTGCGCGTCTCGTTCGCCTTGGGCGACGGCACGTGTCCGAGCGCAACCTCCTGCGCCGCGCGTACCGGAATGGTCACCACATTTCTAGGAAGCTTGACGTTCTCCACCATGACCGCTCCTCCACAGCTGACCTGCGACTGCCCGAGACGTACGTTGGGACCATACACGCACCGCCGCGCGGTGGCTACCACGAAGTGCGCAACCTACAAGGAAATCCCTGCCCTGCGTTCGAGCCGCGTCGCTACCACACGGATTTAGTTACCAAATTGCGCCATGGCAAACATCGCCGTGACCTTGTCATTGGTGGCCCGCAGGCGTGAGGCGAGCGTTCGCACGATGCTCCACAACAGCGCCAAAGCGAGCTCGTTGTCGGTGCCGAGCAGCGTGTGGAAGTCGGCGATCTTGATTACGTGTAGCGTGCAATTCTCGTGGGCGACCGCCATGGCGGCGCGCGGCAGTTGATCGTCGATGATCTCCATTTCGCCGAAATACGACCCGGCGTTGACGATCGCCAGCGCCTCCTCGCCGATGCCGGGCACCTCCTTGGAGATGCGTACCCGGCCCTCGCCGATGATGTAGAACATCTCGGGCGCGTCGCCCTCGCGAAAGAGCACGGTCCCCTTGGGGACGCTGCGCTCCTCGGTGATCGACGCCAAATGCGCGAGCTGTACGCTGTTGAGGTTGTGAAACAGATCGATCTTGCGCAAGGCTTCGAGTCCCATGGTCTACCCGGGCGATGAGGTTGGTAGCGCGGCTAGTTGCCGAACTCGATGAAGTCGGTCTTCAAAATGAAGATGTCGTAGACGTCGCCGATGGCGCGGTCGATCCCCGTCAGGCAAATGCGGTTCTGCTCCAGCTCGTAGTACCAGCCAGCTTCGGTCGAGGACGAGTCGCGGCGCGGCAAGAGCACCGGCGCATTACCGGCCTCGGCCTCTTCCCGGGACGCGCGCCGCACGACGATGTAGTCCGCATTGCCGTCTTGCGGGGCGGCTTCGGGGGCGAGCTCGAAGCACGCGACGACCGTGATGTCGGCAAAACGCTGCATCACTTCGCTAAAGTCCGCCTTGCAGATGGAGTCAAAGACGCGTCGCGAAAACGCCGAGTCGAAATACACGTAGCGCGAGCCGGCAAGCGCCTCACACTGGCCGAGCGGCGTCGCCGTCGCGGTGCCGTTGATATACTCGGGATACGAGCAGGTGCGATCGTCGATGCTCATGCAGCACCAACGCGGGTCACTCGTGCCGTTGAGGCACTCGCACGCCCGGCTGGTCGTGCCGTCGCCCGCTTGAATACAATCGATGGGCGTACCCTGCTCCGCCGTGCCAGACACGCCGGTGAGCTCGACACCGCCAATAAAGCCCGTCGCGACGCGACTCTGGGTGCCACCCTTCTTGTCAGTGAGCAGGCGCGACATGCGCGCGGTGGAGAGAAACTGGCCACCGAGCACATCCTGCCGATAGCAGGCGGCGCCGTGCGGGAAGGTGCGCTCGCCCGGGGGCGGCGTCTCTTCGTAGCGATCGATACTGAAATAGAGACTCGGCGGCATCGAGCAGTCCTGCTCGTCGCTGACGAACATCACCGCCAACAGCGCCTGCTCGCGCGTCCACGATTCAGCCGTGGGTACGCCGTCGTCATCGAGGCCGACGAAGCTGTTCGGTCGGCCGACGAGCGTCAAGTCCCCCGCAGGCTGCACGGCGGTATCGTCATCGAGGTCCGTTGCATCGACGCCGACGGCCAAGAGTCCCGTCTTGAGGCCCTCTTCGTAACCGGCGCCGTTGGTGCCGAGCCCGGCGATGTTGGAACGAAAGTAGGCTTCGACCACCTTGGGAGCTAGGTGATGAACACAACTGTCGGGCAGTTGGTAGCAGTCCTCGGTCTCGTCGCACGTCGGCAGGCCCGAAACAGGGTGCGTCGTCGTGCAGTCACAGGCGAGACACGCTTCGAGGCGCGCTACTTCCCGGTCGATGACCCAGCGCACGCCTTCGGGCGGCGTGTACCCCGAGAAACCCGCGAACAGCGCCGCGTACTCGGGCGGGTGCTCGCTCATGCTCGTTGGCAGAAGCTTCGCGAGCAGCGTGTGCTCCTCGGGCGTGAGATTGGTGTAGAGACCGTTGGGATCGCCCGCGACGTCGAAGACGTTCGGATCGTACGCGCCGATGAGCCGTCCTAGTGCGCCGTCGTGCGGGCGTCGCAAAATGACATCGAGGCGGCTGCAATTGCCCTTGGCACCGGGACTGTTGGCGCCGGTGAGCTGTGTGCCGGCGCAGTCCTGCGTGTCGCCGATAGCATCGGTGGAGGTGATGCCGATGCGGTAACGCGTATCTTGTGGTGCCAAGGCATCGATGAGGGCGGTGAACGCGTCTCCGAGCGCCGCCTGCTCTTCGGCCATGCTCACCGAGTTGTCGACGACGAAGAGAATGTCGGTCTTGGAGGGCCGCTGCACATCGAAGCGCAGGTGCACCGCCTGGCGGTCGCTATTCGGCTGAAAGATAAAGTCATAGCTCTGACAGCCGACGACGACGCTCGCGAGGGCGACGGCAATCGCCGGTAGACGCATCTGCTGCATGGCGCGCATCCTAACAGCCCCCCGACCCGAGGTCACGTCCCCGACGTCAGTACGAAGATTTCGAAGCGGTCGCCGATCGCCTTGTGCAAGCCGCCTTCAAGACAGATCTGGCTCGTCCCCTGGATCCAGCTCCAACCCGGGGTGCTCGCCCCGCGATTCACGTTCGCCAGAGCAGCCCCGTTGAGCGACACTTGAATGTCCGCAGCGCGCGCGGGCGCCTCCCCGAGCTCGAAGCAGCGCGGCAAGATGACGTTGTTGACGATGTTGTAGAGCGTCTGGTTGTACGTGCCGGCGCAGATAGAGTCGACGAGCACGTCGGGCTGCACGCCGGCGGCCGTGCGGCGCGTAGCGAGGTCTTCGAGCAGCGCGAAGTATCGGTTTGACGGCAACGCCTGGCACTCGCGGCCGCTCGCCGTCGCCTGGGTGCGATCGTACTGCCCGAGTATTGCCGTGACGCCGCAGTACGTCGTGTACGGTGAGCCATCGAGACAGCCGCAATCGTCCGCCGGTCCCAACATGCACGCGGCCGAGCGAAAGCCGAGCGGTTCCTCGGCATCGGGCATCGAGGCAACGATCGCGGCGGCACGAATGCGCCGCACGTCGTCCCCCTTCGCGGCCACGAGCGCATCTAGAAACAGCGAGACGCTCGGGAGCTCCGGCACGGGTTGAACGCGATTTCCCGTGGGGCACGACTGAAAAGTGCTGAGACCGATGTCGTAATGCGCGTAGCACTCGGTAGCCTCGCACAGGTGTCCAAGCTGATCTTCCACATCGTAGGCGACCGGCGGCAGGTACACCGCACGGTCGTCGAAATAGCTACAGTCGTCTTCGTCGGAGAGGAAGATGAGCACGAGATCGGCGTCGGGGCGAATGAAGCCATCGTTGAGATCGGCGACCGGCGCCGTCTCGGACGAGGTACAGCTCTCGGGATGGGCACTGCACAGCACGGCCAGGCGCGTCGTCTCGAACCCCGCTTCGTACTTGCTGCCACCGCCCTTGAGGTCTTCGAGGGTGTCTTGGATCTCGGCCACCCAGGCGCTGCGCTCGTTTTCCGCCGGGCGCGGAAATTTGCGCCTTCCGAGGGCGCTCGCGCGCAGACGGCCGCCGTCACAATCGGACGTATCGATGTCCGTGTCGGCGTCGGCAACCGAGTCGGTCTCGACGCAGTCGCCCCGCTCGGGAACGTTGTCGGCGAGGTTCATGGTAATGATGCCGACCTGGTAGTTCATGTCGATCTTCGCGAGCTCAGCAGCAAAGAGTCCGATGTTGCTGGCGACGTCTTGGATCTCTTCGTTCATGCTGCCCGAGTTGTCGACGACAAAGAGGATATCGACCGGCACGACGACCGCGACGACCTCGTCAATCTTGCGCGCCTCCGCGCGCAGCGTCGGGCGGAACTCAAAGGTGTAGTCCTGACAGGCGGCGCTCGCCAGCGCGAGGCTGGCCGTTACGCGCACCAGGTGTCGGCGCAGCAACATGCGCGGCAGTCTAGCGCGTCTTGCCGCAAACCCCAAGAGGCTACCCATTGTTTGACCCGTTGGAGGGGGGCGGGTATAAAGACCCGAAGACCGGCGCACCGCTCGCGTTGAGGGACCGATTCGATGCCGTATCAACTGCTACTGGCCGATGACAGCGCGACTATTCACCGCGTCGTGCAGATCACCTTTGCCACAGAAGACTTTCAGGTCACCGCGGTCAATGGCGGCAACGCCGCGGTGTCGCGGGCGAAAGAGCTCGTGCCCAGCGTCGCCGTGATCGATCTCGGCATGCCCGACCTCGATGGCTACACGGTGTGCCAAGCGATCAAGAGCGATCCGGCCACTGCTGGCATCCCGGTATTGCTCCTCTCCGGGAGCAATGCGCCGTTTGATGCCGCGCGCGCCCAAGCCGTCGGCGCCAACGAGCACCTCGCCAAGCCGTTCGAGACGCAGGCCCTGCTCGACAAGGTGAAGACCCTCGTCGGCGCACCGTTGCAGGCGGCGACGCCGTCGTTTGCGGCGCGTCCCGTGGCAGCGGCCGCCGCCAGCGCCCCCGCCGCACCGCCCGCAACTGGCTGGGCGGCACCGAGTGGTGGTTTTGGCGCGCCGAGTGGCGCTGCTGCGCCTGCGCGCCCGGCACCGCCAGCGGTCGTGGCGCGCCCAGTCGCCCCACCGCCGGCATCGGTCGCAGCACCGACTGGCTTTGGCGCCCCGGTCCCCGCGTCGCGGCCTGCTGCGCCACCGATTGCACCGCCGATGGCCGCCGCACCACCACCGCGGCCAGCAACCGCTCCCCCGATGGCGCCGCCCGCCGCTGCCCCTACTGCGGCATTTGGTTTTGGCGCCCCTGCCGCGGCGCCACCGACGCCCGCGCCTCGCCCCGTGGCACCAGCGCCTGCCCCCACCCGCCCGACGCCCGTCGTAGCAGCCCCGGCTAGTGCACCGCCGGCAGCGTTCGCCGCACCAGCGGTGGCGTCGCCTCGTCCGGCACCGGTCGCGCCATCTGCCGCCGCCCCGCCGGCGGCCATCAATCTCGCGGGCATCGACGCCGCCGCGCGTGCGGTGCTCGAGCAGGTCGCCTGGGAAGTCGTGCCGCAGCTCGCCGAGACGATTATCCGCGAGCACCTCGATCGTCTGCTCAAAGAGCGCTCGCTCGGCTAGGAGCCCGCGCATCCTGCGAACGCCGGTTGAGAGCTTGGCCGTTTTGTGGTATGGGCGCACGCATGAGTATCCGCCTGCCGCCTACTGTTGCCGCTTCCTCGCTCGACGCTGAGCGCATCAGCACACTGCTTAACCTGGCGCGCCGCTTGCCAACACGCGACGATGAAGTCAGTCCTCGCCGCCATGCTTCGAGTGATGCGCGCTGGATCCTGTGGAACGCCACGCAGAGCGGCGGCACCCGCCCGCACCTCGACTAGTACCTACCTGATCGCATTCGCAACCCCGCTCAGAGCAGCGATGGCCCGCAAGGTAGTGAACACAGCCCCAGGCTGCCCGGCACAGCGGATACTCCGTCAGGCACGGCCTTCGTCGCTACGGGACCCAGCCGGCTGACATACTCCACGGACCCGCCGGGGGCAGCGCCGATGCCTGACTGACCCAACAAGCGAACAGCTCCTCGTCGATCGGGTCGGCTTCGTAGATGTGAAAATAGCGTGTGCCCTTGTTCTTTGACTCGACGGGGGGGAGCGGACGCAGCGACGTGCCGTTGAAGAACGCCACCTTGATGTACTTCGTGAGGCAATGGAAGCTGAGGAACCAGCCCTGGCCCGCGATGCCATAGAAGGGTGAGTTCCACCGCACGGCCTTGCTGACATTGGGCACGGTGCGCACGATGAGCGCGTCGAGGCGGCGCCCCACCTCGCGCTTCCAGCCCGGCATGGCCTCGATGTAGTGGTGCACCGGGGCGTCACCGTCGGCCTTCGCGATCTGAGGGTTGCCCCCTGCGAGTAGGGTCGGCTTCGCGTCGAGCTCGCGCGTGATCACCACTTCGCGCGCGCTGTCGAGCTTGTTCATTTGCAGCATGCCTCGAACGCCCGGTCACGTGCGGCCGTGTCGACGTGGACGAAGAACGAAATGCTCGCGTTCAGCACGAAAGCGGGGTCCGGCGTTGAGCGCGGTGAAGGGTTGGCCTGCCGCCCGAGTTGTCGATCGACTCTGGGTAGCGCGAGGTCGCGACGATGCGCCCGTCGGGGAAAGTCCGGACGTAGAAGGCGGCCGCCTCTTCTGCCTGGTCGTCGAGCCAGATGCACGGCGTGATCTTGGAGAACGAAATCGACATCTCTCCCCCCGCGGCTACTTCTTGGCAGTGCAGTTCACCATCCACTGCACGCCAAATCTGTCGGTCAGCGCCCCGAAGTACGCCCCCCAGAACATGTCTTGCAGGTCCATCGTGACCGTGCCGCCCTCGGCAAGAGCTAAGAAGTTGAAGGCCGCTTCTGTCTTGCCCATGAAATTCAAGTAGGTGTTCGTTCGTGCCATTTGCGGCCTCCGTACCGTCCCCTTCAGGTAGTAACGAGGTACGACGATGTCAATCCACGTAGCGGGTCTACGCCGCCAGACCAGCTGGCTCTCGTGCTTTGAACAATTACGAATGTGGGGTTGCGCGACCCGCACGGCGTTACCATCTTGCGCGGGACACGAACAGGAGTTGCGCAACGCATGAAAGTCGGCGTCGTCAAGGAGTCCTATCCGGATGAGCGGCGGGTGGCGCTCGTCCCCGGGGTCGCAGCCGCGCTCGTCAAGAAAGGCATGCAGGTCTTGGTCGAGTCGGGAGCGGGCATCACCGCCGGCTACGCGGACGAGGAATTTGCCACCGCGGGTGCAACACTCGTCAGCAAGCGCCGCCAGGTGTTCGACGAGGCCGACGTGCTGTTGATGGTGCGGGCCGCGGGCGCCAATCGGCAAGCCGGTGTGGCCGATGTGCAGGCCATGCACGCCGGACAGTACGTGATAGGTCTCATGGATCCGTTGGGTGCGCCGCGCGACGCGCAGGCCCTGGCGGCGGCCAACGTGGTGGGCTTTGCGCTCGAGCTGTTGCCGCGCATCAGCCGCGCCCAAAGCATGGACGTGCTGTCGGCCATGGCCAATTTGGCGGGCTACAAGGCGGTGTTGCTGGCCGCCAACGAGGCGCCGCGCATCTTCCCGCTGATGATGACGGCAGCGGGGACGTTGTCGCCAGCGAAGGTGGTCGTGCTCGGGGTCGGCGTCGCCGGGTTGCAGGCCATTGCCACCGCGAAGCGACTCGGCGCGGTGGTCGAGGCCTATGACGTGCGTCCCGAGGTGCGCGAGCAGGTCCTGTCGGTGGGTGGACGTTTCATCGACCTCGGTCTCGATACCGCCGGCGCCACCGATGCGGGCGGCTACGCCAAGGCGCAGTCGGCCGACTTCTTGTTGCAGCAACAGGAGCGTCTCGCCGGGTATACGCGCGCGGCCGACGTGGTGATCACGACCGCCCAGGTTCCTGGACGTCGAGCGCCGATCTTGATCACCTCCGCCATGCTGCACGGCAGCAAGCGCGGCGGCGTGATCGTCGATCTGGCCGCCGAGCAAGGCGGCAATTGCGAGCGGACCCAACCGGGCGAAACGATCGAGGTCGAGGGTGTGCGCATCCTCGGGCCGGTCAATCTGCCGTCGACGATACCGTTTCACGCGAGCCAGCTACTCGCGAAGAACATCGCGTCGTTTCTCACCGCGCTCGTCGACAAGAGCGGCACTCTCAACCTGAGCCTCGAGGACGAAATCGTTCGCGGCACGCTCATTGTCAAAGACGGCGCCGTGGTGAATCCACGCGTGCAGGCCGCCCTTGGCGCCGCGGTCAACGCTGAATAAGGAGCTCTCATGGGTGCTGTAACGCAAGTGATGGAGCTGTACGTCTTTCTCCTCGCCGCCATCGTCGGCTACCACATCATTCATCGGGTGCCGCCCTTGCTGCACACGCCGCTGATGTCCGCCACCAACGCCATCTCCGCCATTTCGGTGGTCGGTGCCATCCTCGTCGCCGGGGGGAGCTATTCGCGCTTCGCCACCATCCTCGGGGTCGTCGCAGTCGCCGCCGCGATGACCAACGTGGTCGGCGGTTTTCTCATCACCGAGCGCATGCTGAAGATGTTTCGCGCTGAGAAGCCGGGAGCCAAGCGATGAGTGCCACTGCCGTCATCGGCCTCGTCTATCTCGTCGCCTCGCTGCTGTTTATCTTTGGACTGCGCGCTCTCGCCTCGCCGCGCACGGCTCGCTCGGG
>CAYHNK010000126.1:0-12301 GCA_964357695.1 uncultured Bdellovibrionales bacterium | reverse complement strand
TGAGCTCCAACGCGGCCACCGCGGGAACGAGCACATCGGGACTTGGGCTGAGCAGGGCCGCGGCGAGACCACCGAGGAAGAACAACAGATTCCAGCGGGCGCCGAACGCCGCCTTGAGATAGTCGGCAACCCCGGCGCTCTGCGCCGACCCTGGGTCGCGCTCAGTCATCCCCGGCCCGCGTGGACGCTTCGAGCTGCTCGATGGTGTCCCGAATGTCGAAGACGTACTTGAGAAACTCCGGCTCTTTTTGCATCACGCGCGCCGGGCGATCGGGCGGCGGCACGGCGATCTCGCGCAAGATGGTTCCCGGTGAGCCCGATAGTACATAGATGCGATCGCCGAGATAGACCGCCTCTTCAATGGAATGCGTGACGAAGAACACCGTCGCTTCGAGCTCGCGCCACAAGCCGACGAGCAGATCCTGCATGCGCAGTCGGGTCGATGGGTCGAGGGCACCGAACGGCTCGTCCATCAAGATGATGCGCGGCTTGAGAATGAGCGTACGCGCAATGGCGACGCGCTGGCGCATACCGCCCGAAAGCTCGTGCGGATATTTGTCGGCATCGCCGTTGATGGACAGCCCCACCTTGCCGATCCACTCGCGCGCCCGCTCGCGCCGATCGTGTGCTGGCACGCCGCGGCACTCGAGCCCGAAGGCAACGTTGTTTTCGACCGTGCGGTGGTCGAACGAGGTGTAGTCCTGAAAGACGACGCCACGATCGGCTCCTGGCCCACGGATCGATTTGCCGAGCACGAGCACATCGCCGCTCGAAGCTGGGTGCTGCGGCGTGAGGCCCGCGATGAGGCGCAAGATGGTCGACTTGCCGCACCCGGAAGGCCCGAGGATGGCGACAAATTCGCCCTTGCTGGGTTTGTCTTCCACCGTGAAGGTAACTTCCTTGATCGCGGTGAACGCCCCGGGACCTTCTCCAAAGCTCTTCGTGACGCCCCGAAACTCGACGATTGGCGGTTTGGCAACGGCGTCGGTCATAGGTCTTTCCTGTGCGGAAACAGGCCGCGCTGAAAGAAAGCGAGGCCGCGATCGATGCCGTAAGCCAAGAGGCCGATGATCAGCAAGATGAGAAAGATGTGCTCGGTCATGCCGCGCCGCTGACTCGTCGAGAGCAAGTAACCCAAGCCGTGCTCGGCGTTGATGAGCTCCGCGAGCATGATGTAGCCGAACGCGAGGCCGAAGAGATAGCGCAGGCTCGTGAAGATGTCAGGGAGCGCCAAAGGTACGAGCACCTTGAGCACGATCTGGCGCGCGTTGGCTCCCAGGGTCTCGGCTGTCTCGACGTAGCGCGGGTGGATCGTGATCACCGCCGCCGCGGCATCGGAGAAGACAAACGGCACCGTGGCGACAAAGATGAACATCGCCTTTTGCAGCTCACCGATGCCGAACCACACGATGGTCAGCGGGATGAGCGCCGCGATGGGCACATTGCGGCCAAAGAGCACGAGCGGGGCGAGAAACGCCTGGATGCCGCGCCACGATCCGGCGGCGATGCCGAGTGGCACGCCGACAACGATGGCCAGCGCAAAGCCGATGAGCACGCGTCGCATGGTGGCGGCGATGCTCTGCACGAGCGCCCGCTCCGTCAAGAGACCCACAAAGCTCCCGAACACCTCCGCCGGGCTCGGCAGCAGCGTCGGCGAGATGAAGCGTGTCTCGACCGGGCCCCAAGTGGCAGCGGCCCACACGAGCGCGATGAGCGTCAGACCCATCGCGCCCAAGAGCTTGCCGAGCCACATCGGTGGCTCAGCCCGCAGTGTCAAAAGACCGCGCAGCGCCGATGGCATCGCGATCAGAGCGCCTCCGCCGGGTAGACCTTCACTTCGACGCGGCGGTTCTTGGCGTGGTTCGCCGGATCTTGCGGATCGGCCGGCTTGTCCCAACCGATGCCGTTAGGGGCGAACTGGTTGGGCTGGAGCTTTGGAAACTTCTTCAAGATGGCGTCTTTGACCGCGTTGGCGCGGTTCTGCGCCAGCTCCTTGACGAGCGTCGCCGGGATCTGACCGCGCATCGAGCCGTCGGTGTGACCCTCGATGACGATGCGAGCTGCGCCGTATTGACCGGCGAGCTGACCCACTTCCGCGATGACGAGCGACGCGTTCGGATCGTAGAGCACCTCACGCGACTTGCCCCCGTCCTCGCTGTCGACCTTCTTGTCGAGGTCCCACGAGTTGGGGAAGAAGTGGATGACCACCGTCTTGGTGAGGATCTCGTCGCTCTCCGCCTGGATAGCGCCGGCCGACATGGGCGCGAAACGGATCTCGTACTCGTCCTTCTGCTCGGCGTACTTCGGCACCTTGTTGAGCTTCTGGATGACCGAGAAGTCCATCACTTGATCGAAGGGCACCTTGGTCGAGACCGCACCGATCTTGCGATAGAGAAAGTAGGCGGTGTCGTAGGTGCGCTCAAAGCTCGTCGGGTTGTTTTGATTGAGAAAGAACTCGCGGTTCTCGGCAAAATTCGTCCAGTGCGCATCCCCCAGCATGCCGAGTGCTTCGCTCTCGGGAATGGCGTAGCCGCCGCCCATCCACTTGGCGACTTTGGCGCGATTCTCGTCCGTCTTGAGCTCGACGATGGCATCGAAGATGCCGCGTACCATGCCTTCGATGACGTCCGGATGATCTTTGGCGAAGTCCGCGCGTGCAAACCACACGTCGGCGATGAGCTTGTTGGCCGTAGCCGTGGTCACGATGAGGCGATTGCCCGTGACCTTCTCGAGGTTGTAGATGTCCGGCGCCCAGCTGACGCAGCCGGCGATGGACTTGTCGGCGTTGAAAGCGGCCGCCGCTTGGAAGGCGTCCTGCGTGTACTTGAAGCTCACGTCGGCGGGCTGCACGCCGGCGTTCAAGAGCGCATTGAGCGCGAAGAATTGCGACGGCGAGTTCTGCGCCAAGACGACGCTCTTGCCACGCAAATCCCCCATGGTCTTAATCGACTCACGCACGACGATGCCGTCGCCGCCGTTCGACCAATCGATCTGCTGGAAGACGCGCGGCATGACGCGCGAGTCTTTCTTGAGACCCTCGAGAAGGAGCGGCAGCATGTCGACGGTTGCCCAACCGAGATGAATGTCGCCCGCGGCAAAGGCATCGCGCATGGCCACCGGATCGTCGATGAGCACGATCTCAAGCTTGAAGGGCTGGCCGCCTTGCGCTTGCCACACCTTGCCGGCTTTGAAGCCCTCGTTGGCGAAGATCAGCGGCGCCCAGCCGGCCCAAACGTTGATGGCAAGGCGCACGGTGCGATTTTGCATCGGCTTGTAGGACGAGACGCCCTTGATGTCCGGTAGGCGTGTCGCGGGTACGTAGTCGTACTCCTTGACGGTGGTGATGCCGGCGTTGTCGGGCGCTTCGACCGCCTTGCCGAGGGCGTTCTTGAGCTCATCGAGCGAGATGGTGGTGTCGACGTTGGGCGTTTCGACCATGCCGAATCTCCACAGCGCAAAGCCGACGAGGCCGACAACGACGAGAAAAACTGTTACGTAGAATCCGGGTTTGGGCGTGCCTGCCATGTCCGTAGTCCCCTCTCAAAACAGAGTCAGAGCTCAGTTGGTTTGCTTCACCGTCGCCGGCCCGAGGTTCTTCTCGGTCTCGACGATGGGTGTCGTCTCGGGCGAGCGCAGGCCCATCTCGACTTCCATCTCGCGCAGGGCGTCGTCGGCGAGTGCCTGCTCCAAGCGCTCCTCGGCCTTGATCTCGGCGATGCCCTTTTGCGACATGTCGGCGGCGACCCGTACTTTGCCGCGGTTGGTGTCGATGCGCTGCTGGATGACGGTTTCGAGCTGACCGAAGTCCGTCGTGACGTTCATGTCGAAGCCCTCGGCGAGCTTGGCGACCTCGGCCTCCGCCTCGCTCATGCGTAGCTCGGCGTCGTAGCGCTGGATACGCTCGCGCACCTCGATGAGCTTCTTGTTGGCGTGCTGGATCTTCTTGAGGTTGTTGTCGTAGGCGCCCTCGTGCATCGCCATCTGCTCGCGGTTCTGCACGAGCTGGGTCTTGGCTTTCTGCAATTCGAGCGCGAACTTCGCCGCGGTCTCGCGGTCGCCGGCCTTGAGATAGGCTTTGGCCTGTGCCTCCAGCTGTTTCACATGCGCTTCGCCCTCGCGCACCTGCCGTGCGACGCGCTCGACAAGACCGCGGTACATCTCGAGGCCCTTGCGTCCGTCTTTGATCTGCTCGACCGCGACGTCGTACTCGTAGCGCATCTGCGCGATGGGATCGGCCTCCCAGAAGAGATTGGCG
The DNA here is from genome assembly GCA_964357695.1 of uncultured Bdellovibrionales bacterium. Lineage (GTDB taxonomy): Bacteria > Myxococcota > XYA12-FULL-58-9 > XYA12-FULL-58-9 > CAYHNK01 > CAYHNK01. The sequence goes on along the minus strand of CAYHNK010000126.1, from coordinate 8,046 downwards.
ATCTTGTTAAGCTGCCCGCGCAGGGTCGACCAGAATTTCTCGATGATCATCGCCGAGCCTCCTTCGCGAACGCCGGTGCGCGCGCGTGGGACGGAAGTTGCGGCGCAGCTTAGCGTGTTGTCGCGGGCAGTTCTAGCCGCGAATGGCGATGCGCAACAGCCGCCTCGATCTGTCGATAACTTGGTCAGCACCCACCAGCACCTGCACGGAGAGCCGCCATGCTCAGCACCGCCACGAAGTACGCAGCCGCAGCAACATCTGTTCGCCATGCCGCCGCGATCGACCTCACGCCCGACGAGCTGCGCGCCGCCGGCCTCGCGATCGCCACCTATGGCGCCGAGAGCGTGCGCGCCATGCGCATCAACGGCAAGATCGTCGACAGCGGCGATTTCGGCCGTGCACTCGCGGCGTATGAGGCCAGCCAAGCTGTCGACAGCGGCGCCGCGACGCGCGCTTTTGATGGCGCGGTGAAGATCGCGGCGAGAGTGAGTGACGCTGTGGAGCACGTCGTCGAGGTGGTGCTCGAGCCGATCCGCGGCCCGGCGCTCGAAGCGTGGCAAAAGTGCAAGGACTACGTGTCCGAGCACATGCCCGAGGCGGGAGATGGAGCTGTCGGCCGCGCCGTCGAGTGGACGGGCGAGCAGATGCAGCGCGCCGGCAAGCTCATGACCGGCAATCCCGAGCGCGTGGCCATTGCAGGCGAAGCAGATCTGGTGCTCACAAGCGGCGAGCGCGTCAGCTACTGTCCGGTCGGCGTCGATCGTAACGCCAGCGCCAAGAATGAGCGCTTGTCACTGTTGGCCCACGGCATCATCCTCGGGCCGGCGGGACTCATCGGCGCGGCCCTCGTCGCCCCCATCTCGGGAACTGCCGCGGCGGTCCTCGTCGCCTTCCCGGTGGTGCAGACCGCGATCGCCGGCGGGCAGGCTGTCTATGCGCGCGCCGCGAGCCACCTTGCAGAGCGCCGCGGTGACGCTGCACAGGCGGCGGCAAGACAGGAAATGGCGGCGAAGTACGCCACACTGGCTGGGACCGCTTGGCTGGGCTTCGGCCCGTTGACCGTCGGCGGCGGCTTGAGCGCCGTCGGGGCGCATCGCGACATGGCGGATCTCGACGCGCTCGTTACGAACGAGGCGCCGAAGGCGTAGTCACACGAGCCCAACACACGCCGCACACACGGGTATCATGCGGGCACACGCGCGCTCGCGCGGGTCGTCGGTCCCTCGATGACCTCCTTGCGCCGCCACAGATAGTAGATCGCCGGGTAGACGAGCAGCTCCATCAGGAACGAGGTCACAAGCCCACCGACCATGGGTGCGGCGACGCGCTTCATGAGATCCGCACCCGTGCCCGTTGACCACATGATGGGTAAGAGGCCGATGAAGGCCGCTGCGACGGTCATGGCCTTGGGCCGCACGCGTTTGACCGCTCCATGGATGATGGCCTCGACCAGATCTCCTGTGGTTTTGAGCTGGCCGCGGGTCTTGGCCTCGTCATGCGAGAGATCCAGGAACAGCAACATGAAGACACCCGTCTCGGCGTCGAGTCCCATGAGGGCGATCATCCCGACCCACACCGCGATCGAGATGTTGTAGTCGAGCGCATACAGCAGCCAGATGGCACCGACCGCCGAGAACGGCACGGCCAGCATGACGATGGCCGCCTTGAAGCTGGACTTCGTGTTCATGTAGAGCAGCGCGAAGATGAGCACGAGGGTGAGCGGCAGGATGAGCTTGAGCCGTTCTTTCACGCGCATCATGTTCTCGTACTGCCCGCTCCACGTCACCGCGTAGCTCTGCGGCAGCGTCACCGCGGAGGCGACGGCCATCTTCGCCTGCTCGACGTAGCTGCCGACATCGACCTTGGAGGTGTCGAAGTCCACGTACACGTAGCCGGACAGGAGCCCATTCTCGTCGCGGATCATCGACGGGCCCTCGACGAGCCGCACGTCCGCGATCTCGCTCATCGGGATCTGACCCTGACCGTCAGGGAGCGGCAAGAGCACGCGTTTGAGCGTGTCGACGTCGTCGCGAAAGGCGCGTGCGTAGCGAACGTTGACGCCATAGCGCTCGCGCCCCTCGACCGTCATCGTCTGGTTGTCGCCGCCGACGGCGGTCATCACCATCATGTTGGCGTCATCGACCGCGAGGCCGTAGCGTGCGAGGCTGTCGCGATTGAGCACGAAGTCGAGAAAGTATCCCCCCGCAACGCGCTCGGCGTAGACGCTCCGCGTTCCGGGCACCTTCTGTACCGCGGCCTCGATATCGAGCGCGACCTTCTGGATCACCGTGAGGTCGGCGCCGCTCACCTTGATGCCGACGGGAGTGCGAATGCCGGTCGAGAGCATGTCGAGTCGACCCTTGATGGGCATGGTCCAGGCGTTGCTGATGCCCGGGAGCTGCAAGGTCGTGTTCATTTCGGCGACGAGATCGTCTTCGGTGATGCGGTCGCGCCAGAAGGGGCGCAGCCAGTCCTTGAGAAACGAAGGCGCCCAGCTCGAATACCAGCGCGGTTTTTCGCGCCACTCGGATTCGGGCTTGAGCAGAATGGTGGTCTCCATCATCGAGAACGGCGCCGGGTCGGTCGGGGTGTTGGCGCGTCCGGCCTTGCCGAAGACTTGCGCGACCTCTGGGAAGGTCACAAGGAGCTTGTCTTGCACCTGCAAGGCCTTTTGCGCCTCGGCGACCGACATGCCCGGTTGCACCGCGGATGGCATGTAGAGCAGCGAGCCTTCACGCAGCGGCGGCATAAACTCGGAGCCGAGTGCGAAGTACACAGGCAGCGTCGCGCCGACGATGAGCAGGCTCGCGAGCACCGTGGCCTTGGCGTGCCTCACGACAAACCGGCACGGGCGCTCGTAGATACGGTGCAAAAGCCGACTGATAGGATGCGTCTCCTCGGCGTAGTACTTGCCGACAAAGAGCTGGGTCGCGGCCCAAGCGAGCGCACGCGGTCTGAAGCGAAATGGATCGATACGCGCGAACAGCATGCGCATGGCGGGATCGAGGGTGATCGCGAGCAGCGCCGCGATGGCCATTGCCAGGTTCTTCGAGTAGGCGAGCGGGCGAAAGAGCCGGCCCTCCTGATCGATGAGCGTGAAGACCGGCATGAAGGCCACCGCAATGACCAAGAGAGAAAAGAACACCGACGGTCCGACCTCGAGCAGAGCGTCGAGTCGGACCTTGTGGAAATCATCCGGTCTGCCGGCCGCGTGCCAGTGGTAGATCTTGTTGTAGGCGTTCTCCACCTCGACGATGGCGCCGTCGACGAGCACACCAATCGAAATCGCGATACCGGCGAGCGACATGAGATTGGCGTTGAGCCCCATCATGTACATGGGGATAAACGCCAGGGCGACGCTGATGGGGATGGTGAGGATGGGAACGATGGCCGATGGAATGTGCCACAGGAAGAGCAAGATGATGAGCGAGACGACGATCATCTCTTCGATGAGCTTGCTCTTGACGGTGTGGATGGCGCGCAAAATGAGGTCGGAGCGGTCGTAGGTGGTCGTCACCTCGACGCCTTCGGGCAGTGAAGGCTTGAGCTCCGCGAGCTTCTGCTTCACTCGCTCGATGACGTTGAGGGCGTTTTCGCCCTGGCGCATGACGACGATGCCGCCGACGACATCCCCCTCGCCGTTGTAGTCGGCGATGCCTCGGCGCATCTCGGGTCCCAGCGACACGGTGGCGACATCCTTGACGGTGATCGGCGTGCCGTTCTCGGTCTTCAAGACGAGCTTTTCGAGATCGCCGATGGACTTCACGTAGCCGCGACCGCGCACCATGTACTCACGGCCCGCGAGCTCGATGAGCCGGCCGCCGACATCGTTGTTGCCTCGGCGTACGGCTTCGACGACGACGTTGAGTGGCAGCTTGTAGGCCGCGAGCCTCGCAGGGCTCACGGTGATCTGATACTGGCGCACCTGGCCACCAACCGTTGCGACCTCCGCGACGCCCGGCACACTCTGGATGGCGTAGCGCAAGAACCAATCCTGGTAGCTGCGCAGCTCATCGCTCGCGTGTTTGCCGGATCGGTCGACGAGCGCGTATTGAAATACCCAACCGACACTCGTCGCATCGGGGCCGAGCTCGGTCTTGACCCCCAAGGGGAGCTGCGGCGTGATCTTGGACAGATACTCGAGGACACGCGTGCGCGCCCAGTAGATGTCCGTGCCATCCTCGAAGATCACGTAGACGTAGCTGAAGCCGAAGTCCGAGAAGCCGCGAATGGCTTTGACCTTAGGCGCCCCGAGGAGCGAGGTGATGATCGGGTAGGTGACCTGATCTTCGAGGATGTCGGGGCTGCGGTCCCAGCGCGAGTAGACGATGACCTGAGTGTCAGAAAGATCGGGCAAGGCATCCAGAGGAATGTGCCTCATCGTCCAGAACGATATCGTCAGCGCCACGAGGGTGCCGGCGATGACGAGGTACTTGTTCTCGGCGGAGAACCGAATGATTGCCTTGATCATGCGCTAGTTTCCGCCGATCGCCGAGAGGGAGGACCGCAGCTGTGACTCGGAGTCCACGAGGAAGTTGGCGCGAACGACGACCTCTTCGCCTTCTATGAGGCCGCTCACCACCTCGACCTGATCTCCATTCTTCGCCCCGAGCTGAACCTCGCGCGGCGCGAATTTTCCATGGCCCAACGCCACGAAGACTACGTCTTTTGTGCCCGAGCGAACCACCGCATCAACCGGGATGCGCAAGCCCTCGCGACGTGTCCCCTCCAGCACCACCTCGCCGAACATCTCCGGCTTGAGCACGCCTTTGGGATTGGGGAAGTGCATGTGGACCTTGGCGGTTCTCGTCTGCGGATCGAGAAGCGGATCGATGAACGCAACGGTCCCCGTGAATGTTTGGTTGGGATACGCACTCACCACGAGCGACGCCGGCATCCCCTCATGCACCTGTGAGAGGTCGCTCTCGTAGGCGTCGGCCATCACCCAGACCATGCCGAGATCGGTGATCTCGTAGGGCGTGTCGCCTGGGTTCACGCGCGCCCCCTCGACGACGTTCTTCGCCGTGACAACACCCGAGATGGGAGAATAGAAGACGAGCGCTTTGGCGGGCAGGCGGGTCTGCTCGAGCCGCGCGATTTCCTTCGGTGACACATCCCAAAGCTCGAGCTTGCGCCGGACCGAGGCGACGAGTGCGTCGCCGTCGCCGGTGAGTGCGCCACCCTCGCCGAGGGCGTCCTTGGTCTTGAGTGCGAGGAGATATTCGTCTTGCGCCGCCAGCAGCGAGGGACTGTAGATGGAGAACAGCGGCTCGCCCCGGCGCACCGGCCGACCAACAAAATCCACGTACATGCGCTCGATGTACCCCTCGACCTTGACGTTGGTCTTGCGCACGCGGGTCGGGTCGATCTGCACGCGCCCGACCGTGCGCCAGCTTCCGGCGACAGAGCCACGAGTCACCGGCGTCGTGCGCAGGCCGATGAGCTGCTGTCGCGCCGGATCGATGGTCACCGTGGCGAGCCCTGGAACTTGCTCGCCACCCCCGCGCCCCACGGGCGTTGCGGTCTCGGCAGCGGCACGGCCCTGCTTCACCTCGACCAGCTTCATGCCGCAAATAGGACAGTCACCTGGGTGATCGGAGGTGATCGTTGGATGCATCGGGCATTGGTAGAGCGGCTTCGTGTCGGGAGCTGCCGCATCAACGTGCGTACCGCCGTCTTGACGCATGAGCAGCCACACGGCGCTGCCCCCGATCACGGTGCCGACAACGACCAGGCCGAGTGCGAGTACTCGCCGGTCGGGTAGCCAACTTGGTTTCGTGTCCATGGTCATTCTCCGCCCGCTGCCAGAGCGTCGACGGGCTCGAGGCTCAGCTCCCGCTGGGCGATACCCAAACGATGGGCGGCCAGCACGGAGGAGTAGAAGGCGTCCAGATCGCCGACGTAACCGGTGAGCGCCTCCAAGACCGACCCGAAGGTCACGCGGCCCACCTGGTACTGCGCCAACGTGCTCGCGACCGTGGCCTCCGATTGGACCAAGAGCCCGGAGCGGTAGAGCTGGTTTGTCTCGCGCAGGGCCGCAAGCAGCGTGAGCCGTTCGGTGACTCGTTGGTGCACGAGCTGTCGCACGGCTTCGGCGCTCTCTTCAGAGGCAGTTGAACGCAGCTCACCTTCGGTGACCGCGCGGGCCTGTTTGCTGCCGGCCCAGACAGGGATCGAGAACGACAGCCCGGCCTGCCACATCCACTCGAACCCTCCCCAGCGCGGCATGAGGCTGGCGCTCACGGACAGATCTGGGAAGTAGTCCTTGTGTGCTAGTTGCACGAGGGTGCCGGTCTGCGCGACTGCGAAGCGAGCCTTCTCGAGCTCCGGGCTCTGGGCCTCCGCATCTTCCGTGGCCTGAGCGGTTTCGGGAAACACGGGGTCTGGAACGTCGCCGAGGGAGCGACTTGTCACGATGGCGTCATCGAGTGGCTGGCCGCGAAGACGGTTCAAGACGGCGACTCGACGCTGCTCCTCTGCCGTGAGCGCCCATCGTCGCTGTTTGAGGCGACTGCGCTCGAGCTGCGCTCGTAGCACGTCCGACTGCGCGCCCTCACCCGTCTCGTAGCGTGCCCGCGCGAAGCCTTCGGCCTGCGTCCACAGCGACTCCAGCTTCGCCTGGAGGTTGAGCTCGTCGCGGACGAGGAGGAGATCGAGGTAGCCGCGCTCGACCTCGGCCCGGACGGACAAGCGCGCGCGCTCGAATTCGGCCTCTGCTTGCCGGGCTGCGAGCGTGCCGAGCGCACCACGGAGATCGCGCTTGCCGTACCAAGGAAGAGTCTGAGAGACCATCACCGAGAGATAGCTCGTCTGCATCGAGCCAATCTGGATCGAGCGAAAACCGTCGTTCTGGATGCCGAGGGAAAGGGCGGGGTCGGGAAGCGCGCTCATCTGAGGAACGCGCTCGAGGTCCGCTCGAACGGTCGCCTTCGCTTGGGCCAACTCCGGACGCTTGTCCAAGGCCTCCTTGACGAGGCTCGCGAGCAGCGGATCCTCAGTGAGCACGGGTCCCATCGGAGTCGACCTTGGTTCTTGCGCCGACGCGACGCTCCCCAAGAGAACGAGCAGCGGTACCCCGACGAACAAGAGCCGCATGCCTGCTTTCATCGTGAACGTGCTGCGCGACATCACGGCCTCCCTGGGGTCATCGCTTGCCCTACCTCTTGGCGTGCGGGCAATCGTGACCGCCCTCACTCTTGTGCGGACAATCTCCCGTGCACGCGTGTCCCGCGGCGCCGACGACCTCGCCGCAACTGAGCATGCTCTTGCCGTAGTAGGGGTTGCGCACCGGGCCGCGCGCCTGCAGCCAGCTGCCTTTCGCCATGTCGCAATAGACGACGTCGATCTTGTCCGGCTTCGCCATACCCGCCCACATCGCCATGGGCATCGATACGCCTTTGAATGCCGCGCGAGCCTCGTCGAGCGTCTTCGCCTTGGCGAGCATTGCGGCGGCGACGCCGAGCTTTGCAGGAACGTCCTTGTAGTGTTCCGCGTGCTCGCCCGTGACGCTTTTCGCGTCGAGCTTGCCGGCGAGCGTTGCGATGTCCGTCGCTGCGGCGGTGACGCCGGTCGTGCTGTCACTCGCGAGCGCGTCTTGGATGACGAGGTAGCGCGCGACGATGGGCTGCATGCCCTCGTCGAAGGTGTCGGTGCCGCCGGTGGCCTGTGCGAGCGGCGAAGTGATGACTGCGAGGGTGAATGCGACAGTCGCGGCAACGTGAGATGTCCTGATCATGGGATAGTCCTTTCATGCCCGTTCGATGGGCGACGCGGACACCCTAAGCAGGTATTGTGCCAGCGGCAAACAGGCGTTGCGGGGCGAGCTGTGGCAGGGCCCGCGACGACATGGAGACTATTGTGCAGGCGTGATGGAGACTATTCTTCCGTGTGCTCCTCGGGCAGCGTCTCACCTTGAAAGCTCCCCATCGACGCGTGACGCAGGCGCAGCGGTCGCGGAGCTTCACTCGCAATCGTGTCGACGAGCTCATCGAGACACCCGAGCAGTAGGCGGTTGTCGTGAGGCTCATAGGACGCGCGCCCGTGCGC
>CAYHNK010000125.1:5507-12308 GCA_964357695.1 uncultured Bdellovibrionales bacterium | reverse complement strand
GACCGCCTTCATGAGGCCGATGTTGACCTCTTGGATGAGATCGAGAAACTGTAGACCACGGTTGGTGTATTTCTTCGCGATGGAGACGACGAGGCGCAGATTCGCTTCGATGAGCTCGTCTTTGGCCCGCTCCGCCTTGCGCTCACCACGCACGATGGCGTCGTAGGTTTCACGCAGGTGCTCGACCGGAACATTGGCCTCTTCCTCGATGCGTTTGACCTTGCGTTGGCTGCTCTTGATGACGCGATCGATTTCATGCAGCTCTTCGACCTTGATGCCGAGCTTCTTACAGATGCGACGCTCGTCCTTGATCGATTTCTTGCTCTCGCGCAGCATGCGGCGCAATTCGGCACTGTCGCCGACCATGCGCTGCTCGGTATCCGCAACCTCGTGCTCGGCCTTCTCCACGCGGCGGATGAGGGATTTCAAACGCAAGACAATGCGGTCGATCTGTTTTTTCGACAGGCGCATCTCTTCGAGCACCTGCTGCATGTCGCCGCGATTCTTCTCGAGCGCCGTCTGGCTCTTGCTCGTCTGCTTGACGTTGACGGGCTTACCGTCGACCTGCGTCGTCAGCTTCTCGTTCTCTTTGGCGAGTCGTGCGAGGGCTTCGATCTGCTTGAGAAAGCGTTCCTTGCGTGAATCGTCGACGGTGCCATCGCCTTCGTCGTCGTAGTCCTTGACGATGTCGCGCAGGCGCACCTTGTCGGTCGCCAGACGCTCCCCGAGATCGATGATCTCGCGGATGGCAATCTGCGAGCCGATGACCACCGACAGCACCTCGCGCTCGCCCTCCTCGATACGTTTCGCGATCTCGACCTCGCCTTCGCGGGTGAGCAGCGGCACCGAGCCCATCTTGCGCAGGTACAACCGTACCGGATCGGTCGACTTGACATTGGCATCGTCCTCGGTGCCCACGCGACGGGCCTTGGCGGCCGCGCCACTTGTGGTCGTGCCCCCGCTCGCCTCCGCACCGCCGCCCGGACGATCGACGATGGCGATGTCGGCTTTGTAGAAGAGATCGAGCACCGCATCGATCTGCTCGGAAGACACCGCTTCGTCGGGCAGCACATCATTGACTTCGTCCATGGTGACGAAGCCCTTCTTCTTGCCCTTGTCGAGGAGCTGCTTGAGCGCCGGATTCGGTCCGCCCGCTGCTGCCTTGCTCGCACGCGTGGCCGCCGGGCCACTCGCGGCAAAGAGCCCCGCCTCGACGTCTTCGCGTGAGCCTGCGGACTCGTCGACTCGCTTTGATCCTTTGGCGCCCTTGCTACCGCTACTCTTCTTTGCTGCCATCAGCTGGAATCTCCGTTCGACAACCGCAGTGCGCGCGATCGTGCCCTCAAGGTACGGCGCACATAGCTCGGATTTCAAGGCGTCGGCAAGATCTCGCCCACCGCCCTCGTCGCGACGCTTCAGCAGCCCCCTCTAGCTGCCCCGACGCATCGCGTTGCGACGACGCGTCAGCTCTTGTTTTCGGCGCATCAGCGGTTCTGTTTCGTCGCCTTGTGCGTCCGCGATACGCAGCTGGCCAACGACCTCCGCCAGCGCGACGTCGAGGTGACGCAGCTTCAAACGCCGCAGCACGTCGGCGAACGTGCGCTCGGCACGGTCCTTGTCTTCGGGGGTCACGAGCGCCGCCGCGGTCACACGCAAGAGCTTGCGCTGCCACACGGGCTGCGTCACCGTGGCCGTCACAACTTCTTCGAACGGTATCGTGGACTCGGCAAGTCCTTCGAGCAGCTGCCGCGTCACCTCGTGCGTCGCGTACTCGGACAGCTCGCCAAAGCGCGGGCGCAGGTGCGGATAGAGCAGCAGCTCACTGACCAGACGTAGCTCGCCCGCATCGAGCACGGGCGGCGCGGGCGCGGGCACAGCCTGTGCGACCTCCTCCTTGTGCACCGACTGCGGTCGCGGTGCGCGCTTGACCGCCGCGCGCAGATGGCGCTCGAGCAGGTCGGACGCCAGACCGACCCGCTCGGCGAGCCGCGCCACGTAGAGCTCGCGCTCGAGACCGTCGCCGAGAGCGCCCAAGAGCGGCGCGATGCCCGTCGCTTGCTCGGCCCGGGCCTCGATGCTCGTGGCCGGGGTGGCAAAAGCCCGCTCGATGAACACCTCGATAGCGGGCCGCGGCTCGGCCAGGAGCTTTTTGAGCGCCCGGGCGCCGTCCTTGCGGACGACGCTGTCGGGATCTTCGCCTTCCGGAAGGGGCGCGAGCATCACCTTGAGACCGGCACGCAGTAGGTGAAGCGTCGCCTCGTGGCTGGCACGTACACCGGCCGCATCGGCATCAAAGAGCAAGAGGGCGCGCTTGGCGACGCGGGCGCACGCGCGCGCATGCTCGTCGGTGAGCGCTGTGCCAAGCGCCGCCACCGCGTTGGTCACGCCCGCGCGCTGACACGCGAGCACATCGAGATAGCCTTCGACGATGACCACCTCGTGCTTTTTGAGGATGGTCCCCGTTGCTTCTTGCCAGCCGTAGAGCAGTTGCCGTTTAGTAAAGAGCGGGCTCTCGCGCGTGTTGATGTACTTGGGACCCGCCCCTTCTCCGAGACGCCGCGCGCCAAAGCCGGCGAGATGTCCGTGACCATCGCCGATGGGGAAGATGAGGCGTCCGTCAAAGAGACTGCGCTCACCGTCCTCAGTCAGCAGGCCGGCACGCATCGCCCGATCTTTCTTGACGTTCTTCGCCTGCAAGTAGGCCAAGAGCTCGCCACGGGCCCCGCCGTAGCCGAGACGCCGCTCGCGCGCTTGCTCCTCGGGGAGCGCTCGCTCGTGCAGGTAGCGTCGTGCGCCTTCGGCCGCAGGTGTCCACAGGGCGTGCTCAAAGAAGGCGAGGGCATACTCGTTGACGCGCGACAGCTCTTCTTCGAGCGTGCGGCGCTTGCGTGCGGCATCGGACTCGGGCGCTAGCTCAACGCCGACGGTCTTTGCCACCTCACGCACGGCGCTCTGAAAATCGAGCCCTTGCTGGCGCATGAGAAAGGAGAAGACGTCACCGCCGGCGTGACAGCCAAAGCAGTAGTAGAGACCTTTGTCGGCGGACACGGAGAACGAGGGCGTCTTCTCGCCGTGAAAAGGGCAGAGACCAAGATGCCGCTGGCCGTGCTTTTTGAGCTCGATAAAGCGACCGATGACCTGCACGATGTCGGCGCGGTCGCGGATCTCTTGCAGCTTGTCGGCAGTGATGGACACGTGCGAGTCATCGCGCGAGCGCGCGAAATCGCGGGTCGGCGCGCATCGCGGCAAGCCCTGGGTCTTCGGTCAGCTGCGAGAGCGGCACCGGACCGTCGTCGAGAGCCTGGCGCGCGTGCGCAAACGCCTTGTCGAGGTCGCCGCGGCGGCCGTACGCACGTGCCAGGTTCAGGTGAGCGTAAGCGCGCTCGCGTCGCCGATTGCCGAACTCCGCCTCGACGAGACCCTTCTCGGAGAGGGTGATCGCCAAGTCTTCCTTGTGCTCAAGCAAGTACACGTAGCCAAGGCGCACGTAGACGCGGGCTTCTTTGGGATGCAGCTCGAGCGCGTGCATGAGCGCGTCTTCGGCGCCGATGAGCTTGCCCGCATCGATATAGCGACTCGCGAGCTCGACGAGGAGCGATGGGGAGCTCGGCAGCATGTCGACCGCCTTGATGGAATCAGCGATGGCACCCAAGTGGTCGCCGAGCTTGCCCTTGCTGTAGCCTTGCATGGCAAGCGCCCAGGGCTGCGCGGGCGCCGTGGCGACGTAGTCTTGAAATGTTGCGAGTCCTTCTTTGTAGCGTCCCAAGTGATTGTACAGCTCACCGAGCGAGCCGCGGGCGTGCAAAAAGCCCGGACGCGCCTCGGTGGCGCTGCGCAAGAGCGCGACGGCCTCGTCGTAGCGCCCTTGGCGCATGCGCACAAAGGTCTGCCCGAGGGTGGTCATCGGCAACGCGGTACTCGTCGTCTTGCGGGCCTTGGCAAACGCGTCGTCGGACGCCTGGGGCTGCCCGAGCAGTGCTTCGGCGAGCCCCAGCGTCGCATAGGCATCGCCGTAGCTGGCATCGAGACCGATGGCCGTCTCCACGTGCCGCTTGGCCTCCTGCACCGCGGTTCCAGGCAGACTGAGTGGCGTGCTGTGATCGGCCGCGCGTGGATTGAGCGACTGCCAGTTGAGGATGTCTTGGGCGAGTGTCAGCTCGCGCCAAGCCTTGACCACCACGGTGCCGAACGCACCCGCGCGTGCATCGATGGGCGTCGGCTTGAGCGCGTCGGCGAGCACGCCGGCGAGCTGCGCTTCGATGTCGACGAGGTTGCACAGCTCACCATTGACGCTGCGCGCTGACACCAGCTTGCCACTTGAGGGCTCGACGAGGCGCAACACCACCTCGATGTCGGGCCAGGTGGCGACGTAGGTGCCCACCACCATGAGATCGGCGCCAAGATCCTTGCCGAGACGACTCGCACTCTCGACGTCCCCAAGCCGCGCCACGTCGAGGTTGTTCTCATCGAGTGCGGTGCGCACCTGGCGCACGGTGAGCCCGTTGAGCTTCGTCTGGTTCAGCACGCGCACACTCAGTGCCTCCGCGAGCGCCGAGCCAATCCATTGATACTCGGAAGCTGACGCGGTCGTCAGCGGCGCCACCGCCACCGTGCGGCGCGCGCCGTGCGCGGCTCCTGGCGCGAGCGAGACCATGAGCAGCAGCAGACGACCCAAACGATGCATGACACACCTCCTCCGAGCAGGCCTCGTATAAGCCCCACCGCCGTGCAGCCGCAAGTGTGTCCCAAGCTGCGACACGCGGGGCGTGTCGACGCGCCCGCGCGCCCTGCGCGGCAACAACGGAGCGTCGAGCGTTGGCATGCTTGTCGCACTAACGAATCGGCATGCTTGCACGCGCCAACTCGGGAACCATCATCGGTGTCGACGCTCACCCAGTAGTCGCTGAGGCCTATCGCTCGCCGGGTCTGCCCGGCACCTCGCTCGTCGGGCTCGCCCGCGGCGCCGTGCGCGAGTCGATCGTGCGCGTGCGCTCGGCGATCACCGCGAGCGGCTTTCACTTGGGCCACTTTCGCCAGGTGGTCAACCTCCTGCCGGCCGAGCTACCGAAAGAAGCGAGCGCCATCGACCTGCCGGTGGCGATGTCGCTCCTTGGCACGGCTGGCATCATCCCCATCGGGGCGCTCGAGGGACGTCGTTTCTACGGTGAGCTGTCACTCGCCGGGGCGCTCGAGCCCGTACGCGGCGTCGTGCTGCTCTCCGATCTGGCGCGGCGCACGGGAGATCGCGAGCTGGTCGTGCCGAGCGCCAACGCCGCCGAGGCCGCCATCATTCCCGGGGTGCGGGTCATCGGGGTGAGCACGCTCACCGAGCTCGTCGCTTACTTGCAGGGCATGCTCGCCATCGCGCCGACGCCCGCGGATACGACCCCCTCACCGGCGCCGCACGGTTGTTTTTCCGAGGTACGCGGACAGCAGCGCGCCAAACGCGCGCTCGAGATCGCGGCGGCAGGCGGCCACAACCTACTGATGATTGGTCCCCCCGGCAGCGGCAAGACCATGCTCGCTCGCCGCATGCCAACCATCCTCCCGGAGCTCTACCCCGAGGAGAGCTTCGAGGTCACACGCATTCAGTCAGCAGCGGGTCTGAGCCGCACCGCCGCCCTCGCGCGTACTCGCCCCTTTCGCGCACCGCACCACACGGCCAGCGAGGCGGCGCTCTGCGGCGGCGGCAGTATCCCCCGTCCGGGCGAGATCACGCTGGCGCATCGGGGCGTGCTGTTTCTCGACGAGCTGCCGGAATTTGCCCGCCGAGCGCTCGAGTCGCTGCGCGAGCCCCTCGAGCAAGGGGCCATTCACATCGCCCGTGCGTCCATGTCGCTGACGTTTCCGACCGAAGTCCTGCTCGTGGCGGCGATGAATCCGTGCCCGTGCGGCCGCTACCGCGGTGACCTCGGCGCCGCCGCCGCACGCGAAGCGCTTGCCGGACCACCATGCTTGTGCAGCCTCGATCAGGTGCAACGCTACCGCTCGCGCATCAGCGGACCGCTGCTCGATCGCATCGATCTGCACGTGCTCGTCGACGCGGTCACCTACCGCGACTACGCCGCTGTCGGCGAGGGCGAGACCAGCACGGCCATCCGTGAACGGGTCGTCGCGGCCCGCGCTCGCGGGCATGAGCGCCTGGGGGCGGCGCGCTGCAACGCCAGCATGAGCGATGGCGAGCTGCGCCACCACGTGATGCTTGACGAAGCGCAGCTGTGGCTCGTTGAGCAGGCGATCGAGCGCTACGGACTGTCGACGCGGGCCATCGGCCGCACACTCAAGGTCGCACGCACGCTCGCCGATCTCGCCGGGCATGCGCGCGTCGGCACCGCGGAGCTTTCCGAGGCCATCGGCTTTCGCTTGCTCGATCGCGATCCCCTGCTTGCCATGCTGCCCACAGGAGAGCTCGGTGACGACGCCTACGCCGCGTAGACAAAAAAAGGCCGCGCTCAAGGCGCGGCCTAAAAACCAGCAGGATCGGCTCGGCCCTAGGCTACCGGGCGCACAGCGCGCGCCTGCAATCCCTTGTCACCGCGCACGACCTCGAACTCCACCGACTGCCCCTCGGCCAGCGACTTGAAGCCGTCGGCAACGATGGCGGAGAAATGGACGAACACGTCCTCCCCGCCGTCTTCGGGGGTGATGAACCCGAAGCCCTTGCTGTCGTTGAACCACTTAACGGTTCCCCTCTTCTCGCCGTTTGTCATCGCACTTCCTCATTGCTGCATCGCAGCGCTTTGCCGGAGCACCGGCCGTTGTGAAACCGGTCGCTGGTGCGGATGTCGCAGTGCTGGCTAG
>CAYHNK010000125.1:0-5497 GCA_964357695.1 uncultured Bdellovibrionales bacterium | reverse complement strand
CCGCGGTTAGCGCGGAATCCTAGTAGCCCCCTACAACGTCCCACCATAACCTACCCGGGAGTTTACCCGCAGTCAGTGGAATCTGGCAAGGGGGTTTTTTGTGATTCTGGAAATTCTGGGTTACCGCTCGATCGGTAACCCGGCTTGCTGCCAAGCGTTGGTGCCGCCACTCACATTATAGATTTTGCCCATGTAGCCTGCGGCCTTGAGTATTTCGGCGGCGCGCTGCGAGCGATGTCCTGAGCGGCAGATGAGCGCCAGTGACTTGCCGCCTGCGACCTTTGTCAGGCGATCGCGCTCTTTCTGGATCGTGTCGAGAGGCACGAGAATGGCTCCGACCGCGCGTCCGGCGGCAAATTCCTCGGGTGTCCGCACGTCGATGAGCACGGGTCCGTCCACCTGCTGCCGCATCGCGTCGAGCTGCTGTACGGTGACACTGTCCGCGTCCGAGCCGGTGGCGGCACCCCGGCGGGCGGCAAAACCAATCACGGCGACTGCGGCGAGCCACAGCGGCCAAAGGTGTAGGAGACGACTCATCATCCTGGTAGCTCCTCCAAACGTGGTCAGGGGTTTCTCTTCAGATGCCGCGAACGGGCAAGCGATGCAAAAAAACTCGGTGCCGGTGTGGGCGCGCCGCTAAAAGAAGTCGACCACCCACAAAACGCCGACACCGCCGAGCAGCGTGCCACCGATGCCGTAAAAGACGAGTGCTCGCTGCCACTGCGCCTGCTCTTGGTCGTAGAGGTCTTGCTGGTCCGCGCCGAGACGTCCGTCTTTGGCGCGCTGCTCGATCTGGCGCACTGCGTCGGATTGCAAGTAGTTGAAATACGCGCCGAGGCCGGTCGCCACGAGGCCGGTGCCCGCAAGGGTCCACGTCCACCAACGATTGCGAAACGGCGTGTCGCCGCCGACAAAGACGGTGTTTTGCGGCAACTGGATGGCGACCGGTACCACCTCGCCGTAGCGCACCTCGACGAAATCGGAAAACGGCACGAGCCCGTCGCCCGTGGCTTCGAGGGCATGGCGTCCGACTGCCACATCGACGCGATTACTTGCGAGCGGCGTCGTGCCGACCAGGCGCCCGTCGACGACGATGTTGACGCCTGGCTGCAGCGCCTGCACCTCAATGGCGCCAAGAAAGAGCTCCGGCGCTAAGAGCTCGACCGCCGCCTTGCGCATGTTGGCGATGAGCGTCGTCTCGTCGCCACTCGCGCTCTCCGACGAGCGACGCACCTCCCCCGCCGAGCGCACATCGAAGAGCTTGAGATTGATGACGCGGCCTTCCCCGAGGCCGGCGACGTTGCCGACGATGAACGCGTCCCAACCCATGCCGCCAACCACCTCGATGAGGCAGACGACCTTACCCTCGCAGCTCTTGAGGCCGACCTTGACCTCGCGGCCCTGAGTCAGCAGCTCCGACGGCTTGACGAGACGAGCGCCCAAGAGTTTTTCCAGCTCGCCGAGAAGCACGCGCTCGATGGCGCGCACCGCCTCGTCGGTAGAGCCCAGCGAGGAGAGCGGCATCATGGCGATCTTGCGGTAGTCGGAGATGGGCACCGCGGGAACAACCGGCGTCGCGGGGATCTCGTCCTGCGCCCGCGCACCGCTTGCGAGCAGCAGCAACAACACGCCCATGCCAGGCCGCACGATCATCTCAATCTTTGTACCACCATCGTCGGTCTCTCAACAATCCGCGCGGGTCATGCACATCGTCATCACAGCTCGCCCCCATGGCTGAGCAAGATAAGCGAGTGGCCAACGAGGTTGACGGCGCCGCGGCGCACGAGACGCGTGCCGGGCCGAGCGGTATTGACCACCTCGTACCATAGCCCGGGCTCTTGCAGCTCCGGCAGATGAAAGATGCGCGAGCGAACGCTGGCGTTAAAGAGGATGAGTTGGGTATTGCCGCGCGTCAGGCGTGCGCGCTCGTCGACCTCATCGGTCGACTGCCCCGGGATGAGCATGCCGAGCACCTGATTGTCACCGTGACCCCAGTCAGCGTCGGTCATCTCCTCGCCGTCGTTGCGATACCAGGCGACGTCCTTGACGCCCGTGCCGGAAATCGATCGTCCACGAAAAAAGCTCCGCCGTCGCAATACGGGATTGTCGCGTCGCAAGGCGAGGATGCGCCGCGCGAAGGCGAGCAGCTCACGCTCATTCGGTCCGAGGCTCCAATCGAGATAGCAGAGCTCGTTGTCCTGCACGTAGGCGTTGTTGTTGCCGTGCTGCGTGTGGCCGAGCTCGTCACCGGCGAGCAGCATCGGCACGCCCTGTGAGAAGACCACAGTGGCAAGCAGATTGCGCTTCATGCGCTCGCGCAGGCGCGCAATGGCGATCGATGGCGTCGGCCCCTCGACGCCCCAGTTGTGGCTCAGGTTGTAGTCGTTGCCGTCGCGGTTGCTCTCGCCATTTTGCTCGTTGTGCTTCTTGTCGTAGCTGACGAGATCGGTGAGCGTAAAGCCGTCGTGGCAGGTGACAAAGTTGATGCTGGCGTAGGGATGACGCCCGTCGGCTTCGTAGAGATCGGAGCTACCCGACAGGCGATAAGCGAGCTCGGGCACCTGCCCTTTGTCGCCGCGCCAAAAACGGCGCACGGTGTCGCGATAGCGCCCGTTCCACTCGGCCCAACCGTTCGGGAAGTTGCCGACTTGGTAGCCGCCTTCGCCGAGATCCCACGGCTCGGCGATGAGCTTGACCTGCGACAGAATGGGGTCTTGCTGAATGATGGCGAAAAAACGCGACAGGCGATCCATCTCGAAGAGCTCGCGCGCGAGCGCCGGCGCCAAATCGAAGCGAAAGCCATCGACGTGCATCTCCTGCACCCAGTAACGCAAGCTATCGAGGATGAGCTGCAGCGTGCGCGGATGCTGCATGTTGAGGCTGTTGCCGCAGCCGGTAAAATCTTGGTAGAGGCGGCGGTTGTCCTTTTGCAGGCGATAATACGACGCGTTGTCGATGCCACGCAGAAACACCGTCGGCCCGAGATGATCGCCCTCGCCCGTGTGGTTGTAGACGACATCGAGGATCACCTCGATGCCCGCCGAGTGCAGCGTCTTGACCATCGTCTTAAATTCGGAGACCTGACGCCCACGGCCGCCGGTGGCAAAGCGCACGTCCGGGGCAAAAAAGCCCACGCTCGCATAGCCCCAGTAGTTGGTCAGACCCCGCTCGACGAGATGACGCTCGGTCATCGCCTGGTGCACCGGCATCAGCTCGATGGTGGTGATGCCGAGCTCATGCAGGTGCTCGATGATCGCCTCGGAACAGATGCCGAGATAGGTGCCGCGGATCTTCTCCGGGACGCCCGGGTGTCGATAGGTGAGACTCTTGACGTGCGCCTCGTAGATGACCGTGCGATTCCACGGCGTGCGCGGCGGCTTGTCATCCCCCCACGTGAATGCGGTCTCGACGACCACCGATTTGGGCACGTAGGGAGCGCTGTCACGCGTGTCCAGCCACAGGTCCTCGCGCTTGTCGCCCACCGGATAGCCACACAAGATCTCGTGCCAGCGCACCGTATCGGTGAGGGCCTTGGCGTAGGGGTCGAGCAGCAGCTTCGCGGCGTTGAAACGATGCCCGCGCTCCGGCTCAAAGGGTCCGTAGGCGCGATAGCCATACAGCTGCCCGGGTCGCGCGTCGGGCAGGTAGCAGTGCCACACCTTGTTCGTACGCTCGCGCATGGCGATGCGGTCGGTCTCGACGCCGGGCTCGTCGTCGTCAAAGAGACACAGCTCGATGGCCGTGGCATTCTGCGAGAAGATGGCGAAATTGACGCCCTCGCCATCCCACGTGGCACCGATGGGGTGCGGCGATCCGGGCCAGACACGCGTCGCCATCAGGTCCCCTCGAGCAATGCCTGGATGCCGACGAGTGGCACCCACAACCAGTCGGGACGGTGATTAATTTCGTAGCGCAGCTCGTAGAACGCCTTCTCGAGCAAGAAGAGCTCAAGCAGCGCCCGCGTCGCGTCTTGGGATGCGGGCAGAAAGGGCTGCGGCTCTGAAGGTGGCGGCGTCAGGTAGGCTTCGACGAAGACGGCGCAGACGCGCTCATCCCACACACGGGCGCGCGCCGACGCCGACGCGACCGAGACGCCCTGCCCGGTCGCATCGCGCTGTGTCACCGCCGCGGCGTAGCCAAACGAGCGCATCATGCCGGCGACGTCCCGCAACGGACAGTGTTTCTGGCGGCGCACTTGCAGCGGACGTGCCGGCTCACCTTCGAAATCGATGACCACAAAGGTGCCGTCCAACGTCCGCAGCACCTGGCCGAGATGAAAATCCCCGTGGTGGCGAATACGGTACCCCGCGCCGTCGGCGAGTGCCTTGCGGATGACGGCGAGCCGTTCGAAAACACGCGCCGACCGCACGAGCAGGGCATCCACTTCGCGCGTCACATCAGCCGCGAGCGCGCCGCCCTCGACACGCGCCCGCAGATCGCTCAGCGTGGTCGTGATCTCGTGCTCGATAGTGTCCACCCAACCTTGCGCCATCGTCGCGTCGACGGGCTCGGCGGTAAAATTCGCCACGCCTTGGGCATCAGCGAGCGCCGCATGCAGAGCGCGGGTGATGTGGCCGAGCGCACGTGCCTCGTCGAGGAAGGGCACCGGGACTCCCTCCTGCGCGATGTAAGGCCGCAGCTTGGCGAGCACATCACTCCAACCATCGCCGCTGCTCGGCACGAGCTCTTGCAGCATGCCCGCAAGCATGGGCTCGTCTCCCTCGGTCTCGAGCACCACGGTCGCGAGCAGTCGTGGCACGTGGCGAAACTGGGTGCGGCCGGTCAAGAAGGCGCCGATCTCGACGTCGGGATTCTCGCCCGCCTCGAGGCGGCGAAAGAGCTTGAGAATCGCCGTCTCGCCATAGAGGATCGAGCTATTGCTCTGCTCGGCGCGACCGAGCCGCGCCGGCACATCGAGGCTCATCGTGCGAAGGTAGCCCACATGCCGCACGTGCCAGCGCGCCCCACCATGCGCATACACGTCGCCGCGCGCGAGCGCCGAGCCCAAGCGTGCGCGAAACGTCGCGTCGTACACCGCATCGAGTAAGAGCATCTCGCCATCGCTTGCTCGCACCCGGGCGATGAGCGCCGTCGCGGGTGCATCGGCAACGACCGCCGCCTGGCGTGCCGCCACGACGAGCTGGTAGTGCGCGGTCTCGCCATCGAGCTCGACGGCGATGCGCACGAGCCAGTCCGCATCCGCGCCAAAGAGCGGCACGGCGCAGCAGGTACGCAGGCCGGTCATCTCCTTGCCCTTCTGGCCAAACCACCGCTGCTGCGCGAGAAAATACGCAAGCGCCTCGCGCAGCGGCGCCGATCCGATGAGCTGCGCGAGAGCCTCACCTCGCGCGCATGCGGTCGCTATCGTTGGCAAGACGCTGCTCACGACGCGGCACGCTAGCACAGACCGCGAGAGGACAGTAGGGCGCGATGTCGTGGCGTGGGGCGCAGTTCTTTTTGAGTGCCGCGATCACGCAGCGGCGTTGATTTGACGCGG
>CAYHNK010000124.1:0-12317 GCA_964357695.1 uncultured Bdellovibrionales bacterium | reverse complement strand
CGGCCGTGCAGTTGTCGTGCCCGCCGCGCGAGAGTGCCGTCTGGATCATGTCGGCAACGCTCGACCGCAGGTCGGTGCCGTCGAGGCGCTGGGCCAGCTCGTCGGGGGCCGGGAAGTAGTTGTACAGGCCATCGGAGCACAGGAGGTACGTGTCTCCCGCGTCGACGTCGAACACCATGGTGTCGACGTTGACATTGGGTTGCACGCCGAGTGCTCGCGACAGCACGTTTCCCTGGGGGTGTTTTTTCGCCTGTTCTCGCGAGAGCGCCCCGCGCTTGACGAGCTCATTGACGTAGGTGTGGTCTTCGGAGAGCTGGTAGACCTTGCCGCCGCGCAGGACGTACAGCCGTGAGTCACCGACGTGCGCCAGAATGGCCTTGTTCTGGTCGATAAGGAGCACGACCGTGCACGTCGTGCCCATGCCGGTGAGCTCGGGCGTGCGCGAGGCCTTCTTGTGGATCTCCCGGCCCGCAGATTGCACGGCAGCCTCGAGGGCCTTGCGCAGCGCCTTGGCGTCGCTCGTTTTGCCGGACTCGACAAAGCGCTCGCGCAGCTTGCTCATGCCTTCGACTTCGCGCTGCAGCACCTCACAGGCGGTCGCGCTCGCGACCTCTCCGGCCGCGTGGCCGCCCATGCCGTCACACACGATGTAGAGACCGAGCGTCGTGTCTGCGAGCAGGGAATCTTCGTTATTGGTCCGAACCCGGCCGACGTCCGACAAGGCGGAAACGGTGACTTCCATGACCCGAGTCTATTCGCGAGACCGGCATCGAGACAAGCTCGGTGAGCAAAGCTCGACGTACTGCTGCATGCTGCTGACCGCGTCCTGGTACCGGCCGTCGGCGTAGCTGTTGCGCGCCTGGTAGTAGGCGAGCGACGCGGCAAACGGACCGTTCGACAGCTTGCTCGCGGCGCTCGTAAAACGCCTCGCCGCATCGTCGTTGTCACCCTCGCGGTACAAGAGGTAGCCGTGCACGAGCTCATACAGCGCGCCCCGCTGGCGCACGCCCGCGATTTTGCCAAACACTTCGAGCGCCTTGTCGAAGTCGTCTTCAGCAATGAGGCGCGTGACACGCGCGTAGTCTTCGTCGACTCGAGCCGTGCCGGCATCGGCGACGGGCACGGCGTCGTCCTCGGTCAGCAGCGCGGCCAGGATGAGCAGCTTGTCGAGCTCACCCTTGCTCGTGCTCGCGCCGCCTGCGATTTGGGCTGTCGCTTCGTCGCGAGCCTCAGCCAGCATGCCGAGGCCGAGATATGCGCGCGTCATGGCGACGGCGCGCGCCTCAGTGTCCGCAGCAGCGGGAAAGACGCGATCGATGAGGGCCATGCGCTCGGCCCGCGACGGCTGTAGTACGGGCAGATCGGCGTCCGCTTCGGCGAAGGTGAGGAGATCTTGTGGCGCCCCAAACTCGATGAGCGCGTTGTCGTCCGTGTTCAGCTCGACCGGAGGTGCTGCCGCAAGGCGCGCGTCATCGACGATGAGCAGCGCAGCGACGGCCTCGGGGCCCGGCATGTTGATGGCCGTGAGCGGGCCGCGCAGGGTCTCGTAGCGACGCGCGTAGGTTGCCGGATCGAAGTGCAACGCGTCGAGCGAGCCGACGAGCAAGAGGTCGGTCGATTCGCGCTCGGGCGTAAACACGAGCACGTGCGGAAACTCGGCGCGAAAGGTCTGCAAGATGGCCTCGATGCGCGCGGGGGCGAGCTCGTAAATCTGTAGCCACTGTACAAACAGCCCCTGGGGCGCGAGGCGGCTTGCGGCGATGTGAAAGAACTCGCGCGTAAAGAGGCTCGCGGCGCCGCTCATCCAGGGATTCGAGGGCTCGGAGATGATGACGTCGAAGCGCTCACGGGTGCGCGTCATGAAGTTGCGGCCGTCGTCGATGACGATGCGCGCGCGCGGATCTTCCCAGTAGCGACCGTTGACCTCGCCAAAGAGGTGCGAACCCTCGATCATCGCCGGCTCGATCTCCACGAGGGTCACGCTGTCGGGCGATGCGGCGAGCACCGTGCCCACGGTGACGCCGCTGCCGCAGCCGATGACCGCGACGCGCTTCGGATCGGCGTGCAGCACCATCGGCAGTGCGCCACTTAAGACCTGCGTGGGCATGTCGCCGGCGCTCGAGCCGTCGATCTTGCCATCAACCTTGATCCAGCGCACTCCGGAGTCCTCTTCCACAGTGACCGTGGCGGCTAGACCGTCACGATGAAAGACGATGTCCGATGGCTCATAGACGCCATTCTCGAAAAAACCACGCGCGTAGGAGATGCGGTAGAGCCCGGCGGTCCACCGGCCGATGTTCCACGACGGAGCGAGCAGGCCCACGGCGAGCACGGCGAGTGCGATGGTCGCCAGGCCCACCCGGGTCCGCACGCTCGTGCTGGGCTCAGATCGCCATACGAGCAACAGCGCCGCGACGATGTAGATGAGCGCTGCGGTGCGCATGCCCCACTCGACACCGACGAGCGGCAGGAGGACGAACGGGGCCGCGATGGCACCGATGATGTTGCCCGCGGTGTTGGCGGCGTAAGCAAAGCCGATGGCGCTCCCCAGACGCGTCTCGCTGCCGACCACGGCGGATGCGGTGAGCGGAAAGAGCACGCCCATGCCGATGGTGGCCGGAACGAGAGAGAGCGCTGCGAGGGCGAACTCGGTGCGCACGAGCCCACCCATGCTGAGCTCCGGGTTGAGCACCACGTGGTGCAGCAGCGCGGGGAGATCGTCGATCCAGGCGATGCCGAGCAGTACGGCCACGGTCGTGGCAATCAGCGTCACGGCCAGCGCCATGCGCACCCGCACGATGCGATCGGCCACCTGAGCCGCGATGACGCCGCCCAAGGCGAGGCCGAGGAGATAGGCGCACACGATCGTGGCGAACGCGTAGGTGGACGGGCCGAGTGCGGTACCCAAGGCCCGTGTCCACAGCACCTGCAAGGCCATGGCCGCAAATCCCGTGGCGAACAGTACACCGACGAGCAAGCGCGCACCGGGACGCAAGAGCGCGACCGACTGGAGCTCCCGAACGGCGGGGGCGGCGGCACGGGTGATCTTGAATCCCGCCGCGATGGCGACGAGACCAATCGAGGCATCGAGCGAGACGGCGAGTATATTTGTGTGCGCGAGCCCGAGCGAGGGGATCCACCAGAAACCGGCCAGGGCGGCGCCCACCATCGCGCCGAAGAGGTTGATGCCGTACAGGAGCCCGACCTGACGGCCGACCTCGCCGAGAGAGTCGGTGACGCCGCGTGCGAGCACCGGCAGCGTCATGCCCATGAGCGTCGTGGGTAGAATGAGGACGCAGATGGCGACGATCAGCCGCACGAGTGCCCGCCCGCTGCCGGAGGCGAGATCGGACAGCACCCAGGCGTCGACGCTCGCGATGTGCACCGTCAAAAAGGGCACCGCGAGACCGAGCGCGGCGATAGCGAGCTCGAGCCCGCCATAGAGCGCCAACAGATGGCGGGTGCGATCGGCGAGGCGGCCACCGAGATGGGACCCCAACGCCAGACCGCCCATGTAGACACCGGTGGTGGTGGCGATGGCCACCGTGGTGGTCCCCATGGACAAGCCGAGGTAGCGCAGCCAGACGACCTCAAAAGTCAGTCCGGCCACGCCCGAGAAAAAGAATGCCAGGCGCGCGAGGAGATTTGTCATCAGGAGGTCGTCAGTGCACCTTGTTGTTCTGGTCGTCAAGCACGAGTTGCGGTGCGCTCGCGCCGAGGTGACGTAGCAGCGCTTCTCGCTCAGCAGCGACGCGGCGTGGGGCCTCGACGAGCCGTGCGCGTCCGCGCACCAGATCGCCTTCTTCGAACAGACCGCGCTCGACGAGCAACATTTGCAGCACGTAGACGTCTTCGAGTGCATGCTGGAGCTGTGAGCGCGTTTGCTCGAGCGCCAGCCGCTGTCGCTCGGCGGACGAAGCTTGTTGGGTACGCTGGCGGGCGAGCTGCAGCTCGCGCAAGACCAGCGCAATTGCGAGGAGTAGCCCCCCGAAGACTGCCAGCAGCGCCATGGACGCACTCCCTATCGACCGAGCTGACGTGAAGTATAGATGGCCGGGCGTGCACCTTCAACGGCGCCCGATCGGGGCGCGTCGGGGCGCGTCAGTGGCCGCCGGTTCCGGGGATGAACATCGCGGCGATCGACACGGCGATGAGCAGAATGATGATCCACTCGAGCGTCTCCATGCGCGCGGTCGAGGCGCGATCGGCGAGCTTCTTGTGGATGCTTTCGAGAGTTTGCAGCTTGCGTTCGATGGTCGTGTCCCACTCGGTGAGATGGAAGCGCTCGGAGACGACGCGGTACAGGCGCGCGAGGTACTGGTCACCCAACAGCTTGAAGGCGTTGTTCGCTCCCTCGTAGAGCATGGCATTGTCGGCCTGCAACTGTGCAATGCCGCGAAAGTCTCCGGCGAAGGCTCCGCCGCCGCGCGACCAGAGCCGCGGCCGTCGCGTGAGCACTTCGTAGGCGCGGTTGAGATTCAGGTCCAGCTGCCGGTCGAGGTTGCGCATCTCGAGGAGCTCGACGTTGGCGTATTCGAGCACCCAGCGCTCCTCGCTGACGTCGTCGCCGACGAGCAATGCCGCATACCAATCGACGAGCGCCACATCCTGGGGTCCATAGGACACCCGATGCAGCAGCGCGTCGGTGACCTCTTGCTCAGACAGGGCGTCGCGCTCGCCGCGCAGGATGCGGGCGACAGCGGCTGCATGCTCTTGCCAGAGAGCGTTCGGGGCCACGCCGGGCGGCAGGCGGATCTCGAAGATCGCATAGTCTTCCGGCACGGGGGCGACCTCGGGTCGTTCCACCGCAGCGCCGAGGCTGGCGACGAGCTGCTCGACCCGCAATCTCGCATCGGCCTCGAGACTCGCGTTGTTGTCGAGCAAGGCGCTTATCTCAGGAAGATCTTGGAGCTTTCCCGTGAGCGTGATCGCGTAGGTCACCGCCGCAGCGCCAAAGTCATAGAGCACGATCGCCACCTGGGGGTCGGTCTTGCAGGGGCCCAAGTCGATGACCGGTGCGGTCTGGGTCAGCAACAGCGGGGGCTCAATGTTCTCCGCCCAGGCCGGGGCGCGACGTTTGCGGCCGATGCGTGCACGGCGTCGCAGCTGTGCAAGGGCACGCTCGGCACGCGCCAAGTCGATCGACTGTCCAACGTCGAAAGCGAACAGGGCGTAGCTGGTTCCCGCGATTTGCATGGTTGACCTAACTACCTCTGCCCACCCCTTGCCGCAAGGGGACGTCGCTGCTATGAGACCGCGGTCGTCGCCAAGCGGCGATGGGCGCGGTGCCGGAGTGGCGGAACTGGCAGACGAGACGGACTCAAAATCCGTTTTCCGTAAGGAAGTGTGGGTTCGATTCCCTCCTCCGGCACCAGCCATCGTGTGGATGAGCCCGGCGCGCCGCGTTTCGGTAGCTATCTCCCCACGGTCGATGCCACGACCGACGCCATTCTCAACAGCTTCCTCGACGCGGTGACGGCGCAGGGCCTCACCCTGTACCCGGCGCAGGAGCAGGGGATCCTCGAGGTCATCGGCGACCGGCACGTCATTCTCAGCACGCCCACCGGGTCCGGCAAAACGCTGGTCGCGACCGCGCTGCAATTTCGCGCCCTCGCGCAAGGTCGTCGCGTCTTCTATACCGCGCCCATCAAGGCCCTCGTGAGCGAGAAGTTCTTCGACCTGTGTCGCGACTTCGGCGCCGACAAGGTGGGCATGCTCACCGGCGACGCGTCCATCAACCGCGACGCACCGCTCGTGTGCTGCACCGCAGAGATCCTCGCGAACATGGCTCTGCGTGAAGGCGACAAGCTCCTCGTCGACGACGTGGTGATGGACGAGTTTCACTACTATGGTGACGCCGATCGGGGAGTCGCCTGGCAGCTGCCGCTTCTGCTGTTGCGTCAGACGCGCTTTCTGCTCATGTCGGCGACACTCGGTGACACGAGCGCCATCGAGCAGAGTCTGCGTGAGCGCACCGGCCGCGAGAGCGTCGTCGTGCGCAGTCGTGAGCGCCCGGTGCCACTCGATTTTGTCTACCGCGAGATCCCAGTGCACGAGACCCTCGCCGACTTGCTCTTGCGACATCTCGCGCCGGTGTATGTCGTGAGCTTTAGTCAGCGCGAGGCGGCCGAGCAGGCGCAGGATCTGCTCAGCACGGACTTCTTGTCCAAAGAAGCCAAAGCGGCCATCGCGGCCGAGCTGCGCACGTTCCGCTTCGACACGCCATTTGGCAAGACCATGCAGCGGCTCGTGCGTCATGGGCTGGGGTTGCACCACGCGGGTCTGTTGCCGAAGTACCGCCGGCTCGTCGAGCAGCTCGCGCAGCAGGGCCATCTCAAGATCATTTGCGGCACCGACACGCTCGGCGTTGGCGTTAACATCCCGATCCGCACGGTGCTACTCACCAAGCTCAGCAAGTACGATGGCACGCGCGTGGCGCTGCTGACCGCGCGCGATTTTCATCAGATCGCCGGCCGCGCCGGCCGCAAGGGCTTTGACGATCGCGGCAGCGTCGTCTGTCAGGCGCCCGAGCACATCATTGAGAACAAGCGCATCGACGCCGTCATCGCGGGCGACCCGACCAAAAAGAAGAAGCTGCAAAAGCGTAAACCGCCGCAGGAGCGCTACGTCGGCTGGAACGAGGCGACGTTCTTGCAGCTCGTCGGCCGTGAGCCCGAGCCCTTGCGATCGAGCTTTCGCGTCACGCACGGCATGTTGCTCGATCTCTTGCAAGGGCACGAGGGCGAGCGTCCGGGGGGCTATGGTGTGCTCGTCGACCTCATTGCCTGGTCACACGAGAGTCGCACGGCGAAAGCACGCCATCGTCGCCACGCAGCCCGACTGCTGCGTGCGCTGCGCGGTGCGGGCATTGTCAGTCTCGTCGTCAACCGACAGCGCGGCTCGCGGCTCGTGCTCAACCAAGGTTTGCAACGCGACTTCTCGCTTCACCAGACACTCGCGCTCTACCTCGTGGAGGCCCTCGGACTGCTCGACCCGGAAGCGTTAACTTACGGCTACGATGTGCTCACGCTCGTCGAGGCCATTCTCGAAAATCCGCACGCCATTCTCAACCGGCAGACTGATCGGGCCAAGGGCGCCCGCGTCGCCGAGCTCAAGGCCGCCGGTGTGCCCTACGAAGAGCGTATGGTCGAGCTCGAGAAGGTCGAGTATCCGAAGCCGCTGCGCGATTTTATCTATGACAGCTTCAACGCGTTTGCGCGCCGGCACCCGTGGGTCGGTGAGGAAAACATTCGTCCCAAATCCATCGCGCGCGAAATGGTCGAGGGCTTTGCCGCCTTCGGTGACTATGTACGCGACTACGGTCTCGAGCGCAGTGAAGGCGTGCTGTTGCGCTATCTGAGCGACGCCTACCGCACACTGGTGCAGAGCGTGCCGTCAGCGTTTGTCGACGAGCGTGTCGAGGAAGTCGCGATCTACCTACGCACGCTGCTCGGCTCGATCGACAACAGCCTCGTCCTCGAGTGGGAAGCGCTCGCCGTGCAAGGGGCGACGCCATCAGCGCCCGAGGCGGGGACGCTGCGCGATCGCGAGCTGGCACTGCTCGATCCACGCCGCAACCCGCGCGGGTTTGCGGTCCGCGTGCGCACCGAGCTGCATCGTCTCGTCGAGGCACTCTCGCGGCGTGACTACGAAACCGCGAGCTCCTTGGCGCGCCAGAGCGAGGACAATCCGTGGGGCGTGGCGCGCTTTGAGGCGGAGCTCGGGCCGTTCTTTGTGGACTACGAGCGGCTGATCTTCGATCACGGCGCGCGGCTGCGCGAGCACACGCGCATGAGCGCGGCGGGTGAGGATGCGTGGCGCGTTGTGCAGGTGCTCGTCGACCCTGCCGGGGACAATCAATGGGCCATCCACGCCACGGTGCACCGCGACGATGCGCTCGAAGTGGATGCGCCGCTCTTGCGTCTCGAGCGCATCGGCATCTAGCGCTCGCTAGAACGTCGGGCGTGCGCGCACGATGCCGTAGACGCCAGCGCCCGGAGCACGAAAGCGGCAGTAGCGACCGCGCTTGGTCGTCCACATGCGCGGGTAGGGCACCATGGCGGCCGCAGCCGGCATGGTCTCGAGCGGCCGGCGCGAAAGCCACGAGCGCACCACCATCAGGTCTCGGCGGTCAAAGGGCGCGGGGCGTCGTTCTCGCGTCGCGTTGTGCGCATCGACAATGTCTTTGCCGCGCGTCACGGCGCGCACCTCTTCTGCGTGCTCGGCGGTCTCGCCGGGAGGTCCCGACTGTCGACCGGGGCCGAACGCTCGTCGTCCTCCTGCGCGCGGCGGTGGCGGCGCAGGGGAGCGCGAAGGAGGTTGTCGCGGTTGTCGCGCCATGGCTCGTCAGCATACCAGGCGAGCGCGCACGGGCAAGTGCATCGGGGACGATGTCTCTTTTTGTTTGCTTTTGCGTCGCGGCTGCTTCATATTGCCGGCAGTTCTCCCGGGTGCCTCCCGGTGCGCCGTCCGCGAAGGATGGCGCTCGGTGGAGGCGGTCGATTTGGCCGATTAGGTCCTGGGAATAGCAAGACGGCTCGTAAAGAGCCCACACCAAGGTGTACATGACAGATGCTGTAGCGGCCGTACTGGGCACTGACGTGCCCCAACCTGTTTCCAATGTTTTGAGCTTTGACGACTTCCCGATTGGCGCCGAGGTGCGCGAGGGGATCCGGGGGCTGGGGTTCACCGCACCGACCGACGTGCAGGCCGCAAGCATTGTGGCCGCGGTTGCCGGGCATGACGTCATCGTGCAAGCGAAGACGGGCTCGGGCAAGACCAGTGCGTTTGGCATCCCGATGATCGAGCGCCTCTCGCTCGATGCCGAGACGCGCAAGCTCGCGCAGGGTCTGGTGCTCGCGCCGACCCGTGAGCTCGCCCACCAGGTGGCGACCGAGCTGCGCATGCTCGGGGAAGCCAAAGGGGCTCGGGTCGTCGCGATCTATGGCGGCGTGCCTTACGGGCGCCAGCTCTCGGCGATCAAGGCGGGCGTGGACATTGTTGTGGCGACCCCCGGGCGACTCCTCGATCTCGTGCGGCGCAAGTCGCTCGCGCTCGACGGCGTGCGCATGATGGTGCTCGACGAGGCCGACGAGATGTTGTCGATGGGGTTCTGGGACGATGTCACCGACATCGTCAAGCTGTGCCCGGCGACGCGACAGACGATGCTGTTTTCGGCGACGCTACCCTACGAGGTGGCTAAGGCCGCGGCCCAGTACCTCAAGGAGCCCGTGCGCATCGATGTCTCGGGCGACTCGCTGACCGTCGAAGGGATCGAGAACTTCTTTTATCACGTGCTCGGCGACTATCCGAAGCCGCGCCAATTGCTCTACCTGCTCGAGACCGAGCGGCCCGAGAGCGCCATCATCTTCTGCAACACCCGCGGTGAGACGGAGATGCTGGCGAAATACCTCACACAGACCGGCCTCGTCGCTGAGCCGCTCAGTGGCGATTTGCGTCAGCGTGATCGCGAGCGGGTCATGGCCCGCATCAAGCGCGGCGAAGTGCATTTCATGGTGGCGACCGACATCGCCTCGCGCGGTATCGACATCAGCGACCTGTCGCACGTCATCAACTATAGCTTGCCGGAATTTACCGAGGTCTACCTGCATCGGGTGGGCCGGACCGGCCGTATCGGCAAGACCGGCGTAGCGCTGAGTCTCGTCGACGGCCGTGGGCTGACGACGCTCACCCAGCTCGAGCGTCAGTTTGGCATTCATTTCACCGAGAAGAAGCTACCGCGCGAGGAAGACGTGGTGGCGCGAAGGAGTGAGCGTATCATGCGAGAGCTTTCCGAGAGGGCCGCCGTTTCCGAGGTTGGCCAGCACATGCCCGTTGCCGACGAGATCTTGAAGAACGAGGACGCCCGCCAGGTGGTGGCCTTCTTGCTCAAGAGCTTCTACACCGATGAGGCGGAACGGCGCGCCAACGACAACGGCCCGCGACCCGAGCCGGTGCAGGCCCGCAACGACGGCCGCAGTGACAGTCGCAACGATGGTCCGGCTCCGGCCGACAGTGAAAATGGCTTGCGCCGCAAGCGCCGTCGCCGTCGCCCGCGCCGCCGTGCCGGTGGCGAGGGTCCGATGGAGATGGTGGACGCCGCGGACATGCTCTCGCGCGAACCGGTCAGTGACATGCCGCTGCCACCGGAAGGTGTGGCGCTCGCCATCGTGCCAGCGCCTGACGCGGTGGCTGCGCCTGCAATGGTGACTGCCGAAGAGGGCGTGCCGGTCGAGCGCGCGGCGGCCCACAACGGCATGGCGCGTCTCAAGGTCAACATCGGCTTTAACGATGGCTTTAAGGGTCGAGGATCGGTGGCGAAAAAGATCTCGGCGCTCGCCGGGCTCAACGACGGCATCATCACCGAGGTCGAGGCGCGTCGGGATCACGCCGTGCTCATGGCGACGCAGGAGATTGCCGAGCTCGTGGTCGAGCGCGTCGATGGGGCGCAAATCGGCAAGAAGATCGTCAGCGTCGCGTTGGCCAACTAACTGCCATGCCGCGCCGCCACAGTCGTGCCGAGGCCGAGATCCAAGCGCGCCTCGAAGGTTTGGACCCAGAGTCGCCGCGCTATCAGGTGCTCCTGACCGCGAGGGACTTTCGTGCCTCGTGGGTCAAGCTCGGTGAGCAACTGACCGAAGTGCGCGAGAAACAACAACACCGCGGTTGGGGCTACCCGAGCTTTGAGGCCTACTGCCGGCGCGAGCTGCGACTGCGCCAGGAGACGGCCAATAAGCTCACGCGCAGCTTTGGCTTCATGCGCGATCATCAGCCGGCAGCGCTCGAAGAGCGCGCGGCGCGCGAGCTACCACCGCTCGACGTTGTCGACTTGCTATCGCAAGCGCGCGAGCGGGCCAAGATCAGCGATCGGGACTTTGCCACCATTCAAGAGGAAGTCTTCGCTACCGATGCGGCGCCGACGCGCAACAGCGTGGTCAAGCGCCTGCGTGAGGTTGATCCCGAGGCGTTCCGCGGGACGGTCCGGCCCAAGGCGTCCGAGTCGGGGGAAGTGAGCGTCGACATGCGCAAGGCGCTGCTCTTGGCAGAGCGACTCGCCGAGCTGCTCGAGGGCGTGCACGACTTGCCCGCAGCCGCGTTGGAAGGGGCCCGAACTGCCGCCCGTTTGCTCAAGCAGCGCTTCGAAGCCACCCGCAAGCTCAGCGCCTGAGTGCATCGCACCGAGGAGGTGACGCATGGCTCTGCACGTCTACGACACGCTGCGCGGCCGCAAGGAGCCCTTCGAGCCGCTGCGCGCCAACGAAGTTACCATTTACGTCTGCGGGCCGACGGTCTACGACATGGCGCACATCGGTCATGCACGGGCTTATGTCGCGTTTGACACGGTGGTGCGGTACCTGAGGCGGCGCTACGCCAAGGTTCTGTACGTCCGCAATTTCACTGACGTCGACGACAAGATCATCAAGCGCGCCGCTTCGCTATGCGAGGCGCCACTGGTGCTCAGCGAGCGTTACATCGCCGAGTTTCTCGCGGACATGAGCTCGCTGGGCGTCAAGCGTGCGGACGTCGAGCCCAAGGTCACCGAGCACATTCCGGAGATCGTCGCGCTCATCGAGCGGCTCGTGGCCCTCGGCGCCGCCTACGCCGCGGGTGGCGACGTGTACTATGCGGTCGAGCGTTTTGCTGGCTACGGCAAGCTCGGCAAGCGCACGCTCGAGGACATGGAGGCAGGCGCGCGGGTGGATGTCGGCGAGCACAAGCGGCACCCCATGGACTTTGCCCTGTGGAAGGGCGCCAAGCCCGGCGAGCCCACGTGGCCTTCGCCTTGGGGCGATGGGCGACCGGGCTGGCACATCGAGTGCTCGGCGATGTGCATGAAGTATCTCGGCGAGACGTTTGACATCCATGGTGGCGGGCGAGATCTCATCTTTCCGCACCATGAGAACGAGATCGCGCAGAGCGAGGCGGCAACCGGCAAGACCTTGGCGCGCTATTGGGCGCACAACGGTTTTGTGAACATCGACAACGAGAAGATGTCCAAGTCGCTCGGGAATTTCTTCACCATCCGTGAGGTGCTCGAGCGCTTCGACGCGCAGGCGCTGCGTTACTATCTGCTGACGACGCACTACCGCTCGCCCATCAACTTCTCTGACGCCGGCCTGCGCGAGGCGGAAGCGCGGGTGAAGTACTTGTACGAGACCCTGGCGCGTCTTCGCGTCGTCGTGCTGCACCAGGGCCCGGGACCGGACGACGGCCCATACCGCGAGCCGTGGGTAGGCGAGATGCAGGCCCGCTTTGACGAGGCGATGGACGACGACTTCAATACCGCCAAGGCAATCGGTGATCTGTCGGAGGCGTTT
>CAYHNK010000123.1:0-12323 GCA_964357695.1 uncultured Bdellovibrionales bacterium | reverse complement strand
CGCGCGAGCGGTGCGCGTCCGTCCGCTTGTTCGACGCCGGTGTTTCTGCTTCTGTCGTGCCATGGATGGATCGAACCGGGAGACGTCGGCGCCTCTGTCACTTGCGGGTGAGGCGATGGAGCGCGAGCTCGCTCTCGTCGAGCGGATGATGGACGAGCTCGTCACGGGACCTAGCGATGATGTCGCGGGGCCGATGGCGCAGGAGCATCTCGGCACCGGCGGCAAGCGCCTGCGTGCACGACTGGCCCTCGCGGCGACGCGTGCTCTCGATGGCCCTCCCGCGTTGGGTCGGGTGTGGGCGACGGCGTGCGAGGTATTGCACAACGCGACTCTCGTGCACGACGACTTACAGGACGGGGACCGTTTGCGCCGTGGTCGCCCTACGGTATGGGCACAGCACGGCGTCGAGCAGGCGGTGAATGTCGGCGACTTGCTCTTCGCGCTGCCCGCCGTAGCGGTCTCGCGCAGTGGTGCCTCCCCGGACCTACAAGCCGACCTGTTGGCGGCGATTGCACACTACACGGCCATGGTCGTGCGGGGGCAGGCGATGGAGCTCGCGCTCACGCGGGCGCAGCGCACGGAGCCCGCTGCGTATCTGGCGGCGGTCACGGGCAAGACCAGCGCACTTTTCGAGCTGCCGGCCTACGGTGCGGCGCGGATCGGGGGTCGCGCGCGCGCACACGTCGTCGAGCTTGCCGCCGCCTGTCGACCCCTCGGCGTGCTTTTTCAGCTGCAAGACGACGTGCTCGACTTGTACGGTGACAAGGGGCGCGACGAGGTCGGTTCGGACCTGCGTGAAGGAAAGATCAGTGCTCTCGTCGTCGAGCACGTGCGGCTGCATGGCGAAGAGGGGCCGCGTTTGCTCTACCTGCTGGCGACGCCCCGTGACGAGACGCCGCAAGCGGACATCGAGCACTTTATTGCCCGCTTTCGTGAAGGAGGCGCGCTCGCCGCGGTGATGCGTCGTATTGAGCAGTATGCCAATAGCGTGCGTACCCATCCGGCGCTGCGGCGCGAGCAGCGTCTCGGTGCGGTCATCGAGGAGCTCATCGCTCGGGCCCTCGAGCCCATCGCCCACCTCGTGGGGTCGTCAGAGCGCTAGCCCGTGTAGACGCAGCGCGCGTCGTTGGTCTCGTGCAGGACGATGGCACTGAGTCCGGGCAGTGTCGGCTTTAATCGACGCCAAATCCAACGCGCCAGATTCTCGCTCGTCGGGTTGTCCAGGCCCTCGACCTCGTTGAGGTAGCGATGGTCGAGCTGCGCGTGCAGCGGTGCGAATGCGACGCGGATGTCATCGAAGTCGACGACCCACCCGAGGCGCGTGTCCACCTCGCCCGTGACGTGAATTTCGCAGCGAAAGTTGTGCCCATGCAGGCGCTTGCACCTATGGCCCTCAGGTACGTGTGGCAGTGCGTGCGCGGCTTCAAACGTGATCTCTTTGATGATCGTCGTGCTCATCGACTTCTCTCAATGGCGACCGATGCCGAGCCGGGCCCGAGGACGCCGATCTTGTGCACCTCGACGCTGACGCGCTCGACGTCGAAGCGCTCCATCACGGCCGCCGCGAGTCGTTCACACAGCGACTCGATGAGGGGGTAGTGGCGCTCGGTCGTCACTTCACGCACATAGCTCGCGACCGAGTCGTAGTCGATCGTATCGGTAATGCGTTGCGAGAGCGCGGCCGGGCGGATGGCTGTCCACAGCGCCACGTCCACATCGATGGGCTGCGCGCGGTCGAGCTCGTGTGGGTAGATGCCGACGCGCGCCTGCTCGACGCGCACGCCGCGCAGGCGGATCCAACCGTGCGTCTCGGACTGCATGAGGAGCGGCCCTACCACACTCGTGGCCATGGGCGAAAGAGTGCCCATGATGCTGTGGGATGCCCTTGACCGATCGCCTGTGCAAGTGCACTAACTAGGCCGTCGGTTATGGTCATCGACGCTGTTGAGACGGGGACGTATGCACGAGCTCTTGCACCTCCCTCCGAGCTTGAACCGCGCGGTCGATGTCACCGCGCTGGCGCTCGACCCGCAAGACGGGTTCATCCTGTCGCAAATCGACGGTCATACCCCGGCGTCTGTGCTGTGCGACATCGTCGGGGCGGACCCGTCGGACTTTGTCGCACGCCTGACGCGTCTCGAGCAGCTCGGGGCCATCCGCTGGCGTCCCGGCTCACGAGAGGTCGCGCGGCCGGTTTCTTCGGTCGCAACCGTGGACCTCGATGTCGACGAGCGGGCACACCTGCGGGAGCTCGCCGCCACGCTCGAGCGCCGCGACCACTGGGCGCTTCTTGGCCTCGACGGCCGCGCCACCACCGCGGCCATCAAGCGCGCCTATTTTGCCGCGTCCAAGCGGTACCACCCGGATCGGTATTTCGGGAAGAACCTCGGGGAGTATCGCGGCCTGCTCGAGAAGATCTTTGGCGCCGTCAAGCGCGCCTACGACACGCTCAGCGATGCCAGCGCGCGAGCGGAGTATGCAGTGCGCCAGCCGCCCCCCATCGAGCTCGACCTCGAATCGCCCGCACCCGTCGAAGACCGGGCCGCACGCCTCGAGGCGCGCCGACAGGAGATCCTTGAGGAACGGCGTCAACGACGCGTCGGTGTCACAGCCGCGGCGGTGGTGGGGGGAAACGTGCGCAAGGCACGCGAGATGCACGATGCCGGCGTGGTGCAGCTCGGCCTCGGGCAAGCGCAAGCGGCGGTGCGCAGCTTCCGGCTCGCTGTCACCTATGACCCCGTCAATGCGGACTACAAGGCGAAGCTGGCGATGGCAGAAGAAGGGGCGCGCACCGAGCAGGCAGTGCAGCTCGCGGCGCGGGGCGAAGCGGCGATGGCCGACGGCCAGACCGCGCGCGCGGCGCAACTGTTGAGCGAAGCGTCCGATGCGGCGCCACAGAAGACCGGTTATGCGATTGGCGCGGCGCAAGCCCACCTCGCGGCAGGCAAGCCCTTGCGTGCCTGGGCGTACGCTGAGCGCGCACTGGCGGTAGCGTCTGGGAGGGCTGAT
Source organism: uncultured Bdellovibrionales bacterium (assembly GCA_964357695.1). GTDB lineage: Bacteria > Myxococcota > XYA12-FULL-58-9 > XYA12-FULL-58-9 > CAYHNK01 > CAYHNK01. Next base: position 9,314 of record CAYHNK010000123.1, on the reverse strand, counting down.
GTGCGTCGTATCGCGGGTGAAGTGATGGAGGCGCGTGGCATGCTGCCGGAGGCACGCGAACAGCTGACCGAGGCGGTGCGCTTGGACCCCAACGATGCGCGTGCTAGAAGTGCGTTGCTGCGGCTGACCAAGCAGGTGCGGCGCTGAGCGGCGCGATGATTTGCGCGCCGAGCGAGTGAAGCGACCCATGGGCAAGGTGATCGGCATCGATCTCGGCACGACGAATTCGTGCGTGGCGGTCGTCGAGAGCGGCGAGGCGCGTGTCCTCGTCGGTCGCACCGGTCACTCAACGCTGCCGTCGGTGGTGGCGGTGACTAAGCAGGGCAAGCGCCTCGTGGGCCATCTGGCCAAGCGTCAAGCCATCACCAACGCCGTCGATACGGTGTACGGAGTCAAGCGCCTCATCGGACGTCGCTGGGAGTCGTCCGACGTGCAGCGGGCGGTACGCATGTTGGCGTACGAGTGCACCTCGGGGCCGCACGGGGATGTACGTATTCAGCTCGCCGGCCGCGCCTACGCCGTTCCTGAGATTTCGTCGATGGTGCTACAGGAGATGCGGCTCGTTGCCGAGAAGGCGCTCGACTCGCCCGTGTCGCAGGCGGTCATCACCGTGCCTGCGTACTTCAATGACAACCAGCGACAAGCCACCAAAGACGCGGGCAACATCGCCGGCCTCGAGGTGCTGCGCATCATCAACGAGCCCACCGCTGCCGCGCTCGCCTACGGATTTGGCAAGGGGCTCAATCAGTGCGTCGCGGTCTACGATCTCGGTGGCGGCACGTTCGATATCTCGATCCTAGACATCGGTGACGGTGTCTTCGAGGTGCTCGCCTCGGCCGGCGACACGTTTCTCGGTGGTGAGGACTTCGACGAGCGCATCATCGCGTGGCTCGCTGAGGGCTTTGAGAAGCAGCACCGCGTGGACCTGCGCGAAGATCGCATGGCGTTGCAGCGACTGCGGGACGCGGCGGAGATGGCAAAGATTGAGCTTTCGACGGCTGCCGAAGCCGAGATCAACCTGCCGTTCATCTACGCGCCCGGCAAGGGCGGCGCGCTGCATCTACAGCAAAAACTAACCCGCGATATCCTCAACGGTCTCGTGGAGGATCTGATCGCCCGGACGCTCCAGATCTGTGACAAAGCGCTCACTGACGCCAAGCTCGCCAAGAACGATGTCGGCGCGGTGCTGCTCGTTGGTGGCATGACCCGTATGCCACGGGTGCAGCAGGCCCTCGAGGGCTTCTTCGGGCGGCCCGCGAGCAAAGGCGTGCACCCCGACGAAGCGGTGGCGTGCGGCGCCGCGATCCAGGCGCACCTGCTCTCGTCGGGTAGTCGTGAGATGCTGCTGCTCGATGTGACGCCGCACAATCTCGGCATCATGGTCGCTGGCGGCTTGTTCGATCGTATCATCGAGAAGGATACGACGATCCCAACGAGCGCCAAGAAGACCTTCACCACCGTGCGCCATGATCAGACGCAGGTGCGCATCGTCGTCCTTCAGGGTGACGCCAAGCAGGCAAGCGAGAACGAGCTCTTGGGAGAGTTTGTCCTCGACGGGCTGCGCAAAGCCAAGCAAGGCGACGTCAAGCTCGAGGTCACTTTTGACATCACCGCCGACGGCATCGTCAGCGTCTCGGCGCGCGATGTCGAGACCGGCCGCGCACAGGCGATCACCGTCACGGCAGGCAGTGGGCTCACGCCCGACGAAATCGCCAAGATGACCATGGAGAACCGCGAGGACGAGGTCGTCGCGGGCGCCAGCGCCGCGTTCGAGCAGGAGCGCTTCGAGGCAGAGCGGACGCTGCGCGAGATCGACAAGCTGCTGCCCGAGGCCCGTGCAGTGATCGACGGCACGGAATTCGGCGCCGACGCACTGCGTAAAGCGAGCGAGACCGTACAGGCAGCGCGCGACGCCATGGCGCGACGCGACGCGGAAGCGGTTGCTCGGGCGCGACCGGCGCTCGAGCGCACGCGCTCCATGCTTACCAACGTGCTGCAGCGACTTCGCAAGTAGAGGCTCATCGATGGTGGGGGGCGACCACGCGAGAGCCGGTATCGAGCGGTACGTCGCGGGCGATCGTGAAGGTGCGCTGCGCTATTGGCTCGAGGCGGTGCGTACGCGCGGCGCGGATGCGCAAATTGGCGCCTGCGTCGAGCATGCACGCAGTGAAGACCCTACGCTCGTCGAACGTCTCGAAGGTGAATACGCCGCCGCCACGTCGCCACCGCCAGGGCCGCCCGCGATCCCCACAGGCCCCTGGTTGGCCGAGACGGGAGGCGGCAGCTGGCAGGAGAGTGTTGGCGTCGCGTATGGTTGGGAGCTCGTGCGTGGCGTAGGCCACGCGTCCGGAGCGCCAGCGGTGGTTCCTGCCGAGGATCTCGTTAGGCAGATGGACCAGCGCTTGGCTTTGCACGATTTTACCGGCGCGCTCGCGGTTGCCGAAGCGCTCGCCCGCTCGTCGCCTGCCGACCCGCGCGTGCGGGCAGTACGCGAGCGTTGTCGAGACACGCTCGAGAGCATGCATGCGGCCAAGCTCGGAGATACCCGCGGCGTTCCGCGCGTGCTCGTGCCCGCTGACGAGGTTGTTTGGCTGGGCCTTGACCACCGCGCAGGTTTCGTCCTGTCGCAGATCGACGGCGTCTCGAGCTACGACGAGATCCTCGATGTCTGTGGCATGGAGCGTCTTGACGGACTGCGTGTGCTCGTCGACCTTTGTGAAGCCGGCGTGATTGGCACAAGGACCTAGGATCGCCATGACCTACTCGGCGCGGATCGACGAGGCGCTGCGATTTGCGGCACGCATGCACGACGGGCAGCGGCGCAAGGGTACCGACATTCCGTACATTGTTCATCCCGTGGCGGTGGGCCTGATGCTGCAACGCTTTGGCTTTGACGACGACGTCGTGGCAGCCGGGATCCTGCACGACGTCTTGGAGGACACGGACTGCACCCTTGACGAGCTGCGCGCACGGTTCGGTGCGCACGTGGCAGAGTGGGTGCGCGCGGTGAGCGAGCCCGACAAGAGCCTGTCATGGGAAGTGCGCAAGCAGCAGGCGGTCGAGCGCATGCGCACGATGTCGTTCGAGGCGAAGGCCATCGCGTGTGCCGACAAGGCCCACAACCTGCACACCATCGCGGACGCGCTGGCGCTGGGTGAAGTGGACGTGTGGGCGCGGTTTCACCGGGGGCGCGACTTGCAGCTTGGTTACCACCGTGCGGCCGTAGCGGCGCTCAGTGTCGCCTTCGCACACCCGATCGTGAGTGAGGTGTTGCGCGCGTTGGAGCGCGTCGACAACGGGGCGCGCTAAGCGCGAAGTTGCCGCCTAGCTTTCCACTGATTCGCCACTTTCGATGTCCACCCGCTCAAAAAAGCCATGGGACGGCGTCCCGGTGATGATGCGAATGAAGTCGATTTCTGCTTGCTGGCACCAGGGTTGCTGCTCGCCCACGGGAAGAACGGCCGGCATGAGCATTTCCTGCACGAAGCTATAGGCAAAGATCTTCTTGAGGAAGATCCGCATGCGCAGCTCGTCGTCTTGGTGCATGCCGATGAGTCGATGGGGCACGACGCTCTCGTCTTCGCTGTAGCCCTTGGGTTGTACCGCGGGCAGCGATTCGCAGTCGATGAGATCATGGGTCCCCATGCGCGTGAAGTTGTCCAGGATGACCTCGCCGTTCTTGGTCATGCCTTCGAGGCGCGAGGCGAGATTGACGACGCGGCCGCACACTGTGTAGTCCATGCGGCGCCGCGACCCGATGTTGCCGACGATGGCCTGTCCCGTGGCGATAGCAAAGCCGAACTCGCGCGGCTCGATGCCGAGATCCTCGCGCGCGCTTAGACGCTCGCGCAAGAAGTGATTGAGCACCCGCTGTGCCGCCTTCATGTAGGCTGTCGCGAGAGCGCCTCGGCGTTTGTGATTCTCGATCCCCTCGCTGTCCTCGCGCTCGAAGACCGACATGATGGCGTCGCCCATGGTCTTGTCGACGACGCCGCCAAAGTGCGCGATGCACTCGATGAACAGGTGAAAATACGTATTGACGATGCGCACGACCGCGTTCGGCGTGCGTCGGTTGCTCATGGCCGTGTAGCCCCGCATGTCGCCAAAGACCACCGAGATCTCCCGCTCATGTCCACCGGGATGTGCGAGCGACTCGTCGGCGATGATGCGGTCGATGATCATTTTGTCGACGTAGTGGAAAAACACCTCCACGCGCTGCAGCATGCGATTGAAGGCGATCGCGAGATCTCCCACCTCATCGGTGCGCTCCTCGTTGACGCGCTGACTAAAATCACCCTTGGCGATGGCGCCCAGGGTGACGCTCATCATCTTGAGCGGTCGCACCTCGCGTCGCGCCAGCAGCAGGGCAAAGATCGACATCACCGTGGCGATGCCGCCGGCAAAAATGAACGCGCGCATGCGGGCGCGCTGCAGCGTCGTTTCGAGCGGCAACCGTGAGAGCGACAACACGAACGCTCCGAGGCGAACTTCGCGAAAGCGGATCTCCGAGGGGAAGTGGTAGGCGTGATGCGCCGGGTCGGCAAAAACGCTCGGCGCGCCAGCGTCCGTGAAATAGCCCGGCAGCGCGCTACCGACCTCGCTCGCCGCCAGCGAGGCGATGACCAGGCCGCGATGATCGGCGACGCGTGCATCGAGGACGTCGGGATTCTGCCCCAACGCGTTGAGGTTGTACTGTAGTTGCAGCTGGGACTTGTCTCGTTCCGAGGGCAGGTTGAGCACGACCATGGCGTTGGCACGTGCAAAGGCCTCGGCGGTCGCCTCACCGCGCTTGATGATCTCGCGCTCGATCGACGAGCTTAGGACTTCGAGCAAGGCCAAGAATATCGCGACGGACGTCCCGAGGGTCGTCAGCAAAAGTACCAAGGGGTATTTGCGGGAGATCCGCATTTCGGCACCCTATCGCAGACTGCTCCTCCAGGTCACGCGGTCAGGCTTGCGCTTGGAGCGCGCCCCGATTCGCGCTAGCGTGCCCGATCAAGATGCGTACCGAGACTTTGACGACGGTCTTCACGGACATCAAGGGCTATACCGCCGCCACATCGGCGCAGACCCACCAAGAAAACGCCCGTATGCTGCGGCGCATCGAGCGGCTCATCGCGCCGGTCGTGCGTGCCTACAACGGGCGCGTCATCAAGTCGATTGGCGACGCCTACATGATCGTCTTTCGCTCACCGACCGAAGCGGTGCGGTGCGCGACCGCGGTGCAGGATCGTCTTCATCAGTACAACACCAACACGCGTGCCGATCAGGGCATCCACATTCGCATCTCCATCAATGTCGGCGAGGTGCGTGTCCATCGCGGCGATGTGTTCGGCGAGCCCGTCAATATCGCCGCGCGCATCGAGGCGGTGACGCCAGCGGATGAAATCTACTTTTCGCACGCCGTCTATCTCACCATGAATCGCTCGGACATCGCGCTCGAGCGCGTGGGCGAGTACGAGTTCAAGGGCATACCCGAGCTTGTCACCGTCTATCGGGTCAAGCGTTATGCGCATACGCAGGCAGAAGAAGGTGCGCCGCCACCCAGTGACGGGACGCAGGCGGCCGGTCTGCCCTTTGGAGGCACCCAACTCGATCACTGGCGCAAGATGCGTTGGCTGCGGCGAGCGTATGTGACCGCGTGGGGCTTGGCGGTCGCGGGCATGCTCGGCGCAGGCTACTTGCGCTATCGACCGCGAGCTGACTACGGCTCGGTGGTCGCGGCGGCCAAGGCGGCCGTCGAGCAGGGACGTGCCGTCGACGTGCTGGGGCTCGCGGGGCAGATCCCGGTGGAGGCCACCGAAGAGCGGGCTCTCATCCGGCGCTATCGACGCGCCGCCGTTTCGGCGTTGCTCGAGACGCAGCGCTACGACACAGCGGCTGTGGAGATCGATGCACTCTTGCGCGAGGATGGGCGTGACGCCGAGGCGCTGCTATTGCGCGGCGTGCTGCGGGCCAAGCGTGGTGGCAGCCTCAAGGAGGCGCTCGAGGACGTGCAACAGGCGCTCAAGCTACAACCGCGCCTGGGCGATCGGGATGACGTCGTCGACCTCGTGGTCGCGGGGTACGGTGAGGGCGCGACCCGACGCCTGGCTGATGGCCTCGTCGCCGACGTGTTGGGGCAGCGGGCCGTGCCGGCACTCAAGCGCACGCTCGGTGAGGGCGGTGGTGAGCGCGAGGCGCGCAATTCCATGGCGGCGCGCTTGCAGAGGCTCGGTGCGGGCGAGGACATCGACTGGGTACCGCTCGCCATCGATGATCTGCGCTCGACGTCGTGCAAGACGCGCAAGGCGGCGATCTCTCGACTCGTCGGCGCTGGCGATGAACGGGCCGTGGGCCCGCTGCTCAAGCTCGGCGAGGCCAAGGGGTGCGGGGCGTCGCAGGCGGCCAAGGCGGCCGAGAGCATTCTGAAGAAGTGATGCGAGGAGTCGAGCGCGTGCAGCGAGCATTGCGGATGCCAGGGTGGTGGGTTGCCGTGCTGTTCCTGGCGACGACGATGGCCAGTGCCGCACAGGGCGCTGCGAGTGATACGCTCCAGTCGCTCGATGGCGTCTGGGCATTTCATGCCGGCGATAACCCTTCCTTTGCACAGTCGGGTCTGGATGACCGTGACTGGCGTAAGGTGAGGGTGCCCACGCAGTTCAATCGCTGGGCGGAGCGATGGAGCGGCTTGGGCTGGTATCGGCTGCATTTTCGCGTTCCGGCCAGTCAGCTCGAGAGTGTGCAGCTACTGTCGCTGGGCTCGGCGCGCGACGCCATCGAGGTGTACGTCAACGGCAGCCTCGTGGCGCGGCGGGGAAGGTTTGGCAGCAGTCCGCGGGGCGGCCCACGCATCATGCCGCTGCTCGCGTGGGTGTCCGCGCCGACGCTACGTGCTGGGGACAACGTGCTCGCGGTGCGGGCGCTGGATGTGTCATGGGACGGTGCGCTGTACACCGGTCCCGTGCTGCTTGGCAGCGCCGATCAAGTACTCGCCGCCACGGGTCGACTGGGTGTCGTCGCGATGGCGGTGCGAATCGCCTTGGCGCTGCTCTGTCTTTGGGTCGCGCTGGCGCAGCTGGCTGTGCACCTCGGACGGGGCCCACAGCGCGACACTTGGTGGCTGACGGCAGCAGGCGTGGGCTTGTCGATCGTGCTCCTCGATGGCACCGGGATCTTGGCGGCCAGTGTGCCGAGCCTGGAGCTTTCGGCTCGCCTGCCGCTCGTCGGCAGCTATGTGGCGGTGTTGGCCTTCGGTAGCTTCTTTGCGGCCCGCTACGACGATTGGAGTAGTCGCACCGTGCGCATCGCGCAGGTCACGCTGGCGGTGCTCGCGGGCCTCGTGCTGCCGGCGCCCGACATGGTGGTCTTCTTTGTCGCTCAGCCACTGCTCGTGCTCGTGGCCCTGGGATGCACTCTCTACGCGGCGAATCTGTTGGCCCGAGCGGCGCGACGTCAGGAAGAGGGGGCGATCCCGGTGTTCGTGAGTCTCATCGCGCTCGCGGGGATCGTCGTCTACGACGGCTTGGTAACGACCGGCAGCGACGTGCTTCCCGCTTTGACGCTCATGGGCGCGACCTTCGTGCTCGTCGTGACGACCCTCGTGGCAGGCCGCCAGACAGCGCACGAGCACGAGCGGGTGCTGACGACGATGATGCGCCTGCGAAAACAGCTCGAGAGCCAAGCGAGTGTCGGCATCCTCAACGCCTCCGTCATGTCCATCACCGACGTAGATCGCTTCTTTGACGTCGTCGTCGACGAGGCAAGCCGCGAGCTCGAGGTGCGTCGCTGCTCGCTCGTGCTGCTCGACGAGCACGGGTCGCTGCGCATTCGGGCTAGCGTGGGGCTGCCACGCCACGCGACGACGAGTCGCATCGAGCTCAACGATGCGAGCATCAGCGGTTGGGTGTTTCTGCATGGACGCACGTTGACCCCCAACAACATGCCGCCGGCGCTCGTGGCTGCGCGTCGTCGCGGCAGCTACGTCACCGACGCGTTCGTATCCCAGCCCGTGCGGGTGGGCGCACAGACAGCCGGTGTGCTCAACGTCTCCGACCGTAACGATGGCGGCAGTTTTGCTCCTTCGGACGAAATGGCGGTCGCCGAGGTAGCCGATAGGCTTGCCTTGGTGCTCGATGCTACACAGCGGCGCGGCGATCTGCATCCGGCGCCGAGACTCGAGGTGGCGTCAGACAGCGATGCCGGCGGGATCCCGCAGCTACGCGTGCCGGACGCTGGCGACACCAGCGACGGCTAGTGGGCGACGCCGCAGCGCGCCTCCGCAACAGTTGTCGTCTTGCCGCTTGCGGGTCTATAAGCGCTACTCCATGATCAAGCTTTCGCAACTGCGAGACGCACAGCCGCGCGTGGTGGAGGCGCTCGTGTCCGCGCTGCAAGGGGGGCGTCTGCATCACGCCTACCTGCTCGTCGGCGCCGATCTCGGTGCAAGCACGTTGGTGGCGCAGGCGCTGCTTGCTAGCTTGGCGTGCGAAAGCCGTATGGGGGGCGATGCCTGTGGCGCGTGTCGTGGCTGTCGACGCCTCGAGGGTGGCAACCACGCTGACGCCTCGGCGCTCGTGCCCGATGAGCGAGGCGCGATCGCCATCGATACCGTGCGAGATCTGGCTAAGCGCCTAGCGCTGCGATCGAGTGAGGACGGCGCGACGAAGGTGGTCAGCATCGTGGAGGCTGACCGACTCACGATGGCGGCGCAGAACGCACTGCTCAAGACGCTGGAAGAGCCCCCGGGACCGACGTGCTTTGTGCTCACGACGGCACGTCCGCGCGCGTTGCTGGCGACGGTACGCTCGCGCTGTCAGCTTCTGCGACTGCGGCCCCGGACGGCTCGCGGGGCGATGGAGCGACTCGTTGCCGCAGGCATTTCAGAGGGGCTTGCACGCCTGGCGGCAGCGTTGGTGGGCGACAATGTGGCCGCTGCGGAGACCCTGCTCGAGGCGGGCGGCGCCGACCTGCTGGCACAGCTCGTGACCGCGGTGCGCTCGGGCCAGTCGTTGCGGGCGTTGCTGGATCTTGCCGCCGACGTTGGCGCGGACCGCGAGCGTGCGGATCTGGTGTTGCAGTTGCTCGAGGTGCTCGTGCGCGACTTGCTGGCGCAAGCCCATGGGGTACCGGCCAGCGCGGGGTACACCGGGAACGAGATTGTGGGCGCACCGTTGCGCCGGTCGGACATTTCGGCGGCTGCGGGTCGACTGCAACAGTTGCGTCGACTGCGGGCTGTGAACATCAATCGCACGATGGCGGTCGAAAGTACGCTGCTGGCGCTGCACGGCTACGGCACGCGCCCCATCAGAGCGCAGGGCAACTAATGCAAGAAC
>CAYHNK010000122.1:5459-12337 GCA_964357695.1 uncultured Bdellovibrionales bacterium | reverse complement strand
CTTCAGCCCGGAGATGGCGTTTGAGGGACTCGGAGGGCTCTATCGCATGGGTGAGGTCGTCGGTCCGGAACGCCTGCTCAACGACTTGCGCGTCATGGGCCTGACCGTACAGACGCGACTGCCTCGGCGTTGACACCGCGCGCCCTCGTCCCTATACCGGCGCCCATGCCCAATGGTCCGCCGCGTGCCGTGGTGCTGCTCTCGGGCGGCCTCGACTCGGCAACAACGCTTGCCATCGCGCTGCGCGATGGCTTTGCCTGCTACGCCCTGAGCTTTGCCTACGGTCAGCGTCAGCGCGTCGAGCTCGCCGCCGCGGAGCGCGTGGCCCGCGCCTTGGGGGTCATCGAGCATCGCACTGCGGTCATCGATCTGCGCACCTTTGGCGGCTCAGCGCTCACCGCCGACATCGCGGTGCCCAAGGACCGCAGCGAGAGCGACATGGGGCACGGCATTCCCATCACCTACGTGCCGGCACGCAACACCATCTTTCTCTCGTACGCGTTGGCGTGGGCTGAGGTGCTCGGAGCCTACGACCTCTTCATCGGCGTCAACGCCGTCGACTATTCCGGCTACCCGGATTGTCGTCCCGAGTACATCGCCGCCTTCGAGACACTCGCCGGCCTGGCGACCGCCGCAGGCGCAGAGCAGCGCGGTCGCTTTCGCCTCCACGCGCCGCTTTTGCATCTGGGCAAAGCAGACATCATTCGCGAGGGCGTCGCTCTCGGGGTCGACTACACGCTCACGCACTCGTGCTACGACCCGGTGGCCGAGCTCGCCTGCGGGCACTGCGATGCGTGTCTGTTGCGTCGCCGGGGCTTTGACACCGCGCGCATCCCCGATCCCACGCACTACGCGAGCTCATCACACGAAGGGAAGCATCCGTGAGACCCCACATCCGATCGACGACAGTCCTGCTCGTGCGGCGCAACCATGAGGTGGTGATGGCCGCCGATGGTCAGATCACGATGAACAACACGGTGGTCAAACACGGCGCCAAGAAGGTGCGTCGGCTCTACAACGGCCAGGTCCTCGCAGGCTTTGCCGGTGCCACCGCCGACGCCTTCACGTTGTTCGAGCGCTTTGAGGGCAAGCTCAAGGACTACTCCGGCAACGTCACACGCGCCGCTGTCGAGCTCACCAAGGACTGGCGCACCGATCGCATGCTGCGACGACTCGAAGCGCTGCTACTCGTCTCCGACCTCGAGACGAGCCTGCTACTCTCGGGCAGCGGCGACGTCATCGAGCCAGACGACGGCATCATCGCCATTGGCTCCGGCGGCAACTTTGCGCTCGCCGCAGCGCGCTCGTTGCTCGCGCACACCGATCTCAGTGCCCGCGCCATCGCCGAGGCCGCCATGGCCATCGCCGCCGATCTGTGCGTCTACACCAACGTGCGCTTCCAATTTGAAGAGCTCAAGGCAACGTAGCCAACCCATGTCCACACGCGACCCTACCGAATCGTCCTTCACGCCACGCGAGATCGTCAGCGAGCTCGACACGTACATCGTCGGCCAGAACGAGGCCAAGCGCGCGGTGGCCATTGCGCTGCGCAACCGTTGGCGACGACGACGCGTCCCCGAGCATCTGCGCGACGAAATCGCGCCGAAGAACATCATTCTCGTCGGCCCCACCGGGGTGGGCAAAACCGAAATCGCGCGGCGTCTGGCCAAGCTCGCGCAGGCGCCTTTCGTCAAGGTGGAAGCGTCGAAGTTCACCGAGGTGGGCTACGTCGGCCGCGACGTCGACTCGATGATCCGAGATCTCGTCGAGTCGGCCGTCCAGCTGGCGCGAGACGAAGAAAAAGAGCGCGTCATCACGCGGGCGCGTGAGCACGCCGAAGAGCGCCTCCTCGACTTGCTCTTGCCACGACCGCGTTACGAGCAATCATCCCCGGGCACAATCGCGACGCCACCGCCGGCCGATGGCAGTCGCGAGCGTCTGCGAACCATGTTGCGCGCTGGTGAGCTGTCCGAGCGCGACGTCGAAATCGATGCCGAGGAGAGCCGCATGCCCGTCATGCAGGTCTTTTCCAACAGCGGTCTCGAAGAAATGGGCTTCAATCTCCAGGACGCCATGGGGCAGATGTTCGGCAAACGCACACGCAAGCGCCGCGTCAAGATCCCTGAGGCCCTCGATACGCTGACGCAGGAAGAGGCGAACAAGCTCGTCGATCAGGATCTGGTGGTCAAAGAGGGCATCCGCCGCGCCGAGCAAAGCGGCATCGTCTTTCTCGACGAGATCGACAAGATCGCGCGACGCGAGGGCGCCGGACAAGGACCCGACGTCTCGCGCGAGGGTGTGCAGCGCGACATCCTGCCGATCGTCGAGGGGTCCGCGGTCACGACCAAGTACGGCATCGTGCACACCGATCACATCCTATTTATCGCTGCCGGCGCCTTTCACGTCAGCAAGGTCTCCGATCTCATTCCCGAGCTCCAGGGGCGCTTCCCGGTACGCGTCGAGCTGTCCTCCCTCGGCGAGGCGGAGCTCTTGCGCATTCTCAGGGAGCCGCGCAACGCGTTGCCGGTGCAATACAAGGCGCTGCTCCTGACCGAAGGCGTCGAGCTCGAGTTCAGCGACGACGGACTGCAAGAGATCGCCCGCATCGCTGCGGCCGCCAACGGTCGAGCGGAAAACATCGGTGCGCGACGCCTGCACACCGTGTTCGAGCGACTGCTCGACGAAGCATCGTTCAACGCGCCGGAGCGTGCGGGCACGAAGATCTGCATCGACGCCGTCTTCGTGCGCAAATCCCTCGAGAGCTTCCTCAGCGACGAAGATCTGAGTCGCTACATCCTGTAACGGAAACACCTCATCATGCCGACCACTCGTGACCTTCTCGACGCAGCACGAACCTATCTGACGCCCAACTACGCCCCGCCACCCATCGTCGCTGAGCGCGGCGAAGGTGCGTGGCTGTGGGACACCGACGGCGCGCAGTACCTCGACTTCGCCACCGGCATCGGCGTGAGCGCCGTGGGACATGCTCACCCGAGGGTCGTCGCTGCGGTGAGCGCGCAGATCGCGCGCGTTGGCCACACCGGCCCCAGCCTCTACAACATCCCGATGATCCAGCTGGCCGAGCGCATCTGCCGCATGTCGTTTGGCGAGCGCGTGTTCTTTGCCAACTCCGGCACCGAGGCCACCGAGGCCGCGCTCAAGCTCGCGCGACGCCACTTTCACGATCGTGGGGAGGCACGCCACGAGCTCATCGGCGTGCAGGGCGGCTTTCACGGTCGTACGCTGGGGGCGCTCAGTGTCACGGCGAAAGATGCCTACCGCGAGGGCTTTGGTCCTCTCATCCCCGGCGCGCGCGTCGTGCCGCACGGCCAGATCGAGGCACTCGAGGCTGCGATTGGACCGCACACCGCGGCGCTCATCATGGAGCCCATCCTTGGCAACTCGGGCGTCGTCATACCCCCCCCGGGTTATCTCGCTGCGGTGCGACAGCTGTGCACCGCCCGCGGCTGCCTGCTTATTTTCGACGAAGTGCAGACCGGCATCGGTCGCACCGGTATGTGGTTTGCCCACCAGCACGAGGGCGTCATTCCGGACGTCATGGCGCTTGCCAAGGGCCTTGGCGGGGGATTGCCGCTCGGCGCCATGGTCACGACAGAAGCCCTTGCCCAGGCGTTCCAGCCCGGGGTGCACGCGTCGACTTTTGGCGGCAATCCGGTCGCTTGCGCCGCGGGTCTGGCGACACTCGACACCATCGAAGAGGACGGTCTACTCGAGCGCGCCCGCACCTTGGGAGCCCTCCTCGTCGCAGACATCACGTCGCGCTGCAGCCCGTACGGCATCGTCCGCGAGGTCCGCGGTCGCGGTTTGATGATCGCCGTGGAGCTCGATCGCGCGGCCAAGCCGTTCGTTGCTGCGTGCCGCGAGGCGGGGTTGCTGGTAACGCTCGCTGGCGACAACGTCCTGCGCCTGTTGCCGCCGCTCGTCATCGACGAGTCGCAGGCTCGCCTGGCCGTCGACCGACTCGACGCGGCGATGAAATCGCTCGCCTAAGCCGAACTTCCTCGTTGCTACGTGCGTGCTTACGGGCTATTGGCTGCACGTACCGAGACGCCTATTCGTACGGGGGGGGTCCCGACGAGGGCAGCTCGACAAAGGACCTCGCGTCCGAAAGAGGATTATCCCATGGGACTCATCGGTGGCATTTGGCTGGCGTTGTTGGGCGTCCTCGCCATTCCGAGCCTCATCATCGCGAAGCGACCGGAAGCGAAGGATCTGATCGCGAAGATCTCCCCGTATCAGGGGTGGATTGGCGCCATCTCCGCGGTGTGGGGGGCGTGGAGCGTCGTGCAGGCGGTCCTGCACATGGGGTGGATCGCACACTGGCCGATCTACTGGGCGACGTTCCTCGCGGGCGGGTTGCTGCAGGTCGCCCTGGGGCTGCTCCTCGGCGTGGGAGTGCTCAAGCAGTTCATCAAGCAACCCCAAGCTGTGGAGAAGCTCGACATGACGATCGCCAAGCTCGCGCCCAAGCAGGCTACGCTGGGCATTGCTGCCATCGCCCTTGGCGCCTGGCTCATCGTCTCGGGCTTCCTCTGGCGCATCGGCTAGCGCACTCGGGCCGCGTCCCACTCCCCGACTTTCCCCGTGCGACGAGACCGCGTACTACTGTACGGTGGAGTCGCATGTGACGTAATGTCCGAAAGGGCGAGCGTCGAGGGGCGATCATGGCGGGTCCAAAGAAGAAGCTCACCACAGTCAAGAAGAAGCAGGCTGAGTCCGGCGGCGAAAGTGTGACACGCGAGGTCGAGTCCACGGACAAGCGCCAGGCCATCCGCTTTCCGGTGATCCAGCGGGTCGACTACGAGCTCGGCGACCGCAAGACGTTCAACTATTCGACGGACTTGAGCGCGCGGGGCCTCTTCCTGCGCAATACCAAGGGCCTCGAGATGGGCACGGCCCTCGAGCTGCACCTCAACCTCAAGGGTCGCAAGACACCCCTCATGGTGCGCGGCACCGTGCGACGCATGACCGCCGTCGGCCGCGAGCCCGGCGTGGGCATCGAGTTTTCCCCGGGACAAGACGAGGTCGTCGCGGAGATCCGCACCTTCCTCGAGCAGGAGGTGGTCAGCAAGCTCGAAGATACCATTCGGCGATCGCTCACCAGCGCCAGCACGGTGGTGCAGGTGGCGGCGTACTACCTCGAGACCGGCCGCCGTCAGGACGCGCTCGATCTCTGCCGCCGTGGCGTGCAGGCGAGCCCCAAGAGCCTGCCGCTGAACGAAATGACCGCCACGCTGATGCTGAGCGAGCTCGACGGTCCGGGTCGTCACGACGAGGCGCTCCTTGACGAGGCCGAGGCGCTGGTGGAGCGCGGCATCGCACTCGGAGCCAGTCCGGTCCTTGAGGCGGTCAAAGCACGCGTCGCCGGCATGCGGGGTGTCTTGGCACGCGAGCGACGTGAAGCCGCGGAACGCGAGGACGCCGCGCGCCGACAACGCGACGAGGACGAGGCCCGCAAGGCGCGAGACGCCATCGCCCACGAGGTGGCCATCGAGGCCGCGCACGAGCTGCAGACCCGCAAGAAAGAGCTCGAGACCGAGTACCAGCAGCGTGCCAAGGCGGAGACAAAGCAGCACGCGGAGATGCGCAAGGTGCTCACGCTCGAGCAGACCGCTCTCGCCACCGAACGCGAGACCGTCCAAGCGCTCGAGCACGAGCTCGCCAAGCGGGAGCAGAAGCTCGCCAAGCAAGAAGCCAAAATCGCGGAGCGCGAGACGTCACTCAAGAGCGAGGAGACGGCCGCGCAGAGCCTGGCGCGCGAGCTCGCCAAGCAGGGCAAAGAGGTCCAACGGCGGGCGGAGGCGGTCGACGAGGCCGAGAAGCTCGCGGCCGCGCTCGAGACCACACGCATTGAGCACGCAGCCGTCGTGAAAGCTCTGCACCAAGTGCGGGCCGAGCTCGGCGAATCCCAACGCGACGGCGAGAAGCTGCGTACCGGGCTCGCCAAGGCTGAATCTCGCCACGCGGCGCTCACCAAGCAAGTGGCCGATGAGCAGACCGCGCGCGAGGGAGCCCTCGCCGCCGAGCACGCCCAGGTTCTGGCGCTCAAAAAGCAGCTCCGCGAGGTCCAGCAAGGGCAGCAGCAGGCCGAACAGCAGCGCACCGAGGCACTTGCTCGCGTCGAGCAGCTCGAGCTGGACAAGGCGGACCTTGCCCGCGCGCAGGAGACGGCACGCGAGAAGCTCACAGCCACCAAAAGCACAGTGCTCGAGGCGCGACAGGCGGCGGAGCTACGCATCGCTGAGCTCGAGGAGGCTGTGTCAAGCACGCGCAAGAAGGCGGATCTTGCCACCAAAGAGCTCGACGCAGCACGCGCACAAGTCGGCGCCCTACAGAGCGAGACGAACGACCGCAGGCAAGAGCTGGAACGGTTGCGGGCCACACTCACCAAGGACCAAGCCGTGGCGGCCGAGCTCGGATCCGCGCGTGAGCTAGCAACCACCGCGCAGGCGGCCCGCGAACAGCTGGCTACTGACTTGGCTCTGCTGCAAAAGACCGCGGCGACTGTCCAGATCGACCGGGATCAGCTCGCATCGGAATTGGAGACGCTACGAGCCGCATCAGAGAACGCACAGACGCGTCTTGAAACACAACTTCGCCAAGCCCACGGTGCCGCAGCCTCTTGGGAAGACGAGAAACGCGCGGCGCAGCGGTTGCGCGAGGAGCTTGACAGCGCGCAGGCGTCGATGCGCCAGCTTTCCCAGCAGCGGGAAACACTCGAGCGCTCCCTCGCGGCGCGCAGTGCTGAGCTGGAAAATGCCCGCCTCGGCGCAGAGGCGAGCTCCTCGGAGCTGCGGGCGCGGGTGCTCGCCGCCAATGCGGAGCGCTCGACACTCGCCGCGCGCGTAGGCACCCTG
>CAYHNK010000122.1:0-5449 GCA_964357695.1 uncultured Bdellovibrionales bacterium | reverse complement strand
GCGGAGCTACGAGGTCTGAGCGAGCAGATCGAGCACACTCGTGTCGTGCAGCAGCAGGTCGCCGCCACCGCGGTCCCACCTTCAGCACCGCCCACAGCGAAGCCGCTTGCCAGCGAGGCGGCAACGCTCGCCGAAGAGCCGGCTGAGCTTACCGAAGACGATATACAGCTCGTCACGGGCTCCACGTGGACGTCACTAAGACGCGAGCGTGTTGCGCTCATCCTGGCCTCGTGGCGCGCACAGTTGCGCGCGCTTTGGCGCGCGAGTCTCCCCTACCGGCAGGTCGTCGCGAAGAACCGCACCGTCGTCATCGGCGTAGGTGCGGCGCTGCTTGTGACACTGACGTCCGTGCTGCTGTGGCCGGAGGCCCCGCCGACGCCGGTGACTGTCGATGCCATCGCCGGCGAAATCCAAGCAGCGCGCGACGTCGTCGCGCCAACCCCAGCTCTGGCCCCTACCCCCGTCGCCGCGCCCGCGCCCGCACCCGAGCGCGTGCCCGAGCGCGTGCCCGCTGCCCCTGAGACGGGCGCCGACGATCTTTTCGACTCGGTGTTTGGTGACGACGGGGCGACCTCCGAACGGACACCACGCAACCCGTAGTCGAGAGCGCCGGCTGTCAGGCGGTTCCGCGCTTGACTCCGGCGCCGAGATCCCTACTCTGGGCCCTCCTTGCGAGGGTTCCATGGCCGAAAACCAGTCCACCGCGTCCGCCTCCCCCGAGCTCACCTTTGGCACGAGCGGCCTACGGGGACTCGTCACCGAGATGACGGACCGCGAGGTCTTCGTCAACACGCTGGGCTTTTTGCGCTACCTCGAGCGCAAAGGTGACCTCACGACCGGGGACAACGTCGCGCTTGCCGAAGACCTGCGCGCCCGCGACCCACGATCGGGGCTATCGAGCAGCCCGCGCATTGCCGCGGCGGTGGTCTACGCCATCCGTGCCGCCGGTGCGACACCCAGCCACTGCGGCCAGATCCCCACACCCGCCCTCGCCCACTACGCCATGGCCTGCGGATCCAATGCGGCACGACGCCCCATGGCGAGCATCATGGTCACCGGCAGCCACATTCCAGCGGACCGCAACGGCGTGAAATTCTATCGCCCGGGCGGCGAGGTTCTCAAGGCGGAGGAGCCTGCGATCCTCGCCGAGGTGCGTCGCGTGCGCAGCGAAGCCGCGTGGACGGGCGACTTCGACGCAGGCGGCATGCTCCTGACCCCCACACCGTCCTCCGTAGCGCTTGCAGAGCCGGCCGCCCATTATGTCGCCCGCTATCTCGACGTGTTCGGCGTCGCCCGCCCCCTCGTCGGCAAGCATGTCGTCGTCTATCAACACTCGGCCGTCGGGCGCGATTTGCTCGTGCGCATTCTCGAAGGCCTCGGAGCGACGGTCATTGCCGTCGGTCGCCGCGACGAGTTCGTTGCCGTCGACACCGAGGACGTCACCGTCGAGGACGAGGCCTTCTACGCCGATCTCGTGCGTACCCACCGCGCCGATGCGCTCGTCTCGACCGACGGCGACGGCGACCGCCCCCTGCTCGTCGACGAGAAGGGTCGCTTTCATCGCGGCGACGTCGTCGGCATCGTCACGGCCCGCTTCGTCGGTGCCAGCGTCGCGGCCGTGCCGGTGAGCGTCAGTGACGCTGTGGACCGCTTTTTTGCTGGCGAGCTCCCCCCCCGCACGCGCGTCGTCAAGACGCGCATCGGCTCGCCGTATGTCATCGAGGCCATGAGCGCCGCAATTGCAGGCGGCGCCACCGGCGTTGTCGCCTGGGAGGCGAACGGTGGCTTTCTGACCGCCACCGACTGCGACTTCGAAGGACGAACGCTCACGCGACTGCCGACGCGCGACGCGATGCTGCCAATCTTGGCCGTGCTCATCTCCGCAGCCCGCGAGCGAGTGCGCATCTCGGAGCTGTTCTCGCGCCTACCGCAACGCTCGACCCGCGCCGGGCTCATCGACGATGTCGCGCCGCCCACAAGCGGTCGCATCCTCGCGCACTTTCACCCGCGCACGTGTGCGCCGCTCGAGGTACGCTTTCGCGCCGAGCACATCGAGGTGCAGCTGACAGGCGACGAGTCGGTCACGGTCGAACCATCCGATCCTCGGTGGGCCGAGATTACGTACTGCCGCAAGGGTCTCGAGCGTTACTTTCCGACCGCCGACTACGGCGCTATCGATGCCATCAACTATGTCGACGGCACGCGGGTCTTCTTCGCGCAAGGCGACATCTGCCATTTGCGCGCCTCGGGAAACGCGCCCCAGTTTCGCCTCTACACGGTCGCAGACTCGCAGGCGCGCGCCGATGGGATCATCGCTGCGGCCATCGGTGAGCCCGGAGGCATCTTGCGACGCATGCAGCGCGAGCTCGCCCCCGCAGCTGCCGACAGCCTGCGCACCCTGCGCCGCGTCGTCGACGACTCGCAGGGCCCCCGCCAGGCTCTCGCCATCGTCAATGGCGGTGACCAGGGGGTCGTCGAAGAGGAGCTGCGCACGCTCGCGCCCGAGATCTTTTGTGCCGACGGTGCCGTGCAGGTGATGGCGCACGAGGAGACGACGCGACGCGGCCAGCTGCTCGGTCTGCTCGACGCGGTGGCACACTGGGAGCGCGAGCACGGCTCACTCGATCCGGAGCGTGTCGCTGTGGGTCTCATGATGCCAGGCAAGGGCACGCGCCTGAGCCCGCTCACGCAGCGCTTGCACGGCATCAAACCGTTCTTGCCCACCCTCGTGCGCCACCGCAAGGACGGCCAGTGGCTCTCGGCCGCCGCGGCGTCCCTCTACTCGTGGTCGCTCGTCACGCACCATCTCGAGCGCATGGGCTTTCGCGGCATCGCCTGGAAGTGGGGAGATGAGCCCCAGCTCCCCGCGAGCCGCTTCGAAGCACTGCACTACGACTTGAGCCACGTCGACGCCGTGCGCTTTGGCGCCGAGCTCATCGTCGCGGACGAGCTCGCGGAGCACAAAGAGTGGCTCTTTCGTGATCCCGAATCCGGGCTGCTCGTGCGGCAGCTGCGTCGCCGGCCGCGCCTCGAGCTGTTGCGTGCCATGGGGATCCAGAAGGATGCGCCCGTGCGTGCTCTCGTGCACATCGGCAGCCCGGCCTTTTCGCACTTGTTCGTGCAGGAGGCGCGGGCGGTCTTCGGCGATCTAGCCGGCGCACTGGATGTCGACGGCTACCTCTTTGAGGCCCTGACGAGTCACGCCGACGAGTGGCAAGCGGAGCTGCGACGCGACGCCGTTCTGGCGCGTCTCGTCGGCGAGTATCCGGACTTCTACGCCCGCGTCACCCAGCTGCGCCAACGGCTCGAGGATCGTCGTGGGCATGCGCTCGCGATTCAAGTCATCGATTTTGGCGCCGACCTCTATTGGGGCGACGTCGGCCAGCTCGAGCACGCCCGACGTACGCTGCACGATGTGGCGCAAGAAGGCGTCGCGGGCACCATGGCGCGCCTGCTCGCCTGCATCGACGACGTCCCTGTCGACGGGCACGGCAATCGTCTCGTTGGCGACTGCATCCTGCCCAGCAGTGCCCAGATACGTAACAGCGTGCTCATCGATGTCAGCGTCTCCACGGCCGCAGTCATCGACGGCGCGGTGGTCGTCGAATCGCAGCTCGGCGAGGCATCACTCGCGCCCGGAAGCGTCGCCGTGCGCTGCACGGCGGGCACGCTCACCATGGGCCCCTCCGCACTCGCCTTCGAGCTCATCGGCGAGACCTGCGACGTGCCGGGTCACGCAGTGCGCACCAGCATCTGCAATGATCCGAGCGATCTCGAGCGCGGCCTTGCGACTTGGAGCGCCGACCTGCGCGAAGATCCCGGCACGGTCGAGCGCTACAACCAGGCGGTGTACGGCAACCCGGCGTCGTTCGCCGACAAGCTCACGCAAATGCGCCAGCGTGCCATCCTGCCGCAAGCACTCGACACTGCGGTGACCGAGCGCTTTCGCACTCCAGTGCTCGCGCGCCTCAGCCACCCTCCGGCGGGCAGCCAATGATGATGAGCGGCGTTACTGTCCCCGCACGAATGACGTCACAGGCTGCTCCCGCGAAGTTGATGCGCGCGTACGTGTCAGAAAGATCGAAGTCCCACGCATTGAGGCCAGCTATGTCCCGCGCGATCCACTCGGTGCCGCTGCCATCCGTGTAGTTGAGATAGACGTTGGTGCGCCCCAACGCAGCGAAATCGTCCGAGCGCAATCCCTCGACGGTCACCGAGCACAGCGCCACCGTGCCAAGGATGTTGCCGAGCGCGGTCGCGAGCGTCGCTGCGTCGCTGGCGTCGTAGTAGCAGGCATTGCCGGACGCCGCGGCCTCGTCACATGTGCTGCCGTCAACCCCCGCGCACGTATCCGGTCGGGCCGTGCCGCCGTGCACC
This sequence comes from uncultured Bdellovibrionales bacterium, assembly GCA_964357695.1. Taxonomy (GTDB): domain Bacteria; phylum Myxococcota; class XYA12-FULL-58-9; order XYA12-FULL-58-9; family CAYHNK01; genus CAYHNK01. Next base: position 1,072 of record CAYHNK010000122.1, on the reverse strand, counting down.
GCGTGGCAGTTGAGATTCGCGCTCACGGTGCTGAACGCAAAGCCGACGATGTATGTCTTGACGGCGGGTGTGAGTGCGCGCAGGTCGTCGAGGGCGCTGTTGACGTGGTCCGGGTACCAGCTCGATGACGCGCCCATACTGCAGCGCGAGCCCGCGGGGCTCCAAACACAGCCCTGGGCCACGGCGATACAAGTCGCCTCATTCGTGCCGGTGGCCGTCGCACAATCGTCGTCACAGTTGGCCTCGCCGTCGGTGACGAGCAGCACGTAGTCGCCGCGATCCTGCTGTTTGAGGCAACCGAGTGACGCCGTATCCCACACGCAGTCACTCGCCAGACCGCAGTCGGTCAAGCTCATGATGAGCTCGCAGTGGCTGACGCACGTTCCCGTACCCGCGTTCCAGCCGCACAAAGGTTCCGTGCCGCAAGGGCCCGACGCCAGGGCCTCACAATCGACACCCACCGACATGCCAAAACTAGCTCGTGCGTCGCGAACGCCGCGCAGCGTCGGTCCCGTGGGCGTGCCACCGCCAGGAAAGATGCTGTAGAGCGGCGACATGATATCCCCCACGGCGTGCTCGCCGGCCACCACGTCCGGGACACCTGGCTGGCAATTGCCGCCGTTGAGACAGCTGCCACTCCAGGTGCAACTGTCGTTGGTGCGACATTCCGCCGCCGTGCCGTAACCAGAGCAGTCGTTGCAGCTCTGCGAATTGCACCAGCAGGAGTTGCCGTGAAAGCGACACTCCGGCGTATACTGCGCTGGCGGGCTCACGCAGTAATCGGGATAGTACGACAGACCAAAGCGAATACGGCCGCTGTAGCCCGACACGACATCATCGAGCGCCGCAAGAGCCTGTTGCCAGCGCGTCTCGAGGCGGTTGACCGTGCACGTTCCCGTCGCGACTTCACCCACCCATAAGCAGCCGAGCTGTCCGTTGCAGGCGTCGGGATCCCCAACGATTGCCGAGCAGCTGGGCGTGCAGGCCCCGCCCACCCACGAGCAAAACTGGGTGCCTGCGATGTAGCGATCCGTGTGGTTGCAGTCGGTGAGCGTCGTCAGCGCGCTGCAAT
>CAYHNK010000121.1:0-12464 GCA_964357695.1 uncultured Bdellovibrionales bacterium | reverse complement strand
TCTACGGCAAGAGGGGCGACGGCGGGGGGGTCATCCCGCTGCGGCTGCTCGAAGAGCTAGGACGCAAGTACGATGGCGCGCAGCCGCCGCGCGTCTACGAGGTCGCGGGCTCGGTGACCAAAGATGATCTGGCGACGCTCATCTACACCTCGGGCACGACCGGCAAGCCCAAGGGGGTCGAGCTCATCCACGACTGCTGGGTCTATGAGGCCGAGGGCATTGCGGCTCTCAACCTCCTGCGCCCGGAGGACCACCAGTACCTGTGGCTGCCGCTGGCACACTCGTTTGGCAAGGTGCTGCAAGTCATGCAGTACCAGATCGGCTTCCCCACCACCGTCGACGGGCGCATCCCCAAGCTCGTCGAAAACCTCGCCTACGTGCGGCCGACGTTCATGGCCGCCGCACCACGCATTTTCGAGAAGGTGTACAACAAGGTCGTCTCGGGGGTGCAAGAAGCCGGTGGCCTCAAGGTCTCGATCTTCTCCTGGGCGATGCAGGTCGGCAAGCGCGTCTCGCGCCTCAAACAGCACGGCGGCAAGCCCGGCGCGGCCCTCGCGATGCAGTACGCCATCGCCGATCGCCTGGTGTTCGCGAAGCTGCGTCATCGCTTCGGCGGCCGCATTCGCTTCTTTATCTCCGGCAGCGCGCCGCTGTCGCTCGAGATGGCCGAGTTCTTTCACGCGGCCGACATCCTCATCTTGGAGGGCTACGGGCTCACCGAGACGAGCGCCGCCTCCTTCGTCAACGTGCCAGGACTCTTCAAGTTTGGCACCGTCGGCCCGCCCCTTCCAGGCACCGAGGTCAAGATCGCACCGGAAGACGGCGAGGTACTGTTGCGTGGCCGTGGCGTCATGAAGGGCTACCACAACATGCCGGAGGCAACCCAAGAGATCTTCACCGAAGAGGGCTGGCTACGCACCGGCGACATCGGCGAAGTCGATCGCGACAACTACCTACGCATCACCGACCGCAAAAAAGATCTCATCAAGACCTCGGGTGGCAAGTATGTCGCCCCGCAGGCCATCGAAGGCAAGCTCAAGGCACTGTGTCCCTACGTCAGCCAGGTGCTCGTGCACGGCGACCGCCGACCGTTCTGCACGGCGCTCATCACCATGGACGAGGAAACGCTACCGCGCTGGGCCGCAGACCAGAAGCTACCCGCGGGCGACATCGCCGCGCTGACCCAGCACGACGTCGTGCGCGAGATGGTCAAGAAGGCGGTCGACGAGCTCAACGGCAAGCTCGCGAGCTATGAAACGATCAAGCGCTTTGCTATCCTGCCGCGGGATTTGACCATCGAAGGCGGCGACTTGACGCCGAACTCGAAGATCAAGCGCAAGGTGGTCGAGCAAAAGCACAAGGCCATTCTCGAGGGCTTCTACGAAGGCACGCTCAGCAAGGTCTAGTCGGTCTTCGGGCGGGACCTCGCACGGCTTACAAGGCCGAGAGTCGGATCGTCGATGACAGGCCTCGTCGGCAGCACGCTCGGACGCTACCGCATCCTGGAGGTCATCGGCCAGGGCGGGATGAGTGTCGTCTATCGTGCGCGCGATGCCGAGCTGCAACGCGAGGTCGCCGTCAAAGTCATGCACAGCTTTCTCGCCGAGCAGCCGGAGGCGAAGGAGCGTTTTCACCGCGAGGCCGTCGCGGTGGCGCGCTTGCGCCATCCACACATCATCGAGGTCTACGACTACAGCGGCGAGCAGGCGACGACGAGCTATATTGTCGCGGAGCTGGTCGATGGGCAACCGCTCTCCGAGCTCTTGCGGCGTGGACCCCTGACGCCGCCCGAGGCCGGGATCCTCCTCGCGCGACCCATCGCCGACGCCCTGAGGCACGCGCACGAGGCCGGCGTCGTGCACCGCGATCTGAAGCCGGAGAACATACTCGTGGGCGCTGGCGGTGCTCTCAAGCTCACAGACTTTGGCATCGCCCGCATGCTCGACAGCCAGACCCTGACGGTCACGGGCACGCTGCTCGGATCCCCTGCGTACATGGCCCCCGAGTACATCGACGGCGAAGAGCCCGACGCGCGGGCCGACATCTTCTCGTTTGGCGCCATGCTCTACCAGTTCGTCATTGGCCGCTTGCCGTTTGAGGGGCCGACGCCCCATGCGCTGCTCAAGCGCATCGTCGCCTGCGAGTTCGTCCCCGCTGACGAGGCGAATCCAGCGGTGCACGGCGCCATCGCTGCGGTCATTCATCGCTGTCTCGCACGCGAGCCGGCGGCACGCTACGCCGACGCGGCGGCGCTCCTCGGCGCCATCGACGGCGTCCTGGGTCGCCTCGGCCTCGACGCCCCCACCGAGGTACGCGCTCTGCTCGCCGCTCCTGCGACCTACGGCGTGGCACTCAAGCCACGGCTCGTGCCCACCTACTGCACGCTCGGCAAGCAGGCGCTCGCACGCGGGCAGACCGGTACGGCATTACAGGATTTTGATCGCGTCCTCAGCCTCGAGCCCGCGCACACGGAAGTGCGTCGCATCCTGCGGCACCTGCATCGCCGCAACTGGGCCGTACGCCTACTGCGCGACGGCGTCCTCGTGCTCGCCGGCACGGCGGTCGTCACCTTGGCCGCAGCGACGTGGCTCGGACGTCCGCGTGCAGCAACGCTGGCTGGGTCGATCGATCCGCGGGCGAGCACCCCTGTCGGCGCGGCGCGACGCAGCGTCGCCGTGCTGCTGGGCGAGCGCGGAGACGTCTACGTGGACGATGAGCTCATCGGGCGCGGTCTCGCAGGCGGCACGGCGGTGTCGCTCTCTCCGGGACGGCACGTCGCGCGCCTCGTCACCGCGCACGGCAACGCGCAGCGGGAGTTTGTCGTCCCCGAGAACGGCGCCGTCGACCCGGTCGCGCTCGCACCCGACAAACCGGGACGCCCCACGACCGCGCCCGCAGCGACGGCCACCCGCGCGGTGACCTTCAAAGCGGCAGGCGCGTGGGTGAATGTCTACGTAGACGACGCACCGGAGCCCGTCGTCAAGAGCAAGATGGGCGTCTTTCAGCTCGATCTGGCCTACGGCACGCGGCGTCTGCGCTTTACCAACGACAAGGCCTACGACCGCACCATCGACCTCACCGTCAGCGAGACCGAGCCCCCAGGGCCGCTGACCATTCGGCTCCGGCCGCTGCAAGCCCGACTGCGCGTCGAGGGCGTCCCCGACGGTGCGATCGTCGAAGTGGCCGGGACGCGCAACCTCATCAATAGTCGCACGCGCAACGACCCGATTTTAGTGCCGCTGCCCGAGGGACAGGGCGCCAGGGAGTACGAGGTCGTCGTGAGCGCGGGTGAGCAACGGGTGGTACAGCGCGTCGTTTTTCGCCCGGGGGAAGAAGAGACTCTTGCGGTCCCGTTCGCGGCCCGATAACGATGGGGCATGCTCGCTGCGGGTGCCCTGTGCCTGGCGTGGGTTACCACGGGCGCCCCCTTGGGCGTGGCGGTCTCGACGGCGGCGGCCGAGACACCGACCGGCGTACACGAGGAGCTACGTCGAGCCACCAACGAGTACGCGTACGGCAACTATGAGGAGGCGGCGCAACACCTGCGCGCCCTGCTCTATCCGATGCGCCTCGTCTCCGACGAGCAGGTGATCGAGGCTCGCAAGTATCTCGCGCTCACCTACTATCTGCTCGACCAGCTCGATGAGGTAGGCGAGGAGTTCGCTAAGCTCCTCTACCTCGACCCTGACTACGACCTCGACCCGTTCACGGTGGCGCCACCGGTCATCGAAATCTTCGAGAGCATTCGCAAGCAGCTCGCGCCCGAGCTGGACGTCATTCGCCAACGCAAGAGCGACGCACAGCTCGACGCCGCGCAGTTGCGAGGCCTGCGGCGCACCGTCACCACGCGCGTCGTCGAGCACTCCGAGCTCGGCACCTTGATGCCCTTTGGCATCGGCCAGTTTCAGAATGGCCAGGTCGCCTGGGGGGTGTTGTTTGGCGGCGCGCAGCTCGCCCTCGTCGGCGCCAACGTGGCCGCCTATCTCACAGCCCGGCGCCACAGCGTCTACGGCGCCGAGGACGTCGAGGCCCGACAGCTCGTGCAGCGCCTGACGGTGGCACAATACACGAGTGCCGCGCTCTTCGGCGTGGCCTGGAGTGTCGGCGTCTTCCATGCCCGACTGCATTTTATCCCTTCGGTCATGTCGCCCCCTGTGGTGCACGACGACCCCATCAGCACCGCGCTACGCTCATCGCCAACGATGGTGCTGTCTGGGCAGTTTTGACCAGCAGCGTCTTGTAGATGGCGACGCAAGCCTCTATGCTGCCGCCAAGAGACCCAGCCAACATGCCCGTGCTCATCGTCCAACGCCCCGAAGGGCCAAAGCGCATCCCCGTGGTGAAAGCCATTACGCGCATCGGCAGCGACGCGAGCTGCGAGGTGCGCATTGAGGACACCAACGTGGCCGCCGACCACGCACAGCTCATCCGCGAAGACGACGGCTGGGTACTGTCCTCACTCGGCCGCGCCAGATCCCTGCTCGTCAACGGCAAGAAGGAAAAGCGCGCCCGGCTGCGTGACGGGGACTTGCTGCGCGTCGGCGAGCATGAGCTGGTCTTTCGCTTGCACGATGCGGCCGTCGCCACCGAGCACAGTGCTGATGATCACCACGTGGCGGGTGCGTACCGCGACCTTCTCGCCTTCTCGGAGAAGCTCCTGCGTACGAGCAATCTCGACGACCTGCTCGCGGCTCTCATGGACAACGTCATCGAGCGCACCCGTGCCGACAAGGGCTTTCTCGTCCTCTTTGACAACGGCGAGCCGCAGGTGCGCGTGGCTCGCAACGTGCAAAAGGAGAACATCGTCGGTGCGCAAGGCGAGCTGTCGGACACCATCTTGCAGAAAGTCATCAAGGAGCAGCGGCCGGTGGTCGTCGCGGATGCCCTCAATGACCGCGAGTTCTCGGCGAGCGCCTCGATCATCAACCTGCGTCTGAGCTCGGTCATGTGCGTGCCGCTCACCGAAGGGCCGCAGCTGCTGGGTCTCATCTATTTAGGATCGAGCCGCGTCGCGAGCCTCTTTGAGCCGGCGATGCTAGAGCTCGTGACCATCTACGCCGCGCAGGCGTCGCTGCTCATCCGCAATGCCATGCTGCTCGACAACCTGCGCAGCGACAACTTGGCCCTGCGTCAAGCGGTGCAGGACAAGCGCTTCGGCGAAATCATCGGCGCCTCCACCCAGATGCAGGAGGTCTTTCGCAAGGTCCGCAAGGTGGCGCCGACAGACGTCTCCGTGCTCATCACCGGGGAAACAGGAACCGGCAAGGAGCTCATCGCGCGCGAGATCCACGTGCGCTCCAATCGCGCCGACAAGCCGTTTGTCGTCGTCAACTGCGGTGCGATCCCCGAGAATCTGATGGAGAGCGAGCTCTTTGGCCACGTGCGTGGCGCGTTCACCGGCGCGGTCGCAACGCGCATCGGCCGCTTCCAGGCCGCGACCGGCGGGACGTTGTTTCTCGACGAGATCGGCGAGTTGCCACCCGGCCTTCAGGTCAAGCTCCTGCGAGCACTACAGGAAAAGAACGTCACCAAGGTCGGCGACACCAAGCCTGAAACCGTCGACATTCGCGTGCTCGCGGCGACGAACAAGGATCTCGCGCGCGCCATCGAGAGCGGAGCGTTTCGCGAAGACCTGTTCTATCGTTTGAACGTCGTCGGCATCCACTTGCCGCCGTTGCGCGAGCGCGAAGAAGACCTCATGCTCATCGCGCGCTATTTTTTGCGCCACTACGTCACCGAGTACAGCTCGCACGCGCGCGACTTCTCGCCGCAGTGTGTGGCGGTGATGAAGAAGTACGGTTGGCCGGGCAACATTCGTCAGCTCGAAAACCGCATCAAGAAGGCCGTGATCATGGCCGAGCACGTGCAGCTCGGCGCCGAGGACTTGGAGGTCTCCGACAAGGATCTCGACCCCGTGGTGCCTCTGAACCAAGCACGCGAGGACTTCCAGCGGCGCTACATCAACGAGGTCCTCGAGCGCAACAACGGCAACCGAACCAAGACCGCTCACGATCTCGGGGTCGATCCACGTACCATCTTTCGTCATCTCGAGCGCGAGGACGAAGGAGCCTGACCATGCGTCGGGGGTCGCGACATCCGTGTCGCAGATCCTGCGCGACGCCACGCGGGGCAAGATCGTACCATTCGATTTTTTCTCGTTTTTTCCAAAGACTTGGATTTGGCACGTGGATTGCTTTGACCTCTACTGTGACCAAGTCTCTGCTACCGCTGCTGCTCGTGGGGGCAAGCGCTTGCTTGCTACCACCGCCGATCACTGAGCTGCCAGCAGAGCAAAACCAGCCGCCGCGCATCGAGCCCACCTCCCTGCGTTGGGACCCGACCGACGGTCCGCGCACCATGAGCACACACTGCGCGAGCTACCGCTTCTATGCGCTCGTTTCCGACCCGGACGCCGAGGACACGCTGTACTGGCGGGTGTTTGTCGACTACCACCGCGACCGCAACCCGCTCGAAACCGAAGAGCACGTGCTCGACCCGCAGGCGGGTGATCGCTCGCTCAGCTTCAGCGTCGACCCGCAGGGCGATACGCGCTTTGGCGTCGCCGAGGGACGCCTCGCGCAGGCCCACACCGTCGAGCTCTTCGTCGCCGATCGACCGTTCTACCAGGATGAGCGTCCGCCCCTTGCCCGCGCTGTTGAAGACGGGGGGGAAGTCGATTCCTTCATCTGGACTGTCGAGCTCTCCGACGCCGTCGACTTGGACTGCGGCGCCACGGCGAGCGCGCCATGAACCGTCGGCTGGTGCTCGCCCTGCTCGCGTGCAGCCTGGCAGCCTGCTTTGGCCATCGGCGTGCGGCTGAGTGCTACAGCACCGACGACTGCGACAGCGACGAGGTCTGCTTTCTCGCGAGCTGCCAGCGCGCGGGCTATGCCATCACCACGGTGTACGCCACACTGACGCCCCCGAACGATTCGCCGTACCTGCCGCAGCCATATCCCGGCGCGATTGATCTCTCGCGCGGCTCGCAGCGACTGCTGCTGCGCGCTCCGGTGACCATGAATGGCCAGGTCGTGCGGGCGGGCGCCGGCGCTATCAGCATGACGGGCCTGCTACGCGCCCGCGGCGACGGACCACTTCCCGGCATGGAGGTGACGCAGCAAGTATCGGTCGACGGGGCAGGCTTCGCGTTGCCGCTCGTGCCGGGAACGCCCTACCGTCTCACCTTCACCCCCGATGGCGTCGCGGGCGAGCCGCCCATCGACTTTCCACCCGCTGCCGAGCCGGAGCTCGTGCTTGGCGCCGACACGACACAGAACCTCACGTACCCCGTAGCTGACACCCTCGTCGTCGTGCGGGGGCAGGTGACCTCGGACGAGTGGACGCCTGTCTCCGGTGCGCAGGTCTCGGCCATCGCCACGACGCTCGACGGTGCCACATCCATGCGGGCGCTGAGCACCAGCACCGATGTCGCGGGCGAGTACCGTCTCGTGTTCGCCCCGGGCGCTGAGCGCTTTGACATCACCGTGGGCTCGGGCACCAATCCCCTCGTCCCCGAGTCGACCGCGGTGGGCCTGCTCGGAACGCCGAGCGGCAGCGGCACGGATCTGACGCTTCCCAAGATCACCTTGGGCGACATTACGGGCGTCCAGGCACTCACCGAAGTGCGCGACGCCAGCTCGCTCGTTGCCATCGCGAACGCCAGCGTGCTTTTTGTCGGCAGCGTGGGGCTCGGGCGTTTTGTCACCACGGGAACCTCCCTCACGACCGGCGCCATCGAGAGCGACAGTGCACAATTGCCAACCGGCGTGCTCACGGTGCTGCCCGGTAGCTACACCATCACGGTGGCCCCGCCCAAATCGCAGCCCTATGCGCTCACGACGCTCGATGCCGAGCTGCCGAGCGCCGACGAGCCGCTCGTGCTCTCGGTGCGTCGCAAGGTACGCGTCTCCGGACGCGTGCTCCGGCATGAGCGCACGCCGCTCCCCCAGGCGCGCATCACCATGACACTGCGGGGCAGCGCGGTGGCGCGCAGCTTTGCCACCACGTCGAGCGAGGATGGTAGCTACGCGCTGGACGTCGACCCCGGAACCACGGATACTCCCGCAAGCTATGAAGTCGTCGTGGAGCCCGATCGAGCCAGCGGCCAACCGCGCCATCGCGAGCTGCTGCGCGTCACCGACGTCGGGGAGTCCCACGACATCGAGCTGTTTGCACCCTCGTTCGCCTACGGTCGCGTCGTCAGCGCCGCATCGCAGGTCGTGCCGGGCGTCATCATCGCTTTTTACTCCGAAGAGCTTGGCACACCCACCGAGCCGCTGCTGGTCGGTCTCGGCGAGACCAATGAGCTCGGCGAGTTCGCCGTGCCCCTGCCCACACCCGACGGGAACTGAGCGATGACCGAAGATCGCCACAACAAAGGCGGCCGTATGGTCGTCTACGCACTGTTCGCGCTCACGGCCGCCTATCTCCTTGTCACCGTCATCGGCGGTATCGTCGTCAATCTGTACGGCACACCGCCGCAGGAGAGCGCCAGCGACGAGCTCAGCGCCCGCGAACGCACGTGGTGCACGCGCACGCTCATCGCGCTTCGCGACGAGCTCGACGGTGAGGTCAAGCTCGAGCTACAGCACCCGCGGCCAAGCGGCGACCCGCTGTCGCGGTGGCGCGCTTGGGATACCGCTTGGAACGTCAAGTTGTCGCGAGCCAAGGAGCGTTGCGTCGTGGAGGCACGCTCGCCCTTTGCTGACGCGTACGATGCGCTCGACCAGGTCCACGCCGGCTACGCCCGTGCGCTCGACACCATGACCCACGTGCGCAACGAGCGCATGGATGCGCTTGGGGACGCCATCGCGCGATTGCGCACGATGCGCTAGGTGGATGTCACTGGACGCGAGCACCATATGTGCCGTCCGAAGCATCGCAAGGCCCACCGGCGCAGACCGCGCCCGGGCAACCGACGGGGATGTGGTCGCGCGCATGACACTACCAGATGAGTTCTTCTCCGCGTTGCTCGACAGCCTGTCGGAGGGAGTCTATTTCGTCGATCGTGAACGGCGCATCACCTACTGGAGCGCGACCGCCGAGCGCCTCACGGGCTTTCGCGCCCAGGACGTCGTTGGACGCCGATGCCCGGACAACATCCTTCGCCACGTCGATGACGAGGGCCGACAGCTGTGCATCGGGCGATGCCCATTGACCGACGCAATGATCGACGGGCGCGAGCGAGACCACCAAATCTATTTCTTCCACGCCCGTGGTCACCGTGTCCCGGTACGCGTGCGCGTCGTCCCCATGCGCAACAGCGACGGCGAGATCACGGGCGCCGCGGAGATCTTTCGCGATTTGTCCGACCAGTTCATCGCGCTGCGCAGTCTCAACCATTGGCGACAGGAGGCGCTCGTCGACCCCCTCACCCAGATCGGCAATCGTCGCGCCTCCCAGCAGGTGCTCGAAACGCGCATCACGCAGCTGCGCAACACGAGGAGCACGTTCGGCATCGCCTTGCTGGATGTTGATCGATTCAAGTCCATCAACGACACGTATGGCCACGCCGTCGGCGACGAGGTGCTACAGGTCGTCTCGCGTACGTTGGCGAGCAACATGCGGGCCTTCGATTTTGCCGGCCGCTGGGGCGGCGAGGAATTTCTGGCGATCATCACCTGTCAGAATCCCACCGAGCTCGCGCAGATCGCCGAACGGCTGCGCCACCTGGTCGCGGCAAGCGGCGTGTCCCGTGGCGACAAGGAGATCACCGTGACCGTCTCGGTGGGCGCCACGATGGCCTGGCCCGAAGACACCGTCGAGAGCCTGCTCGCGCGCACCGACGCCATGCTGTACGAGAGCAAGGACGCCGGCCGCAACTGCGCGCGGGTCGATCCCGGCATGCCAGCGCTCGCAGCGAGAGCGGTCGAGTGAGGTAAAAACGAGACGGTGGGTGGCGCGTCCGGCCCGATTCGAACAGGCGGCCCACGGGTTCGAAGCCCGTTGCTCTATCCAGCTGAGCTACGGACGCGCGCGGAGGTTCTATAGCTCTTGCCCACTTCCCTTCGCAAGCGCTAAGGAGCTTCTCATGGACGACCTCGACGTCGAGCTCGATCACACGACCCAGCGCCCCGTGCGCCCGGAACGAGCACACGCGGGACACAGTCGCCTGCCCTGGCTACTCGCGGCGCTGCTGGCATGCGCGGCACTGCTGGCAACACTCCAGTGGGGCCTGCCGATGCGCAGCGAGCTTCGCACTGCGCGCGACGAGCTCGCCCGGGTGCGGCGAGACGCCGTCGCCTTGCAGGCCCAGGTCACCGCACTCGAGGCGCTGCGCGACGATCTCGCCGAGAGCCGCGCCGCCCTCGAGAGTGACGTCCAACAGAAAGAGCAGGCGCTTGCGGATCTCACCAAGACGCAGGAGGAGCTCGCAAAAGGCCTCGAAGCCGAAATGCGTCGCGGGGACATCGCTATCACGCAGGCCCACGGGCAGCTGGTTGTCGACGTCGCCGACAAGGTGCTCTTTGACTCCGGCGAGGCGCAGCTCAACGATCGCGGCCGCGAGGTCCTGCGCCGGGTCGGCGAGACGCTGCTGCGCGCCCAAGGCAAGATCATTCAGGTCGGCGGCCACACCGACGCCGTGCCCATTTCCGACAAGCTGCGCACACGCTTTGCCTCCAACTGGGAGCTGTCAGCGGCGCGTGCGACCGACGTCGTGCGCTTCTTGCAGGATGAGGTGCACATTCCAGGACCTCGCTTGCAGGCGGCGGGGTTTGCAGAATATCGGCCGGTAGCCAGCAATGCGACCAAGAATGGCCGTCGGCGCAACCGCCGCATCGAGCTGTTGCTGCTCGCTGCCCCGCGCACTTGACGTCGGGCATCCGAGCTGCCAGAAGCAGACCCTATCACGCGTGGCGCGCGCGCCGCCCTGACGGCGGGCCCGTGACACCTCCAAATCAAACGAGGAGCTCCATGTCCATCCGATCCTTCTCACGCACGCTGCCGTGGCTCGTGTTGCTGTCAGCCTGTAGCACCTCCTCGAAGGGCACCGTGGCGGCCCAGGGCTCTGCCGCCAACGCCCTCGCTGCCGACACGGTCGTGGCGAGCTTTGGCGACACCAAGATCACGCTCGCCGAGCTCGACGCCTCACTCGGCCCACAGCTCTTCGAAATGCGCCGCGAAGCCCTCGACGACATGGTGGTCCGCCGCATCGTCGACGAGCAGGCCAAGGCGCAGGGCAAGGACGCGAAGGCCTTGCTCGATGAGGTCGCAAGCGGCGCCACCGCGCAACCGACCGACGCACAGCTGAAGGCCCTCTACGACAAGCACCGCGATTCCCTTGGCGGCCGCAGCTTCGACGAGGTCCGACCCATGCTGGTCGCGCACGAGTCGCAGCAGGCACGTCAGCAGGTGGTGAGCGCCTACATTGACGGCCTCAAGACCAAGGCCGGCGTGCACATCCTGCTGCCCGAGCCCCGCGTCGAAGTCGCAGCCATGGGCCCGGCGAAGGGCCCCGAGGCCGCTCCCGTGACGATCGTCACATTCTCTGACTTCCAGTGTCCCTACTGCTCGCGCGCCATTCCCACCGTGGACCGCGTGGTCAAAGAGTATGACGGCAAGGTGCGCCTGGTGTTTCGCAACTTCCCGCTCTCTTTCCACGACAAGGCAGGCAAGGCGGCCGAAGCAGCACTGTGCGCTAACGAGCAGGGCAAATTCTGGCAGATGCACGACCAGATGTTCGCGCATCAAGATCAGCTCGACGTCTCAGCACTCACGCAGGCCGCGACGACGCTCGGTCTCGATGGGGCAAAGCTGGGAAGCTGCCTCGAGTCCGGCAAGTACGCCGCGGACGTGCAGCGCGACATCGAGGCGGGCAAGAAAGCGGGCGTCAGCGGCACACCCGCCTTCTTCATCAATGGACGCATGATCTCGGGGGCGCAGCCCTACGAGCGCTTCAAGGAAATCATCGACGCCGAGCTCAAGGGCGGCTGACGGTCATGTGCCGTTGACGACGTCAAGCCGACGGCGCACGCTAGCCTTGATGTCCGCGCCGATGACCCCGCCCGAGTTGCGACATGCGCGTCGCCTGCCGCTGCTGCGCGACGAGCGCTGTACGGGATGCGGGCGATGCCTGACCGGTTGCGCGCACGGCGTCCTGGCGTTCTCGCACCGCAACCACCGTAAGGTCATGGGCATCGTCGAGCCTACCGCGTGCACCGGCTGCATGGCGTGCGTGCCCCCGTGTCCGGTGGGGGCCCTCGTGCGCCCGGCCGCCTAGTTCGGTACTCCCAGATATACGAGCACGTCGCACTTGTGCTCGACGACGGCGTCCGTGTCCGGCGGCACATCCAGCACGGTGTCGGTACCGCGGAACGTGCGACCCTCGAAGATGCAGTCAAAGCGCACGCGATGCGTCCCAGGTTGCACGGGATGATACTGAAGCGGCGCACGTCCGGCGCGCACGCCGTCGATGAACGCCTTCACCTTCCAATCCTCGCCCGCGAACCACGCCTGCCCCCGTC
>CAYHNK010000120.1:0-12580 GCA_964357695.1 uncultured Bdellovibrionales bacterium | reverse complement strand
CCCTATCTAGACCGCTGTCCGGGCCCATATTGATGTCCACTAGTAAGATGTCGAACGCGCCGGCGTGCAGCGCCGCGAGCGCCGCCTCGGCATTGCGCACCCAGTGAACGCCATAGGTCGTCCCTTGGATTTCTTCGAGCATCTCCATGAGCAGGAGGCGATCATCGGCGTCGTCTTCGACGAGCAGGATGCGCACGAGGCCACGATCGAACGAACCGTCGCTGACGTTCGATGACCACTGTGCACGCACTGCCATGTACTTGCCAACGACACCTGTCGCGCAATCGATGAGGGGAGGATCAAACAGAAGGGTGTTCGCACGAGCAACTCTCGTGTGGGGACCTGAACGTTGCGCACGGACGTGTCGTTCGAGCCATCAGTAGTCGCCAAAGGAGGGTGCGAATCCGTCATGCGTAACCTTTCCATCCAGGCGCGTCTCATCGCAACGGTCGTGAGTCTGGTCGCTTCGGTGCTGCTCAGCATCGGCAGCTATCTCCTCATCCGAGAACGCAGCGAGCTGCAAACCGCGATGCAGGCGACCATCGACACCATGCGCGCAGACGTTCGCGACAAAGGCCTCGCACTCGTGCGCAATGCCACGCTCGCATCCGAGCGAGCCGTGGTGGTCATGGACTACCTGTTCCTGATGGAGGTGATTTCCAAAACGGTCTCGCATAATCAAGGCATCACCTACGGCATCATCATGGACTCGCAACGTCTGGCGCTGGTCCACAGCGATCAGGCCAAGCAGGGGACCGTGCTCAATGACGCCGCCGACATCGCTGCCGCCGAGCGACCGGAGATCGGCGCCGCCGAGATCTCGGGGCCGGGGGAACAGATCCTCGAGGTGACCTCGCCGATCGCCGTCGGGGGGCGCCGATGGGGAACGATCCGCTTCGGACTGTCGCTCAGGAGCATGAACTAGCGTATCGCGGCCAATCAGGAGCAGCTGAAGGCGCAGCTCGCGGGCGGGATCATCGCGACGGCGGCGGCCGGTCTCGTCCTGACGCTGTTGGGGTCACTGCTCGGCGGCCTGGTGGCAGCGCGCGTCATCGCCCCCGTTCAGGGCCTCACGGACGCGGTGCGGCGCATGCGACAGGGAAGCCTTGGCGAGCAGCTCGCCATCGGCGGCAGTCCTGAATTTGTCGAGCTGGCCACCGCCTTCAACGACATGACGCTGGCCATCAAGCATCGGGACGAGGTGCTCCAGCAAAACACCGCGGACCTTCAGCAAGCGCTCGAACGAGCACAGGAAGCGAGCCGGCTCAAGAGTGAGTTTCTCGCCAATGTGTCGCATGAGCTACGAACGCCGCTCAACGCCATCGTCAATGTGCCCGTGGCTCTGCTGGCGCAGTACCGTGAGCTCCCCGTGTGGCAGTGCCCGCGCTGCGCCGGCCTGTTCAGCTCCGACCAAGAAGGCTCGCAAGCAGAGGTGTGCCCTGCCTGCGGCTGTCACATGGGGGTCGAGAATTGCCGAACCAAAATTGAGTGCATCGGTGAGCCTGCCGAGCAGCGGCACTTCCTCAAGCGATTGCTCCAGTCAGGGCAGCACCTGCTTCATGTGGTCGAGGACCTGCTCAACTTCTCGAAGCTCGAAGCCGGCAAGATGCGCCTCTTCCCCGATCAGCTCAACGCCAAAGCGGTACTCGCCGAGCTGGAATCGAGCATCGAGCCTCTCGCCACGCAGAAGCAAATCACCATCGAGACCGACATTCCCGAGGACCACTTCACGCTGGTCGCCGACGGCGTCAAGCTCGCACAAATCCTCATCAACCTCGTCGGCAACGCCATCAAGTTCACAGAGCCCGGCGGCAAAGTCGCGATCCGCATCGATGCGTATGCCGAGGGCGAGAAGACTTGGGCCCGGTTTGCCGTCGCCGACACCGGCATGGGGATCCCCAAGGACAAGTTCGCGGAGATCTTCGAGAGCTTTCGGCAGGTGGACAACAGCCATACGCGCGCCCACGGCGGCACCGGCCTGGGACTCGCGATCACCAAGCAGCTCGTCGAGCTGCACGGCGGGCGCATCTGGGTGGATAGCGAGCTCGGCACCGGCAGCACTTTCAGCTTCATCCTTCCGAGGACCACTGCACAGGCGCCCCCAAGCGGCGATGCCGTCGAGCTCCCCGTCATGAGTCGGCCGGACGATAGCGCGCCCACCTTGGCCACCCGAATCATGATCGTGGATGACAGTCCGGAACAGCTCGAGGTGACCCGCCTCGTCTTGGAGCGCGAGGGCTTTGTCACCGAGCTCGTCCAGGTCGCGAGCGAGGCAATCGGTAGAATTGGGGTCTGTGCCCCCAGCGCCGTGATTCTGGACATCATGATGCCGCATGTCAGCGGCATCGAGATCCTCAAGGAGATCAAGGCCAATCCGCAGACGCGTGATGTACCGGTCCTCGTGGCCACGGCCTTCCACTCGAATCGCGAGCTGGTTCAGCGGCTGGGCGGCATCTGGGTGCCAAAGCCGTGGAGTGGACCGCAGCTCATCGAGGAGTTGACGAAGTGTCTCGTTAGCGCCAAGTCCACCCGTTCGCTCGCATAGGTGAATTCCATGGCCCTCTCCCCCTACATCCCCCTCGCCAACACCGGCAGCGGTGCGAAGCGCAATGGTTTCATCCTGTATGTCGAGGACGAAGACATCAACTGGGAGCTGACCGAAGTCTCGTTTCGTGGCCGCTACAACCTACATCGCGCAAAGAGCTCCCGCGAAGCGTTCGAGCTGCTCGCCAAGAATACGTACGATCTCATCTTGATGGACATCCAGCTGTCGGCATCAGACCTCAATGGCATCGAGATCACGCAGGTGCTGCGCGGACGCTACGAAGGCCAGCTGCCGCACTACGCGACACGCGTCGCCGCGACCACCGTGCCCATCATCTTCGTGACGGCATACACCGCTCGCTACACCAAGGACGAGCTCATCGCGGCAGGGGGCGTCGACATGATCCCGAAGCCGGTCGACTTCGTCAAGCTCAGCCTCACGATCACGAGGCTAATCCTGCGCGACGCGGCCACCCATCAACCCGACCTGTGATTTCAACGCGCCCCAAGGCCATGCAGACGCCGGGACCGAGGGTCACGAGCGTTTCGGGCACCACCCAGGGCGTGTCTAGAGAGAGGCTCGCGCAAATCGCCCTTGCACCGAGGGTCTCACTTCAGCGAAGCTCGGCGGTGGCTGGCCCTGCCACCCAGGGTCTGACCAACCCGGACCCGGCAACGACCGTGGCCGCGATGAAACGGCGCGAACGGCGCGGGGGCAACCTGGACCGGATCCTGCATTCTGCTGGATCGAATCGAGGAGCTGCTGCTCACACAACGTCAGCGAGAGCTCGACAGGAGGATCCCATGCGTGTCTTGGCCATCGTATCTCGTCCCCAGACTCGTGCCCTCTGGCCCGTGGTGCTCCTCGCGGCGTGTGGCTCGGATCCGCGCGTCGACGAGCCCCAAGACCCCCTGTCTCGCACGATCGTCGTTGACGACGCCGCCACCTTCGCGCCTCCCATCCCGGGTGAGGTGCACGGCTTCGCGCGGCTGAGCGCCGCGAGGTCAGCGGACGAGCAGCTCGTCTACCTGGTGTCAGGTGAGTCCGACGAGCTCTTGGTCTTCGAGGTTATCGACGGGCAGCTCGAGCTGGCCTCGACGACGACGCTGCCCACCAGCATCCGCGCCGGCTTCTCCAGCAGGATCCGCTACAAGTTGGAGCCGTACGGCGCGCGTCGTCTCGCGATTGCCGGCGGCGGCTTCGGACTCTTCGCCGTCACCGATCCCCACAATGTCCAGGTCTTGGGCACGGCTGCCGTGCCCGCCGCTTTCGGCGCGGCGACAGCGACACAAAACGCCGGCATCGCCTCGATGTGCATCATGGATGACCGCTACGTCTTCCTCGACAGAGAAAGAGTCGAGCGCCACGTCCAGGAGTCGCCCATGCTCGGTTTGGTGAAGAGCTCGGGAGTTGACGTCATCGATCTCGAGACCGTCACCGGGGAGATGGGCACCGTGCAGCCGCTCTACCATCTGGAGACGCCGTGGCTGCCCGAGGCGACCAGTTGCCTCGCCCAGAGCGACACGCGGCGCGTTTATGTGGGCACCGGCGCCCGCGGCTACTGGCCCCTGCCGCCAATGGTCACCCTGGGCTTGCTTGGGGCGGAGATCACCAACGCCGTCTTCGAAGCACTGGTTGCCGGCATGCTCGATGCGGGCGGGCCCAATCTCGGGGCAGTGACGTGGGTACCGGGTGCGGCGGGCGGCACCGACGAGCAGAAACTGGCGAATGTCATGGACAACATGAGAGCTCTGAACACGTCGCTCAGCTTCGCGCTCGGCTACACGTTGGACATGCTGGCCCCGAGCGACCCGCCGGGACCGTTTGCGGTGCCCTTCGGCGCCATGATGGGCTTGGGCAATGTCCGCGGCAATGGCCCCATCTATGTCGGCATGACGGCAGACAACGCCGCAACGGTGTTGGGTCTGCTGTCCGATCTGTTGATCGCCATCTACGGCGATCCGTCAGGAGGCGGCGCCGCCGAGCCCAATCCGGTCGCGGCGATGGATATCTTGCTCAACCAAATGTTGCCGTACTACTGTTGGCTGCAGAATCCGATGACGGGCCTCAACGACTTCGAAGATGCGTCCACCCAGTGCGTTGCGGTGTTGCCGCGCTACGGCCTGGAATCCCTCCTGTTTGTCACCCAAGTTCTCGATGGCACTGCGACCCTCGAAGAAGCGCTGGCTGCGGTACACGGCCAGATCCTCGCTTCCCTAGGCTACCCCGACGTCGCCACCGGCGCGTTGACGCTCGCCCAGTACAATGTGGAAATCATCAACCAGTACACGTGGCTGTACAATCGCGTCGCTCCGGGCATGCCGGCGGTCACGAGCGTCATCGATTTTAGCGATCCGTCCCAACTGGGGGCGTTCGTCCCGCCGCCGACCTGGCCGCAGGTCGCAACGCTGCTCGGTGACATTCGCGTGACGCTCGAAGACGCTGCCGCCGACGATCTGGCCGCTGGCGGCGCCTTGTCGGCGAGCCCCGAGTCGCTCTTCCCGAGCGACTTCGGTGACGCTATCCTGCCGCTCGCCTTGGGTGACTCGTATCGCTATCCGGTCGGCTCCACAGAGGATCCTGCCGCCCTCGCCTACGGTACTCAGCAGGGCATGGCTTTCCGGACGTGGGGTACCACCGGTCTCAGCACCCAGGCAGCACTTGTGTCGTACAACATCACCGGGATGGCGGCGATTGGGCAGACCAGCAACTGGCTCGCGACCACCGCCGGCGGCTGGGACATCATCATGCCGCAGGCCGACAGCCCCCTGCACAATGCCTATCACATCGGTATCGACTTCCCGGCGGACATCGCCACGGGTGCGGGCGCGCTTTCTCTCCCCGTACGCATGACCGAGCGGGCACCGGTGCTGGATGGCTATTCCGAAGCACGCCCGGTCGATGGTTTGGGGCTCGACGCTCGTACCATCGCCCTCGTCGACTTCGGTGACCGTGACGCCACCGCGGCCCGGGCTGGCCGCGTCCTGGTCTTTGACATTGCCTCGGTGGCCGTCGGCCAAGAGCCCGTAGCGCTGTGGGAAGGAACGCTCGCGCTGCAATCGCGGCTAGACGCCGCTGCGGCCCTTCCTGCGGCCGGGCTGATCTTTGTGTTTGGCTACACTCTCGCCGCAGATGGCACGCCGGTACAGGGCCGCGCGTGGCGCCTATCCACCGACGTCCCGTACGTCGACTAGCAAAACCATGCGTCGCATCATCACGATCGTCTGGGTTTCGGTGGTCTTGAGCGGCTGCCTCGAGACCATCGACCCGGCATCGTTCGAGAACTACTCCGCGCGCATCGAGCTCGTCGACAAGGTCGGTGGCGCCATCGGCGCCGATGTTTGGCTGCTCGCGCAGCCGCAGCAACGGCGGCTCTTTACCTTGAACCGCAGCGGTAATCTCGCAGCCTATGTGTTCGACCCTCCACAGACAATTGGTGGCGTAGTGGCCTTCGACTACGTGTCTGCGGCAGACATGTCCGCGGTGACCGTGTCGCCAGCTGGGGATTACGCTTTTATCGGCCGGCGCAAGTGCTGCGACACGTCGACGGGGTCCCAGGCGGAGATGGCCAGTGTCTTGGCGCTGCACACGAGCTCGGCGGGCAGCGTGGTCGCCAGCCTGACCCTGCCCGAGCCTCGTTCGACGAGGGGCGTGGTGATCGTCTTCGAGCAGCTCGCAGTCGTGGCGCTCGAGGGCCCGCCGGGCTGTGCGCTGTTTGATCTCTCGGGCCTCCCCCAGTCGCCGCAGTTTCTCGGCTACGACGACGACGATGGCTTCGCGTCGGTCCTCGGTGGAGCGTTGCAGCGGCGGGGCGATTTGCTCGTCGGCCTGCTGGTGGCCCCCAACCAGGTGATCCCGATCACGGTCGATGCGCAACAACAGGTCACGTTGGGGTCCGCGCTAATGCTTCGCGACGCCGGTGAGGTGGCACCCGATGCCGCCGGCGGGGCGCGGGGGCGAGTGCTGCTCGACGGGGATATCGCTTTCGTCTCCGATCCGAGCAGCGAGGTCTTCGTGCTGGACACGACTGAGGCCATGCAACCGCGGCTGCTCGGACAGACGGCGGGCATCGCCAGCCCCCAGGGAATGCAGCGCATCGGCGATCGGTACCTCGTCGTCGCCGACGCGGCCAACGGCGTGGTCCTCGTCGACATCGACGATCGACAGCGCCCCACGGTTCTCAACCTCGCCCGCGGCGGCACGTCCATCGAGCTGAGCGTCGACGCGCCCTACGTGTACTCTGCTGGCGAGTTTCCCATCCATGTGTACAAGATGTTTTCGGCCAGTGAATTCTAGCGCCGCTGCGGTGGCGAGAGTAGACACGAGACAACTGCCATGTGCGTCACAGCGCTCGCATACTTAACCGTACTGGCACTTGTCGGAACGCCCGGCGAAAACGCCGCGAGCTCGTCACGGGAGACCTTTAGCGAACAGGACGTCTTCACCTTCCTCGAGGACGAGCTGCAGGTCAGAGTCGAGACCGCGAGCAAGGTCAAGGAGGTTCTCGACGAAGCGCCAGCGAGTGTCACCGTCATCACCAGCGAGCAGATCGATCGGTTGGGCGTGCGCACACTGACCGATCTGTTGCAGCTTGTGCCCGGGATGACCTCGTCGCTGACGCGCACGGGCCTGCGCCGGTTGGATGTGCGCGGCCGCAGCACCGACAATAGCAACGGCGTCAAGCTGCTCCTCAATGGGCATTCGCTCAACGACCCCTTCACCGGCAGCGCGTTGCCGGTCTTTGACGACCGCCCCATCGATGACGTCAAGCAGATCGAGATCATTCGTGGCCCCGGCAGCGCCCTGTACGGCGCCAACGCCTTCCTGGCCGTCGTGAACATCATCACCCGTGATGACGACGGGGCGCGGGCCATGGCGCGATACGACACTGACAACAGCTATCTCGCCTCTGGCTATCTTCGCGGTCAGCAGCAAGGCGTCAACGTCTCCGCACACGCCTCGCGCGTCACGAGCGGCGGCCCTCAGGCGGAGATTGCCGCCGACCGACTCTACGGCACGAGTCAGCGCCTGGCGAGCCTGGCTGGCGGTCCCGAGCACCCGGGTCAGGGCGATCGCTCATACGACCGAACTGATGTCAATCTGGACGCCGCGTGGAAGTGGCTGGCCGCGAGTGTGCGCTACAACAAGAAGCGCCGCGGAGATTTCGCCGGACAAGACTACTACCTGACCTACGATCCGGAGCACCCCGAGGCGAGCTCCAACTTTCGCTTCGCGCAGCTTGGCGCCGAGCTCAGCGCCAAGACCCCGACCGTTGCCGAGCACCTCACGCTGTCGGCCCGCCTCTTTTACGATCACATCACGACGAATGCGGGCTTGCGTTTGACGCCCCTCGAATTCCGACTGCCCATGGACCTCAACGGCGATGGCGTTGACGAGTACTTCCCCGACGGGCGCCGACAGCGCCGCTTGGTGCGCGAATCGGTCTTGGGATGGGAAATCCAGGCGGTGGTCGCCTCGCTCGGCGCCAACCGGCTGATCTTCGGCTACGTGCAGGAAATCCATCGACTGCTGCGCACCGCGCAATGGGCGAACTTCGACCCCGAGGTGGGCGCTGCGCTAGACGGTGGCTACCAACGCGCGCGCGACTTCAACGAGCCGTCCTACGCGCGAGAAATCGTCGCCGCCTACCTCGAAGACATCTGGGAGGCACGCGAAAACCTGCGGCTCACCGCCGGCGTGCGTGCCGATCACTACAACGACTTTGGCGCCGCCGTGTCGCCGCGCGCGGCGCTGGTCTACCGTCCGTTCACCGGCATCTACGTCAAGGCACTCTACGGGCATGCCTTCAGGGCGCCCACCTTCGACGAGCTGTTTACGCGCGGCAATCCGGACGTGATCGGCAATCCCACGTTGGCACCCGAGCAGCTCGATTCCGGCGAGCTTGGCGTCATCGTGCGCGCCCGGGATCTTCTGGGTCTCGGCGGCGAACATGGTCTCCTTTCGAGCGTCAATTTCAAGACGACCGGCTATTGGACGCGTATCTCCGACGCCATCGAGCCGTCACCTGCCGTCGCGCTCACGGGTCCCGCCCGGCTGCGCAACGTCGGCGCCGTCGAGCTGCGCGGCGTCGAAACCGAGGCCGGCGTCGCACTGTGGCGCTCGGTGTCATTGACCGGTAACGCCACCTACCAGTGGGCCAAGGATGCGGACACCGGCGCCAACCTCGTCGGCGTACCGCACTGGCTCGGCAACGTGCAGCTCTTTGCGTCTCCACTCTCCGCCGTGACCGTGGGTGTCGGTGCCAACATCGTCGGGTCGCGCAGTCGCGAAGCCGGGGACAACCCGCTGGGCGCTTCGGGCGTGCGGCTCTATGCCGACCGCGCCAATCACTTGCCGGCCAACGTCGACGTCTGGGCGAGCCTGAGCACCGCAAGCGTGCCCGTGGGGCCGCTGCTGCTGTCTGCGAACCTACGGGTGGAAAACCTGCTCGGCGCCGACCTGCGCGACCCGACGCCGCCGTTACGTCAATTCGGCGACTTGACCTTCCCGGGAGATCTCCCCCGCGCAGGACGCACCATGATGGCTACCTTGAACGTCGACTGGCTGCCAGCTAGTCTCGCGCCGAAGTCCGAATGATGACACACGCACGAGGGTACCAGGGGTGAGCTCTTGGGTGCGCTACGCGTGCGCGGCGCTCTTGACCAGCGCTGTGCTATCGAGCACGGCGCTCGCCACTAAACGCATCGTGCTCTACGACCCCGACGCGAACCACGAGGCGATCCTGAACATCGCTCTTTGGTTTGACCGCTACCTCAAGAGCGTCGACCCCACGTTCGAGTTCCAGGCGGTGCAGGGTCGCGAAACCTTCGAGGGCCTCGCCGCAGCACCGGACACCCATTTTGCCCTCGTCTCGTCCGAATACCTCAAGCGCGACACGCACGTGCCGCTCACGCCGCTCGTTGTTCCGGCGCTTGGCGGCGATGTCTACTATTTCAAAAAGCTCGTCGATCTGGGGCGCGGGGGCGAGACGAGCCTCAAGGGCAAAACCATCGCGGTCACCCTGACGGGTGAGCACGGCGAAACGCCGCAATTGCACCTGCGCGCCTTGCCGCACCATCCCGACATCGACACCACGGGCGCGATCTTGATCTCGGTCTCCAAGGACGTCGATGCCCTGCTGGCGTTGTCATTTGGTCAGGTCGACGCCGCCTTGGTCACGCCGAGCAGCATCGAGGTGGTGCAGCGCATCAATCCCGCGATGAGCAAGCTCTTTCGCGTCCTGTCTCAGACGGCGCCGCTGTTGCGCTCGCCGTTTTGCGCTACGCCCCGCGCCCCGACCGCGGAGCGGCGCCAACTCGTCGACATCCTGATGCGTATGGCTGCGGATACCAACGGTCGTCGCGCCATGCAGGTGATGGGCTTTGACTCGTGGCTGGGGTTCGAACCCGGGATGTTGGAGAAGTGATGCGCACACACGAGCTCACGAGTCGCAGTGTCGTTCCTTGGGGACTCGTCGTCCTTGCGGCGGCGAGCTGCGTGACGCCGCTGCAGCCCCAGTCCGTCCGGCCGGCACCGGCGCCGGGCGCCGCGCACATCGTCATTCTCAAGAGCAACGACAATCCGCTATTTGACCTCGCGATCCGCACCTTCACGCAGCAGTCCACTGCCGAGATCACCGTGTTTTCCGCCGCGGATCGCACGTGTGTCGAGCCCCTCATTGACGCCATGCGAGCGCGCCAACCCGACTTGTTGTTCGTGCTCGGCACGCCGGCGGCGCTGCTCGCAAAACAGTACTTCACCGACACGCCGGTGCTATTCGCGCTGGTCGTCAACTTCGAGCGCCATCACCTCATGGAGTTGCCGAACTTTATGGGGATTGCCTTGGAGGCGCCGCCAGCGACCGAATTTGCGCAGTTCAAGATGATCGCCCCGAACGTCAAGCGCGTCCTGGCGTTCTACTCGCCGACGGAGTCGCGCGTCTTGGTGGAGCGCGCGCGCACTGATCTACAGTCGATGGGAGTCGAGCTCGACGCCACGGCGGTCGAGTCGCCCGAGCAGCTGCAGGAGAAGTACGCCACGCTCGTTCCCAGCGTTGACGCAGTTTGGCTGCTCAATGATCCGGCGATCATGAACGCACGCACCTTTGCGTTCCTGCGCGCGCAGACTCAAGCCGCTCACCTGCCGTTTTTCGCCTCGCTGTCCGATCGCTTCGCCGAGGGCGGCGCCTTGGCCTCGGTGTCACAAGATTTTGCCGCGCTCGGCTCGCAAGCCGTGGCCATGAGCCGTCGCTTCCTCGAGCAGGGCGTGGCACCTTCGACCCTCGGCGTGCAAGCCCCCATCGGTGGCTACTTGGCCGTCAATCTCGATGTCGCGCGCCAGATCGGTCTCGAAATCGCTGACGACATCATGCCGTACATCAATCGGTTGATCGAATCAGACACCTCGACGCGCGAACGCTAGTCGGCGTCAGTCTCATCGCAGTCACGGGTTGTACCGTTGTACATGGAGTAGACGCCCACGCGAGGTGGAACCCAAACGATGCCGCAGGCGACACACAAGCTTCTCCGTAACATGGGTCTCCAATGGCGGCTCAACCTCCTCATGGTCGGCGTCGTGTTCTTCGTCCTGCTCGTGATGAGTCTGTACCTCTTGCGCACGCAGACGCGTGATCTGCGCCAGGTGATGGACAGCAACACGAGTGCGGCACGCGAGAACCTGCGCACCAAAGGGATGACGCTGGCACGCAACGCGGCGCTCTCCTCGACGCGAGCCCTCGCCGTGCGCGACTACCTCTTTCTGGTCGAGATGATCAACAGCACCGTCTCAAGCGATGGGGAGATCCTCTACGGCATCATCATCGACGCGGACCGACGGGTCATCGTGCACACCGATGCCACGATGGCCAGCCAGGTGCTCTCCGGATCGGCCGATCTCGTCGCCGCGGCAGCCACCGAGGTCGGCACCCAGGAGATCGTGGTCAACGGCACGCCCGTTCTCGAGGTGGTTGCCCCCATCGTCATGGACGTGACGCGCTGGGGCACGGTGCGCTTTGGGCTGACACTCGCGCCGCTCAATGCCGTGGTCGAGCGCAACAAGCAAACCCTCGCCCGCAAGATCTTATGGAGCGTCGCCTTCACACTCACCCTCGCCTTAGCGACGTTGCTCATCGGCACGTTTCTGGGGACTGCGCTCGTACGGCGCGCGGTCCTTGTTCCCGTGAGGGAACTCACCGACGGTGTGCTTCGCGTCGGCCATGGCGTTCTCGATCAGCCGCTCGACATCCACGGGAGCCCCGAGTTCGTCACCTTGGGTCGCGCCTTCAACAGCATGAGTGCGACCGTTGCCCAGCGCAACGAAGAGCTTCGACTCGCCAACGACGTCTTGGAGACCCGCGTGCGCGAGCGAACCGCGGACCTCACGCACGCCAACGCGGCACTCGCCGCCGAAGTCGACCGCCGCACGCTCGCCGAGAACGAGATCCAGCGCTACGCGCACAAGCTACAGCAGAGCAATCGCGAGCTCGCCGACTTCGCCTTTGTTGCTTCACATGACCTCCAGGAGCCGCTACGAAAAGTGCAATCCTTCGGTGACCGACTGCGAGCCACTTGCGGCGACGTCCTCGGCGACAAGGGCCTCGACTACCTGACACGCATGCAAGACGCATCCCATCGGATGAGCTTGCTGATCTCTGGATTGCTCGACTACTCGCGCGTGACCACCCAGGCAAAGCCGTTCGTAGCGGCCGATCTCCAGCAGATCGCCACCGAGGTGCTCTGTGATCTCGAGGTGCGCGTAGAAACGTTGCGGGCGCGTATCGAGGTCGGCGCCCTACCGACCATCGACGCCGACCCGGTGCAGATGCGCCAGCTGCTGCAAAACCTCGTCGGCAATGCGCTCAAGTTCCAGCCCGCCGGGCAAGCGCCCGTGGTGACGATTTCGGGGCGTCTGCTCGCCGCCGATCGCGTGGCAGGGACCTCGCCGCGAGGTCGCGGCGACGTGGCGGAAATCACCGTACGAGACAACGGCATTGGCTTTGACGAAAAATTCGCCGAGAAGATCTTCGTGGTCTTCCAG
>CAYHNK010000119.1:0-12589 GCA_964357695.1 uncultured Bdellovibrionales bacterium | reverse complement strand
CCAGCGGCCGCGACTGCCACGCCAGGACCTCTTCGCTCACGGCGTCGGTGATGTGCGGTATGCCGGCGAGCGCACCGAGGGTCATGATCGCAACGAGGCCCATCGATGCCGCTCTCTGTCTCGGGTCTCTTGGGCAGCGATCTTAGGTCGCAGACTTGCCGTAGTGCTTGGTCAGACGTGCGACCATTTCGTTGTACTGCTGCATGGCATGATCGCGGCTTGTGCCCTTTTGCTTCGTCCAGGCATCGTACTTGAATCGTCCTTTGACATCGAGCATGCCAGGACGCTTGCCGTGCGCATCGCCTTCGGTCGCCTGCTTGTACAGCGCATACAGCGTGAGCAGCTCATCGCTCGTGGGGGTGCTCGCGAGGTTCTTGACGCTTCCTTGCGCCGCCTTGAATTCTTCCTGAAGTGACATGGCGAGTCTCCGTTCTCGATGGCCCGAACGAGCGGCCCACGCCTAACGACCGGTACCGAGGAAATCTTTGATGGAGTTGTAGATGCCGTCGCGGTTGGGGATCTCACTCGTGAGGAGCCGTTCATCTTCGCCGAAAGCCTCGCGCACGTCCTTGATAAATTGTCCCGAGCCGTAGGGGCTCTCCACTTGGCCGTAGCAGAAGACGTTGGCGACCGGCAGCAAGCGCTCGCGCAAGACCTCCATGCACAACCGCGTATCGTCTGCCGACCAGTTGTCGCCGTCGGAAAAGTGGAACGGATAGATGTTGTACTCGCTCGGGGGATAATCGGTCTCGATGATCTCGGCGGCGAGCTTGTAGGCGCTCGAAATCATCGTGCCGCCGGACTCGCGGGTGTGAAAGAAAGTCTCGCGGTCGACTTCTTTCGCCATCGCGTCGTGGATGATGTAGCGGGTCTCAAGACCCTTGTATTGGGAGCGCAGCCACGTATCGAGCCAGAATGACTCGATGCGGACGATTTCCTTCTGCTCGTCTCCCATCGAGCCGGAGACGTCCATCATGTAGATGATGACGGCGTTGGTCTCCGGCAGGTGCGTCACCTTCCACGAGCGGTAGCGCCTGTCCTCGCGCGTTGGCACGATGATGGGATTTTTCGGATCGTACTCGCCCATGGCGAGCTGTCGGCGCAGCGCCTGCTTGAAGGTGCGCTTGAAGTGGCGCAGGGACTCGGGACCGGTCGTGCGAATGCCGGTGTAGCGCGTGCGCTCGGCGACGAGCTTCTCGCGGCCCTTGGGCTCGATGCGCGGCAAGGCGAGCGCTTCACCCAGCATCTGTGCGAGCTCCTCGATGCTGATGTCGACTTCGAGCGCGTGCTCGCCTCCGGGCTCCCCTCCCGCTTGGTGACCCTCGCCGGGTTGAATATTGCCGGGCTGCAACACATCGCCAATCTCGCCTTGGCCTTGGCCGACGCCGCCCGTGTCGCGGTGGTCAAACTCGAAGTGCGGCAGGTTGATCTGCGGTAACGGGATGGAGACGGTTTCCTTACCCTGCCGCCCGAGCAGCTCGCCCTGAGAAATGTACTTCTTGAGGTTCTGCTTGATGCGGCCGCGCACGATCTGGCGAAAGCGGGCGTGGTCCTGTTTGATTCTGAGCGCCATGCTGAGTCCAATCTAGCACAGCGGCACAAATCGCCAAGCGCGATTCGCGTCCGCCGGCGCTCGGTGTCACGCGAGTAGGTGCTCGCCGATGCGCGTCAGGGTTTCGGTCACCACCTCATCGTCGGGTCCGAGCGGTTGTCGCTGTCGCAACCAGCGCGCCAACATCTGTCCCTCGCTGCGATCGATGACCCCGAGCCGCAGGAGCTCGGCGAGCGCGTCGAGCTGCGCATCAGCATCGAGGGCCTCCATCAGGGTCGCCACCTCTTGCGGCGCCAGGCGCTCAGCGTCCGCGTGCTCGGCGGCCCACGAGGCGACGCGACGTCGCAATTGGGGTAGCGCCGGCGGTCTCTCGTCGCTGGCCGCTTGTTGCACCGCCCGGGGGTCATCGACGCCGAACGGCAGTCGTTCCCACGACGGCAGGGGTGGCGCGTCCATGCGCTGCGCCAACGCTTCGAGGTCGCGGTAGAAGGCCCGTGCCGCCTCTTGGCGCAAGGACACCTTCGGCGAGCCAGCGTAGCGGACAAAGAGGGTCCACAGTCGGTGGCAGCCTTCTGCCGCCGAGGAGTCCGGTGGCACGAGCGTGCGGGTTACGGCGACGAGCGTGTCCCCGACCCGCCCGAGCGCATCGGGACGCTCACTCACGGTGCGCGCCGCAATACCGTAGAGGCGCAGCACCTCGAGGGTGCTCTCGGGGACAGCAGGTCGGAACGTGCCCGGAGGGGGCGCGGAGGCTCGCGGGCGCCGAGGCATCGTTCGAGGGGCGGTCGCGGCCGCTTAGTCCTTGGCGTCCCCGCGGGCGAAGATCGAGGCGACGAAGTTGAGCACATCGGTGGCGCAGATGTCACAGTAGCCGTAGTTGCGCACCATCCGCTGTTTAACGACGTCGATCTTCTCCTGCGTCTCGCGATCGACGACGTTCGACACCAGAGTCGTCAGCTTGATCGAATCCTTCTGATCTTCAAACAGCTTGAGCTCAAGGGCGCGATGCAGTCGCTCGTTGGTACGGTAGTCGAATTTTTTGCCTTCGACTGCGAGCGCACCGATGTAGTTCATGATCTCGCGCCGGAAATCATCTTTGCGGCTCTCGGGGATGTCGATCTTCTCTTCGATAGAGCGCATCAGGCGCTCGTCGGGCTCCTCGAACTGGCCTGTGTACTTGTTCTTGACCCGCTCCTTCTGTGTGTAGGCCTTGATGTTGTCGATGTAGTTGGCGCACAGCTTGCCGATGGCCTCTTCGTCGGCGCTGATGGCTCGTTGCACCTCATTCTTGACGACGTCTTCGTACTCTTGCTTGACGACGGAGATGAGCTCGCGAAAGCGCTTGCGGTCATCTTCGCGTGTCACGAGCGAATGGCTCGACAGACCGGCATCGAGCTCGTTGAGCAAGAGGAAGGGGTTGATGCAGCCTTCGGCCTTGTCAGAGACGAGCGCGTTCGAGATCTTGTCTTGAATGTAGCGCGGGCTGATGCCATCCATGCCTTCGCGCACGCCCTCTTTGCGCAGCTCCTTGACGCTCTCTTCCGTGTAGCCGGGTAGCATCTTGCCGTTGTAGAGCTTGAGCTTTTGCGCCACGGTGAGGCTTGCCTTCTTGGGCTCCTCGAGCCGCGTCGCCACCGCCCACATCGCCGCCATCTCGAGCGTATGCGGCGCGACATGCTTGCCGCGTACTTTGCGCGCCGAGTAGTCCTTCTCGTAGATGTGCACTTCTTCGGACAGCCGCGTGATGTACGGAATGTCAATCTTGACGGTACGGTCGCGCAACGCTTCCATGAACTCGTTGTTGAGGAGCTTTTTGTACTCGGCCTCGTTGGTGTGGCCGATGATCACCTCGTCGATGTCCGTCTGCGCGAACTTCTTCGGCTTGATCTTGTGCTCTTGGGACGCGCCGAGAAGATCGTAGAGGAAAGCGACGTCGAGCTTGAGCACTTCGATGAACTCGATGATGCCGCGGTTGGCGATGTGGAACTCGCCGTCGAAGTTGAAGGCGCGCGGGTCGGAGTCCGAGCCGTAGAGCGCAATTTTGCGGTAGTTGATGTCGCCGGTGAGCTCGGTCGAGTCCTGATTCTTCTCGTCCTTGGGCTGGAAGGTGCCGATGCCGACACGGTCCTTCTCCGAGAGGATGAGGCGGCGCACCTTGACGTGCTCGAGCACCTTATTGACGTCGCCCTTGGAGCGGGCCATCAGCTCGCGAAAAACATGGCGGCAAGCGGGACAGAGCTCGCCAGCGACGTTGACCGGCTGCTCCTCGGTGCCAAGCCCGAGGTCCTTGATGGCCTTCTCACGCCAGGAAAGCGGGATGAGGTGCAGCGGCTCTTCATGCATCGGGCACGGCATATGCTCGCGATACATCGTGCCGTCTTCGCGTACCTCGTCGAGGTACCAGTCGAACGAGTAGAGCGCGCCCTCGGGCTTTTTCGAGTAGGCCTCGAGGCCCTTTTTGATGAGGCGGGCGATGGTCGACTTGGAGCTACCGACCGGGCCGTGCAAGAGGATGACGCGCTTCTCGGTGCCGTAGCCGTAGGCCGCGCTCTTAAAGACATTGACGAGTCGCATCAGCGGGATGTCGAGCCCGTAGATGCCGTCGGCGCCGCCGCCTTCGGGGTCGTCAAAGAACGGGTAGTGCACGAGCTTCTTTTTCGAATCGACGTACTCTTCGCGGCCGTACGACAGGATCATGTCGTAGACGCGCTGGAACGCGTTGCGCGTCACTTCAGGCTGCTTGCGCACGACATCGAGGTACTCTTCAAACGAGCCTTCCCACGTTTGTTCGCGGTAGGCTTCGACGTCCTGATATGCGGCGATCTTGGTGATGAGACCTGCCATGCTTCCTCCTACGGCGCCGGCGCACCGTGGCTTGTTCCGAAACGGCGCAGTGACGTCGCCTAACGTAGCACCACCGTGGAGATCGAACAACACAGAGCGGTCGCAGGGCGCAGAGGCGAGACGTGCCGCCGCCGTGCTAGCGCCGACGGCGCCGAGCCAACGCCCACGCCAGGCCCGCGAGCAGGGAGCTTGCCGAAGCAGGAGACCTCGACGCGCCGCAGGCGCAACCGCTGACGACCGCGGCGGAACCGTGACTTGCGGCGGTGTCGGCGCATGTACTGGCGGCATTGGTCGGATCACTGCCGCAGGCAATTTCTTCCGCGTTGCCGACGCCGTCGCCGTCGATGTCGGCGTCACCGACATCACACAGGCCGTCGGCGTCGGTGTCCGCGCCGTCCGCGGCCGTGTCGAAGGTGCCGGAGGCGCAGTCATCGCATCCGTCCCCGTCCCTGTCGGC
Organism: uncultured Bdellovibrionales bacterium; assembly: GCA_964357695.1. Classification (GTDB taxonomy): domain Bacteria; phylum Myxococcota; class XYA12-FULL-58-9; order XYA12-FULL-58-9; family CAYHNK01; genus CAYHNK01. The sequence continues at coordinate 7,736 of CAYHNK010000119.1, read as the reverse complement.
GCACGCGTGGACGTCGCTCGGCGCCATGTCTTGCGCGTCGCAGAAGCCGTCGCCGTCCGCGTCGGTGCCGTCGTTGTTCACGTCGTACAGACCAGAGGCGCAGTCGTCGCAGCCATCGCCGTCCTCGTCGCCGCAGCGGCCGCGATCGAGCGGATAGGGGTCGACGCTGTTGGTGACGCCGTCGCCGTCGGCATCCTCATCACCGACGTCGCACGTGCCATCCTCGTCAGCGTCGGGACCGTCGTTGGAGGTGTCTGGCGGTCCGCCCGCGACCGCACAGTCGTCGCAGCCGTCGGCGTCCTCGTCGCCGCAGCCGAAGCGATCGAATGGGTAGGGGTCGACGGTGTTGGCGAGGCCGTCGCCATCGCTGTCAGGGTCCGTCTCGTCGCAGATCCCATCGGCATCGAGGTCGTCACCGTCATTCGCGGTGTCTGCGTAGCCAAGGGCGGCGCAGTCGTCGCAGCCGTCACCGTCGCCGTCGGCACAGGCGAACGCGTCGTCGGGCGCGCCATCGACGCTATTGGGCGTGCCGTCGCCGTCCCGGTCGTCGTCACCCGGGTCGCACAGGCCATCGGCGTCGAGGTCGTCGCCGTCGTTGCGTGGATCCCACGTTCCGGAGGCGCAATCATCGCACGTGTCGATATCGACGTCGCGGCAGGCCGTGGCGTCGGTCGGGGCACCGTCCCCGGGGTTGCACACGCCGTCGCCGTCGGTATCCAGCCCGTCGCCCGACGGATCCGCGGGACCACCCGTCACGCCGCAGTCGTCACAGGTATCGCCGTCGCTGTCGCCGCACGCAAAGGCGTCGAGCGGCGACGGGTCGACGTCGTTCGTGATGCCATCGCCGTCGGCGTCCCCGGCATCGCACAGCCCGTCACCGTTGGCGTCCGGTCCGTCGTTGGTGGGCGCCACTGCGCCGGCGACGACGCAGTCATCGCAACCATCCGCGTCCCCGTCGAGGCAGGCGAAGCGATCGGAAGGGGCGATGTCCACTCCATTGGCGGCGCCGTCGCCGTCGATGTCCGCGTCGCCGACGTCGCACAGTCCGTCAAGATCGAGGTCGGCCCCATCCGCTGCCGGATCGTAGTGGCCCAAGGTGCAGTCCTCACATGTGTCGCCGTCGCTGTCGCCACAGGTGAACGGGTCGGAGGGGTCAGCGTCGCCGAGGTCACAGACCCCGTCGGCGTCCTGGTCCGCAAATGCGGCGCAGTCGTCACAGCCGTCGGCGTTGTGGTCCCCACAGACATCGGGGTCGGCGGGGTCGGCATCTTGCGAGTCGGCGACGCCGTCACCGTCCGTGTCGAGCACGACGCGCACTGTCAGGCGCTGCGGATACGTTTGCAGCGTGGTGACGCCGACACGGTAGCTCAGGCTCAGGTCGAGGGCATAGGTGCCGTCCACGTCGAAGCGAACGCTCGCCCAGCGCGACCCGTCGAGCAGCGGATCGCCAGGCATCCCGTAGCCGGTCCCGATGGTGCCGACGGTCCAGGCGACGTCGCCTCCCACGACGGCACCGGGCTGCTCAAAGCTCGAGGCAGCGGTGCTCGCGGGCAGATCGAGGGTGAGGGTGGCGTCGAGCGCCGCGCCAAGGCCGCCGTTGAGCCAGGTGCTGGTGTACGTGCGCGTCACGGGAAGGCTCGTGACGACGAGCCTCGTTTCTCCCTCCAGATACGTGGTAATTGCCGGTTGGCCGACCGAGGTCACGCAGTCGGCCTCAAAGAGCGCGTTGAGAAACATGCGCGCGCCTTGGCTCGCAGGGTTCGTGCTCAGGGGCACGGTGGTGCCGTACGAATGCCCGCCGAGATAGCTCACCTTGCCGACGCCGCCGCATAGCTCGCCTCCCTCATCGAAGATTTCGCACGCGCCGTCGAGGTATCCGGTCATCCACACGTCGTCGCTGCCGGGACCGTTCGGCCCGGTGAGAAAGGTGACATCGCGGCCGTTGATGTAGGCGGTCTGCAAATACGTACTCAGGTTGTAGGACGGCTCGCTACCGCCGGTGGTTGCAAAGCCGCCGTCACGTTGGTTGTACGGAACCTCGGGATGAAAGGTCTTGAGCAGCGAGGAGCTCGGTTGCGCGCCAATAAGAAAACCGGCGCCCTTCTCCTTCGAGCTGGTGGGCAGGCAACAGTCGCGGGTACCGCTGTCGCAGCCGAGCAGAACGCAGGCCACGGCCGTGTCGGCGCCCGCTGGACAGGTGCTGCCCGCCAGGCACGAGGGTGGATCGCCGCGGGTCGTCAGGTAGTGGCCCAATCGCCCGGCGTCGTCGAGGTACGGCCAGGCGGGATTGGGCACCGAATTCTCGTAGGCGTTGACCGCCTGACACTCGGCGAACAGGTGCGTTGGGTAGTTGAGGAACGAGCGCACCTCGGCGACGACCTCGTGACCATGGTAGGTGATGGGCGTGTTTGCAGCGCAAAGCGCCTGCGTCGCCGGGCAGTTGGCGCCTCCACATTGCACTTTCTCGCGACCCTTGTCGACGTCCCAATGCATGCTCATGATTTGGCAGTAGCCGGGCACACCATCGCTCGTGAACAAGGCGCCGTTCTTGTGATCCACGTTGGGGGCGCCGCACGTTCCCATGGGGCCCATGACGGCCTCGACGGTGAGCATGTCGGGGTTGACGGTGCTGGGGCCACACACGCCGCACTTGACGTTCGGAAACTCGTTGCCATTTGACTGCTTGATGCCGGCCGCGCGCAGATACGACGTCGCGATGGTCTCGTTGCCGTCGGAGAAGACGGCGATGGTGGGCGCGGCGAACATCGCCTTGGCCACGTAGCTATCGAAGGCGGCCGTGGCCTCGTGTACGGCGACGTATTCAACGACGACACGCTGTGCCCACGTCTGGCTCTGCTGATTCCAGGCGTCGACGATGGTGCGGGCTGTGTCTGCGTGGTGTGCCTCGATGACAAACGGGCCACCGCGATAGCCGTGTTGCGCGATGAGCGTGCCCGGGTTGCGCTGTCCCGACCCGTTCCAGAAGACGCGGGCGCCGACGTAGAAGTCGGGGCTAGCGGTCGGATACGTGCACTTGATGCCCGAGCCCTCCTCCGCGCAATCCCACGGGCAGCTATCGGTCGGGTCACTGCACGCCTTCGCGTGCCAAACCTTGTCGGGGGCGATCACCCACGCGACAGGTACGCCCTGTCGCAGCAGCTGAAACACGAGGCCGTAGGCCTGCAAGGTGCCGCGATCCTGGTAGGCAAGGTCCATCGGGACGACGAGACTGCCCGCCGCGAACGTGCGGGTTTCGCCGCCCCGGGCCGTCGGCGGCAACAGCCACGTGACGCACGCGAGGACGAGCACCCGCGCACGCAAGCCGCACCGATACCGTTTGTCTTGGATCATCAGCCCCCTCCTCCCACGCACGCAATGTAGAGCTTGGGCGTGGCTAGCCCGGCCTTGACCGTCTCGCACGTCGAACCGAGAAGTGCGACCTGGTTGCTGTCGATGTCGTACGCCCAGCCGTCGGGGCCGGGCTCGATGCGCACCTCGGTGCCGCCGCCGTCCCGGAGATACACGTAGAGATAGTTTGCGGCTTCGGGGGCCTGTGCCAGCGTGTAGGTGCACGAGGCCACCTCGCCCGCGATGCTGGCGAACGCCGTCGAGAGGCCGGCGGCATCCTGGGCGTCGAAGTAGCATGTGGCGCTGGTCGTCGCGCAGTTGTCAGCATCGACGCCGCCGCTGCAAGAGCCCGACCACGTGCACCCGAGGCGAGCGCCGCAAGCGGCCGTGTCCGTAATCGCGAGACACTCGCTTGGCGGTGCGCAGCGCGACGTGCCCCCATGCACAGCGTGACAATTGAGGTTGGCGGGCGAGCCGTCACTGGCAAAGCCGACGACGAAGGTTCGCACCGACGGCGAGTGGCTGCGCAGCTGGGCGAGCGCACAGTTCACACGACTGGCGGCGGTGTAGCCCGCGCCGTCGCAGACGCCGTAGGTGCCGCCGTCCTCGTTGGCGTCGCCGTCGGTAACGAGCAAAATGAAGTTGTTGCGGACGATTGGGTCCGACGGATCCGGCAGCCCGAAAACGCCGAGGTTTGCCGCGATATTGCGTAGCGTGCGTCCCGTCGGCGTGTAGCCGCCCGGATGCTGGGGCCCCGGCGTCGGGTCAGGCGGGGCCAGGGCCGCACCTATGGCCGCAGCGCGGCCTGGGCCGACCGCGACATCGACATCACCGCCGGCGCAATTGTTCGGCGTGGGACAGGGACTGCGCGGCGCGCACGCCGTACCGCTCCAGGCGCACGGGGCGAAGGCGTCACAGGCGCTTTCACTTGCTGCACCCCCGAGCCAGCCGCAAGTGGTGGCGTTCCACGTACAGGTGCCCGGGAAGCGAGCGCACGCGGCAGCGTTCGTCAACGCAGCGCAGGGGTTGCCGCAACGGGCGACCCAATCGCAGCTGTTGGTGCACAACCCTTCGTTGCAGTCGTTCGAGGTCGTGGTGCCGCATACCGTGGCGCCCGGACAGTAGTACGGATACGTCGAGAGCCCGAAGAACACACTCGTGGCGTTGGCTGCCATCACGTCGGTCAGCGCCGTGCGCGCGATGTTCCAGCGCGTGCTCGTGGGCGTGCTCGTGCCGATGCAGCGATTCATGCTCCCCGAACGGTCGAGCACGATGAGCATGTTGGGCTCGACGCGGGTGGCGCTCACGGGCTCTGTGGCGCCACAGCTCGCATCGGCTTGGCACTCGTATCGGGCGTTGCAGAGCTCACCGGGCGGACAGTCGGCGTCCGTGACGCAGCGCGTCGGCGTGGTGCCCCCGGGCAGGCACGCGCCCGTGGCGGTGCTGCAACGATCGGTCAACAGGCACTCGCCGCAGCCGTGCAGCGCGACGCACTGGTAATCGGTGCTGCAGGCGAAATAGTCGGCGAGGCAATCGCCGCCATCGACGCACGACCCGGCGTAGATGCAGCTGCCGGCGCTGCTACAGCGCTGGGCGAGCGGGCAGCATGTCTGTCCGCCCGGACAGTCGAGCTCGGCGGTGCCCTCGTTGGAGGTGCACAAGGTGCCCGTGACCTCGCACAGGGGCGCGTTGCACAAATGGCCAGGCGGGCAATCTGCTCCCACCGCGCACTGCCCGTCGGCGATGCAGGTGCGTGGCGCGCTTTGGCTGCAGCGCTCCACGTTGTCGCAGTCTTCGTCGCCAAGGCATGTTCCCTCAGCGATGCACTGCCCGGTACTCGCGCACGACTCGAGTGCGTCGCAATCCGTGACGTCCCCGCCGGGCACGCACTCGCCGAGTGGCAGACACTGGCCGCCGCTCGCGCAGTGCTCGGTGAACGGACAGTCATTCGCGTCGTCGCAGTCGTAGTCACGCACGCACACCGAATCACGACACGCGAAATAGTCCCCGCAGTCGGCTGCGACCGCGCAGGTGCCAATTGGAATGCACGCGCCGCGGGAGCTGCACGTGTCGCCATCGTCGCAGCCGCCGTGGACGTGCAGCGGACCGCAGGGCAGCAGCTCGCAGGATCCGGCGTTGCAGATTTGGTCGATGGGGCAGGCACCCGCAAGATGCTCCGGTGAGCAGGGGACAGTCTCGCAGACGCCTTCAGATGCACAGCGCTCGCCGGCGGGGCAAAGGCCGTACGGCTGGGTCCGGCTGCACGCCACGGTGGCGATGAGGACGCAGCGGCCGTCGGCACACGCCGCGCCTGGCGGACACAAACCGTCCGGCAAGAGCGCCGAGCACTGATTCGCCGCGGTGATGGGCACGCACGTCCCGGCAACACAGACCGCGTTGCCTGCACACGCTCCTTGCGGGCGCGTAGGCTCGCACGCGTTGTCGTTGGTGACGCCGACGCAACGCCCGTCGAGACAGCCTTGGTCCGACGGGCAGTCGCACCACGCTCCGGTGACCACGCCCACACAGACTTGCTCGAGGCAGGTGCCCGCGGCGCCGCAGTCGGCGGGCGCCACGCAGGGCTGCCCGATGTAGGTCGTCTCGTCGAGCAGCAGAAAGCCACGGCAGGCAAACGACGAGAGTCCTGCCATCAGCACGGCCACACGGACAAACGCTGATGCACGCGCCATGTGCTGAAGCGTAGCATGGTCGTGCGTGACCCGCACGGCTCGTGCAGCCCGACGTTGGGGTGCGGTTCCCGGCCGTCGGGGCGGCCACACCCGCCTCGCCCTTCGAGACGCCGCCGCCCGAACCGCGTGCCTGAGGAGGCTTGCGCAGCAAGCCGTCTCGAAGGCCGCGCTTGACTACAGTTGTGCGGCGGCTCCTCAGGGACGCGGCTCTCGTCAGCCCGACTTTGCGGATCTGCGCCCCCGACGTTGCCCCGCGATTGTCTGCCGCCGACGCCGATGGTAGGAGCCCCCCATGACACGCTCACTGCTCATGGCTCTCGGTGTCGTTGCGCTGTCTCACACCGTCATGGCGAGCGAGGCTCCGCCGACGGGCGGTGCTTCTCGCGTGATCACCGGTACGCGGCCGGGGTCGGCCAAGGGCGAACGGCTGCTGGTCTTCGGCACGGACGAGCAGGCGGCCAACGCGGCCTTTGCTGCGGCCTTCGCGGAGATCGATCGCATCGAGCGCCTGGTGTCGGAGTGGGTCCCCGAGTCGGACATCACACGACTCAACGCGGCGGCGGGGCGTGCGGCGGTGCCGGTGGCGCCCGAGACGTTCGCGTTGCTGCAACGAGGCAAGGAGGTTTCGCGCCTGTCGCACGGCGCGTTCGCGGTCACGTGGGCGGCATTGTCGAGCGCTTGGGATTTCTCGCCCACGGGCGGTCCGCGTAAGGCGCCGGAGGTGCCGCGCGTGCTCGAGCAGCAAAAGCTCGTCGACGACGAGGGCCTCGTGCTCGACGAGGCCAACAAGACCGCACGCCTGGCGCGCGTGGGTATGGCCGTCGGGCTCGGAGGCATCGCCAGCGGTTACGCGCTCGATCGCGCTCTCGCGGTGCTCGCCGAGCATGGCTTTGACAACGCGTTGGCGTTCTCCGGCGGTGACATTGCCGTGCACGGGCAAAAGGGCACCGAGCCTTGGCGCGTCGGTCTGCAAGATCCTCGCGGCGAGGGCTACTTCGCCATGCTGCCCTTGCGCGATCAGGCCATCGGTACGAGTGGCGATTATGAGCGCTTTTTTGAAGTCGACGGTGTGCGCTATCACCACATCCTCGATCCGCGCACCGGCTTTCCCGCGCGCGGTTGTCGTGCGGTGAGTGTCGTGGCGCGCGATGGCGTGACGGCCGATGCGCTTGCCACAGCGGTGTTCGTGCTCGGCCCCGAGGCGGGCATGGCGCTCGTGGAAAGCCAAGCCGACATCGAGGCGGTGATCGTTGACGAGAGCAATCAGGTGCTGGTCTCGAGCGGGCTGCGCCAGGCACTCCTGACCGTGCACCCGCCGACGCCGTAGTTGTTGTTGGCGATCACATTCTGCTTGACGCGCTCCGTCGCCCTGTGCGAAAGAGGCGGCCAATGCTTGGGTTGCGCCCGAGCATGAACGCACCGCATCGGAATCGAGTATCACTGGCACCCCGACCAGCTCCTGAAGATCGCCGTTCCCAGTCGAGGTACCGCTGTTTCTGTCCCGCATCCCGCGCCACTGAACGGCTTAGCGCGGGGGCTCGAGGCAATCTCTCATGATGAAGGAAGGCGTCATCAACCTCAACGATCTCAAGAAGAAGAAGCCGTCCGAGCTGGCCAAGCACGCTGCCGACCTCAACATTGAGGGCGCGGCGGGCATGCGCAAGCAGGAGCTCATCTTCGCACTCTTGCAGGCGCACA
>CAYHNK010000118.1:0-12595 GCA_964357695.1 uncultured Bdellovibrionales bacterium | reverse complement strand
AGGCTCCTCAGGGACGCGGAGAAAAGTAGTCGGCACTCAATCGGATCTGCGCCCGCCGTAAATCACGCATTGTCGATGCGGGATTTCTATCTTATCTCGCATCACATGTACCGAGAGCGCCTCCTGCCAATCAGAGGTAGACCTACCCCACCCACCGCCGCACCTCGTCCGCCAGGCTGAAGGTGCTCGCCAGGCGCGTGCCGTCGACGAGGCGGTAGGTACCATCGAGGCCGGCGCGATAGAGCGGCACGATCTGCGCGTGGTGCTCACGCAGCTCTCGCAGGGCCGCGCACAGAGCTTCGATGTCCTCACCCGTCGAGTAGACGCCGAGCGACGCGCGTACGAGACCCGGCACGTTGCGTCGATCGCCGTGCAAAATTTCCTCGATGAGCTGCTTCTCCGTGGTGTCATCAATCCCCAGCAGTGACTTGACGTACGGCTGCGCGCAGAAGCAGCCATCGCGCACGGCGATGTTGTGAAAGTCATCCAGATACGCCGCCACGAGCCCGTGTGGGATGCCGTCCACCGCAAACGACACGACCCCGGCGCGCGGTACACGATCCACATCGGTACTGCCGTAGATCGTAATCCCGGGAATCTCCGCGAGGCAGGCGACCAGGCGACGCGTCAACGGTGCTTCGGCGACGGCAAGGGTGTCCATGCCAATCGTCATCAAGACTTCTGCCACAAGCCCCATGCTGATGGAGCCCGGGATATTGGGCGTGCCCGCTTCCTCGCGCGCCGTCACCTCGTGCTTGACCTCGTAGTCCTCGATGCTGACGTACTCCACCATGCCGCCGCCGACATCACTGGCGCAGCACGAGCCCTCGAGCGTGGCGAGTGAGCCAATGAGCGCCCCGCGGCTGCCCGGGGCGTAGATCTTGTGGCCCGAGAGCACGAGAAAATCGATCGACTCGTCGGCGTCGCCGCTATGCATCGCCACCGGATCGTGCGGCACCCACTGGGCACCGTCGACGAGCAGCTGCGCCCCGGCGGCGTGCGTCAGGCGGGCGATGCGGCGCACATCGTTGACGATGCCGGTGACGTTGGAGACGCCCGTGACGGCGACGAGACGCACGCGACCGTGCTCCTCCTCGAGAATGCGCGAGAGGTGCGCGAGATCGAGCGTGCCATCCGGCAGGCACACGCCCGCGACGCGCAGGTTATGGTGCCCCACGGCCTCCATCCACGGCAACAGGTTGCTGTGATGCTCCATCACGGTCGTGACGACCTTGGGCTGCGCGACGAGGCGATCCACGGTTGCCTGGCTCGCCTGGGGCAGCGCCTCGCACAGCGCCTCCAGCATGCGGGCCGAGGGGCCGCTCGGACAGTGCTTGATGACCGTGCGCAGCTCGGGGGGGAAGAGCGCCCGCGCCAGGAAATTGATGGCCCCTGTGGCACCATTGGCGGCAAAGAGCACGACATCGCGCTGCGGATCGTAGCCGACGAGGCGCCCCACCGCGGCCCGCGCATCCTCGATGGCCCGCGTCGTGTCACGCCCCGCCCGATGGGCCTCCGTGTGGCTGTTGGCGGAGGCGGCTGCGAGATAGTGCGCAACGCCGTCCCAGGCGATGTGTGGCATCAGCGCGGTCGCTGTGGTGTCGAGATAGACGCGTCGCCGACGCTGGCGCCCACTCCCAAGCGTGAGAGTCTCGTCATCGCGCGTAAGACCCATGAACTCGGTGCGAAAGCGCGCGAGCAGCTCGTGTTGCGACACCATACGAAGTCTCCCGCGCTCTTAGCCGCGCCCTGCTTTGGCCAGCTCCTTGAGCGTCACCGTCGCTGCGATGAGCACCGGATCGTAGACCGGGGCGAACGGCGGCGCGTACGCGAGATCCAGCTCTTCAATCGCGTCCATAGCCATCCGCGCCGTCAGCGCCGTCGCAAAGACATCGATGCGCTTGGCGACCACATCCGCGCCGACCATCTGCGCCCCGAGAAGACGCCCCGTCCCCTTCTCGGCAAAAACCACCGTGGTCAAAGGCTTGGCGCCGGGGTAGCCGTGCGCCTTGCTCTGATGCGTCGAGGCGGCCCTGACCGCTTTGAGACCCAAACGATCGATGTCGCTTTGGCCAAGCCCGGTGCGCGCGACCTCGAGGTCGAAGACGCGAAAGCCCGCGGTGCCGACGATGCCGGCGAAGCGCTCGTGCGCGCCCACGGCATTTGCACCAGCGATCTTGCCCTGTTTGTTAGCGGTGCTGCCAAGCGGCACATAGGCCGGCGCGTCCAGCACGCGGTGGTGCGCCTCGGCACAGTCACCCGCCGCAAAGATGTGTGGATCATTCGTGCGCAGCTCCGCGTCCACAGCGATGGCCCCCGTCGGTCCGAGCACCAGCCCCGCAGCCTGCGCCAGCGCCACGTTCGGTCGCACGCCTACGGATACGATCACCATGTCGGTCGTGTGCAGCCCGGCACTCGTGCGCACGATGAGGCCGTCGCTGTCGCGCTTGCCACCTGGCTCGATGCTCTCCGTGGCGACGTCCACCTGGACGCTGACGCCGCGACGCGTAAGCTCCGCACGCACCTGTCGGGTGATCTCGGGCTCGTAGCCGGGCAAGATGTCCGGGAGCTTTTCGATCACCGTGACGGCGAGGCCGCGTTGTCGCAAGACGTCGGCCATCTCCATGCCGATGTAGCCCGCACCGATGACGACGACGCTGCGAGGCCGCACCTCGTCGAGGAAGCGTTTCATCGCCCGACCATCCTGCAAGTCGCGCAGCACCATGACGCCGGGCAGCTCGATTCCGGGTAGCGGTGGTCGCATGGGCGAGGCGCCGGTGGCGATGATGAGCTCGTCGTAGGCCAGCTCGTCCACCTTGCCGGTCTCGACGGCACGCACGGACACCTTCTTCTGCGCCCGAAGGATGGCCACGACCTCGTGTCCCGTGCGCACCTCGATGCCGCGCTCCGTGCGAAAGCGCTCGGGGGAGATGACCACGAGATCCTCGATGTCGCGCGCCGGATCTTGGATGTTGTAGGGCATGCCGCAGGCCCCGTACGACACGTACGGCCCACGCTCGAAGACGACAACCTCGGCCTTGGGCTCGCGGCGCTTGGCCTGGCTCGCGGCACTCATCCCCGCGGCGACACCGCCGATGACAACGATTCGTGGCATGGACATCCTCCTTGCGCTTCTCCTAAGCCACAGCGCCGCACGGCTATCAAGAGGCGACGGGCCCAGGGCAGCGCTTGCGCGCCCCGCGCCAGGTGCTTAAGTACTCTGGCGGAAGGTAACTCACAGAATGACTCGCGGCGATCTCTACGATGTTCTCGGTGTCTCGCGCAGCGCCACGGCGGACGAGCTGAAGAAGGCCTACCGCAAGCTCGCGCGCAAGTACCACCCCGACGTCAACCCGGGTGACCACAGCGCCGAGGAGAAGTTCAAAAAGCTCAGCGCCGCCTTCGAGGTGCTCTCCGACCCGCAAAAGCGCAAGCTCTACGACGAGTTTGGCGAGGACGCGGTGCGCATCGGCTTTGATCCGGACAAGGCCCGCGCCTATCGTCAATGGCGTACGCAGCCGGGCGGCGCCCGCGACTTCGGCGGCTTTGACTTCGCCGACTTCGGCGACTTTGCCACCCGCTCGAGCGCCCGTGGCTTTAGCTTCAACCTCGAAGACTTGCTCGGCGATTTGTTGGGTGGCCGCAAGTCCAAGCACGGCGGCGGCGCTGGCTTTGGTGGGTTTGCGCAGCGCGGCGGCGATGTGGAGTCGGAGATCACGGTGACGCTGCGCGACGCCCTGCTCGGCAGCGAGCGGGAGATCACGCTCGCCAAGGGAGCGGGCACGGCGCGTCTCAAGGTGCGTATCCCGGTCGGCGTCGAGGACGGCCAAAAGATCCGTTTGGGCGGTCAGGGATTGCCGGGTGCCGGCGGCTCGCCCGCGGGCGACCTGTTCTTGCGCGTGCGCATCACGCCACACGCGTTTCTGCGCCGCGAAGGGCGCGACCTCCATCTCGAAGTCCCAGTGACCATCTCCGAGGCGATGTTCGGCGCGCGCATCGACGTGCCGACGCTCACCGGACAGGTCAAGCTCACCCTCCCCGAGGGCTCACAAAGCGGCAACACCCTGCGCTTGCGCGGCAAGGGTGTCCCCGCCCAGGGCGCCGCTGCGGCCGGCGACCTGCTCGTGCATCTGCTCATCCAAGTACCGAAGGCCGGCGCACAGCGCACAACGGCTGAGCGCGCCGCCCACGCCCTCGACGAGCTCTACGATGGCGATGTGCGCAGCGCGCTGCGTATCTGAGAGGCACTCGTTGCGTCTGCGTGCCACCGCCGATCGGGTTGACGCATCACCTCATGCAAATGCTGCGGGGCCCATCCGACCTGCTCGCCGGGCGCCGATCATGCCGTAGCTCTTGAGCTTGCGGTAGAGCGTCGCCGAGCCGATTTGCAGCTGTGCCGCGGAGCGCGTCTGGTTGCCGCCGTTGAGCTCCAGCACGGCGATGATGTACTCCTTCTCGACCTGCTCGAGGGACCGCACCGCACCGCTCGCCGCGACGGGCGCCGGAAAGGCTTGACGGATCTCCTCCGCAAGATCCTCGAGCTCCACGCGCCCGCAGCGGGCAAGCGCCACAGCGCGCTCCATGCCGTTCTCGAGCTCTCGCACGTTGCCAGGCCAATCGTAGCGCAGGAGCTGATCGGCTGCGGCCGGGGTCAGGCCCAAGATCTCGCGTTTCATGCGCAACGCCGCGTCCGCGAGCAGCACCCGTGCGAGCGGCAAGATATCTTCGCGGCGCTCGCGCAGAGCCGGCACATGCAGCTCGACGACCTTGAGCCGATAGTAGAGGTCCTGCCGGAAGCCACCGCCAGCGACCCCGCGAGCGAGATCGCGGTTGGTGGCAGCCACGACTCGCACGTCGACCGGTCGGCTCTTGTTCTCGCCCACGCGTCGTATCTCACGCTCCTGAAGCGTTCGCAGCAGCTTGACCTGCATGCCCGGGGAGACCTCGCCAACCTCGTCGAGCAGGAGCGTACCGCGGTTCGCCGCTTCGAACAGGCCTGGTCGGTCCTGGGTCGCGCCGGTGAACGCGCCGCGGGCATGGCCAAACAGCTCGCTCTCCAGCAGGGTCTCTGTGATGGCGCCGCAGTTGACGGCCACAAAAGGCCCCGCCGCGCGTGTCGACTCCTCGTGCAGAAAGCGCGCAATCCGTTCCTTGCCGACGCCGCTCTCGCCGGTGATAAGCACGGTGGAGTCGACCTTGGCCACGCGGCGCGAGAGATCCAACACCTGTCGCATCGCCGCGTTCCTGGCGATGATGCCGAGGGGCTCGTCGACGTCGCGCGCCACACGAACGAGCGCTCGCCGGTGCTGGCGAAGCTGTCGCTCCGCCTCCTTCAAAGTCTCCGCGACGTCGTGGAGCGACACGTCGAGACACTCTTTGAGGCGCTTGGGCTCGAAAAAGCCGAGGTCCTCGGCGCGCTCGTCACCCCACTCCTCACGCGTGCGCCCGAACAGGTGGCATCCGACGTCGCCCTTGCCCACACAACGGTCTTCGAGCACGTAGATTTCCTTGCCCGTCGTCCGGGAGATGTAACCGCTCGTCAGGCCGCAGATCGTCCAGCACACCGGCGCGTCCGCACGGCCGAAATGAAGCAGGTGCTGCTCCGCCTCGAAGGAGGCAGCGACCATCATACCCTCCTTGGACGCAGATCCGTTGCCATCCGACTCGACGCGGAACAGACCCTGGAGGGCATGGATGCGCGGCCCGGCGCGGCCCCAGTCCTCGTCGCTGTCCCACTTGAACTCGGTCTCTATGGCCTCGGCCATGCGCCAGCCGTGGGCGAAACCGAATTGCGTCAGCACGGCGCGGGCCGCGGTGAGCCCGAAGCTGTCGGTGAGATACTTGCGCAACAGCCCCATCGCCACCGCATCAATGAGGAGCGCACGCTGTCCCGCAAATTGGATGAGGCCACGTTCGGGGTCCAACTCAAGCAACTCCCTGTGATCCAGGTCGTCGGAGCGCATGCTTGTCCCCCTGGTTCAAGTTGATTTAGAGGCTAAGTCATCTTGATGGATCTGACAAGGATCATCTGCTCAAAATCAACCATAACTATTTGCTATTATTATATATATTCCTGCAATCGTTCGCGCGATCGCCCAGCGGCCAAACCTGTAATAGGACGCTTTACGTGCAGCCGATCGATTCACGCGACACGCTGAAAGCTGCTGGCCCGCATCGAGACGTCGAAGCCCACGTCGCTCGGCAGAGGCCCGGGCTGCGGCGGAGGCCACACGCAATACGGAACGACGGCGAGCTCCTTGCCCCTAAACTTGAACGCCTCGTAGGGGACTGCGGCAATCGTCGAGGGCAATTGTCGGGCGGTCGGTTCGGTGACCCAAACTTCTCCGCCGCGCGCGTGCCCGGTCATGCGTGAGGCGATGTTCACGGTGTCGCCGATCACCGTATACTCCATCCGGCTCCTGGCGCCGATGTTGCCGCACAGCATCGGCCCCGTCGCCACACCAACGCCGACTTCGAGCCGACCGACCTCCGCGAATAGACCGTTGGCATTGAGTTGGACCAGAAGCTTCTGCAAGGCAATCGCGCAGCACGTGGCGCGCTCGGGATGATCAGGCTGATCGACAGGACCATTGAATACGACGACGACCGCGTCGCCGACGAACTTGTTCAAAAAGCCGTGGTAGCGGTCGACGACGGGCACGATTTGCTCGAGGTAGCGGTTGAGAAGATCAACCACGACCGGCGGCGGCAGCCGCTCCGAGATGTGCGTAAAGCCGCGAATGTCGGCGAAGAACACCGAGGCCGTACGCAGCTCGGCGGTGAGCAGCACGGCGCCGTGCTGGGCGAGGATGCGCTCGAGAACTTGGCTGCTTACATATTGGCCAAAAGCGCGCTCAATGCGTTCGGCAATATAGAGCTTGTCCACCATCTCGTTGAAACCGCGCGCGAGTGAACACAGATCCTGGCTTCCCGCTTCTTCGAGGTGGATGCTGCGGTCGCCGGCGGCGACACGATCGAATGCGGTCAACAGCGGCGCAAGGCGCTCGGTCATTGTCCAATCCCCCTTCGGTCAGTGCGCATCGAGAGCATGATTCGAGCCACATGCCGTGATGGAGCTCGCCGGGCCACGGGTGGCGCGGAAGATGCACCCGAAACGCACAGGGCACCTTGAGCTCCAAGTGCCCCTCTACCAAAGGAATCCCCATGTTACGCTTTGCCTCATGGTTGCTCTTCGCTTCGTTGACCGCCAGCGGTGCCTCCGCCAGCACCGAGCCTACGGCCGCCGAGCCGGAGGTGACGCTAGCAGCCGGCGGACCGATTCAGTTATTTCCGTCCGCCGCCTGGCTCGCGGCCACCAGCAAGAACGTCAACGTGATGACTGCGCCGAGTGATTCCAACTACATGATGACGATTGCCGGAAACACCTTGGGGGGCGCGCTGGTCGGCTTTCTCATTGGCGGCGCACTCTACTTGATTCAGGACCCCGACCATCGACACACCGTAAACCTGGCCTGGTGGACCGGCGGCGGCGCACTCGTGGGAGTGGGGGCAGGCGTAGTTCAAGTCATCGTCTCGGCGAACCGCGACAGCAGGGCAGTCAGCCAAGGGGACACAGACGCCAGCGACGAGCGGCGGGTATTGGGCTGGTGGGGGCAACCACATCATTCACAATGAACAATCGTGGCATTCAAAATGATTGCACACGCCTCGCCAGAAAGCGGTCTTCGCCGTATATAATTGATATCAGTCTATTTTCTTGATCGGCTCGAAAGATGCTTTCGACCGGGAGAACGCGCACAGCCAAGTAGGGGGGGATACCGTGCCAGCAACGACCACGCCGAGCGGCGAATCGATCGACCGGTACGTCGCGCAAATCAGTCGGCGACCTCTGCTCACACGGGAAGCCGAAAGGGCCTTGGCCGAGCGCTATCGGCAGCAAGGCGACCTCACGGCGGCGCAAGAATTAGTGGCGTCGAACCTGCGTTTTGTCGTGAAGATCGCCTACCAGTACCGCGGCTATGGCCTTGGACTCTTGGACCTCATTCAAGAGGGCAACATCGGTCTGATGATCGCCGTCAAGAAGTTCGACGCGACCCGCGGCCATCGCCTGATTTCGTACGCGCTGTGGTGGATCCGCGCCTACATGCAGAGCTACATCATGCACTCGTGGTCGCTCGTGAAGGTGGGCACGACCCGGGCACAACGCACGTTGTTCTTCAAGCTGCGCTCGGAGCGCGCGCGAGCCAACCGCGAAGCTGGCCCGGGCGAAGTAGCGACGGCGCTCGATCTCGCGAAGAAGCTGCACGTGACGGCGCATGAGCTCGTCGATATGGAGATGCGCATGTCGGGCCGTGACCTTTCGCTCGCTGTCGAGGTCCACCGTGACGCCCGGCAGACCCATGTCGATCGGCTCGTCGATCCGAGCGTCGACCAGGAAGAAACGCTGGGCGTGGCCGAGACGCGCAGGGCGCTGCGCCGTCGCGTCGACGATGCCATGCGGACGCTCAACGCCAAGGAGCGCTACATCGTGCGGCACCGCTTGCTGTGCGACGAGCCCAAAAATCTGCAAGCCATCGGCGAGCACTTTTGCATCTCGCGTGAACGGGCCCGCCAGATCGAGAGCAACGTCATGCGCAAGCTCAAGAGCGTGTTCAAAGACTCCGATCTGCACGCGGCCTGATCAACCGACGCCGTAACGCACGGCGCTTCATAGTGACTCACCGCGCCCCTGTTTCCTTATCCATTTCGACGCAAGTACTTGATCTCGTCAATGACCGACATGTGGCCCGAAAAGTGCTTGTTCGGGCGCACGGGGCACGCCGCCACCGGCGGGTCGCGCTGTCCGTATCCACGGTCAGACAACACGAGTCACGGAGTCACAGTCATGTTGAATTTGAAATCACATTTGCCAAGGACGGGATTGGTCTTTCTGTTTCTGCTGTCGTTCGCCGGGGCCTGCGGCGATTCCGACGATGACACCCACGCGCCGGGCGCCCCCAGTCTTGGAGCGGCAGGGAGCTTTGTGATCCTGGCCAAGAGCGGCATCGCCAACGTGCCGACCTCCGCCATCACAGGGGACATCGGCGTCAGCCCCGCGGAGGCCACCTACATTACCGGGCTGCCGCTGACGATGGATGCGTCCAATGAGTTCTCGACGACGCCGGAAGTCACTGGAAAGGTGTACGCGCCCGGCTACGCGCCACCCACGCCCGCCAACTTGACCGCGGCCGTCGGCGCCATGGAGACAGCGTTCACCGATGCTGCGGGGCGCGCACCCGACGTCACCGAGCTCGGCGCCGGCAACATCGGCGGCAGGACTCTCCAGCCCGGTATCTACAAGTGGGGCACCGGCTTGCTCATCCCGACGGATGTGACACTCAGCGGCGACTCGAACGACCTCTGGATCTTCCAGATCGCCCAAGATCTCACCCTGGAGAGTGGCGCGCGGGTCGTCCTCTCAGGTGGCGCGCTGCCCCAGAACATCTTTTGGCAGGTCGCCGGCCTCGTGGACCTCGGCACGACGGCACACTGCGAGGGCGTCATTTTGACGCAAACAGCGATCACCCTGCGTACAGGCGCCACCGTCAACGGCAGGTTGCTGGCACAGACGGCGGTCAGCCTCGACGGCAACACCGTGGTCGAGCCCTAGCAATACACCAACGAACCACCCGCACCCGGTCAGGACTGTCCAGGGTCCGCCGGGGCGGGTAGGCCCGTCAGCACGACGCCCCTGCCTTGAGCGCGCAAGGGCTGCGCGCGCCTAGCCTTGGCGGGACTTGGCGATGGCTCACGGACGTCCAACAATAGGAGCGACGTCTCGACCCTCGCCGTCAGCGAAACCGCGCGCTCAGCCGTGATGCCGGCGCCATCCCCCGTGGTCAGAATGATGTCATCGAGGCTGACCTCTCCCTGCACGACGTGGAGCCACGCACCTCGCCCCGGCAACAGCTCGTGGACCACGTGGTGCCCGGGATGCAGCAGCGCCGAGTACATGGCAGCGTCCTGTTGCAGGCGCAAGCGGCCGCTCGCCGCGTCGACGGAGGCGACGGCGCAGAGCCCGTCCCGACGCTGCGCCGTGCTAAGGCGTGTCTGCTCACAGGCGAGCGTGTGTCCCGCGACTGACGGTCGCAGCCACACACGGAAAACGCGCGCCGAGTCGGTTCGCGAGGCGTTTCTCTCCCGATGGCGAAGGTCGCGTCCGGCGCCAAGGCGCTGAAATTCCCCGGCTTGAATGACACCCGAGCGATCGAGTGAATCCTGGTACGCGAGCGCGCCTTCGTCCACGTAGGTGACGATTTCCGCCTCGTGGAGTGGACGCGCCGGCATGGCTGCGCCGGGGCGCAGGCGGTACTCTTCGAAAGCCTCGATGCTGCCAAAGCCGTCGCGCAGCGGGTCTGCTCGGTCATGCGGCGAGAACGTGAGCCACACGTCGCACCTGCGGCGTCCGTCGTACCGGCGCTCCTTGTTCCCGCGGACCGTGATCATCGTGGCTCCCAACGACCGTGATCATGACGCTGCAATCATGGTGCCAGCCTCGGGCAGATCCTGGGCGCAAAAAAACCCACGGGAGCTACCCCCCGTGGGTTTCTCTATCCTCTATCTGTCCGCGGTCACCCGCGGTGCCTGACCGCCGCTACGGCAGCACGGTCGTCGGCTCGGACGAGCTCGCCTCGTAGTGCGTGCCCGAGATCAAGCCATCCGAATCCCAGATGTAGCTCGTCGTGTACAGATGGTTGGCTGGTGTCCCGATTGGGACCAGGACCACATGCACAACGTAGAGCGCCGTGTTGGGCGCCAAAATGACGTCCGCAGCCATCTGAATGAATTGCCGGCCCGGGAGACTGTCGTCAACCGTGTAGTCGGCACTCGCACCCTCCGTCAGCAGCACGGCGGTGGGACTCGACGCATCCGAAAGAACGAGACCCGTGATCGGGTCACGCACCGGATGGCTGTCGAGATAGACACTCGTCGACACCGCTTCGAGCTCCCCGGCGCCGCCGAGCGGGGTCGGGTTGGTGAGACCGAAGCTGTAGATGATCTCGGTGTTGCTCACGCCTTCGTTCGAGAGCGCCTCGACAAAGAGGACCGAGAAATAGGTCATGGTGCTGCCTACGGCGACCGGATCCTGCAGGTCGACGAGCTGCGTCTGGAGAGCCGAGTAGGCCGGGACCGTAACACAATCGGAGGCCTGCTGGGTCGGCGCATTGCTGCTGGTGACCGTCGCCGTGTCGCAATACGTGCCGCTGGCTGCGCCCAGCGGGATGCGGCTGACGACCGTGAAGGTCAGAGCCTCACCAGCCAGAATGTCGACCGCGGGGGCCGTGACCGTGTTGCTCGCCAGCGTGCCGGCGGCACCGCCCAAGCTCGAGCTGACATAGATAGCCCGAACGCTGACCGCGGCATTGAGGCCGAGAACGTCGCTGATGCTAACATTGTAGGCCGTGGCGTTGCCCACGTTCTCGACGACGATCGTCGAGGTGTAGTTGGCGCCGGGCAGCACGCTGTCAGGTGCATCGGACTTCGTGATCGTCAGCTCCGGCGTCGCCACGATGAGGCACGCACTGTCGCTGCCGATGTCCACGTCGTCGTCAAAGAGCGTCGCGGTGTCGCAGTATTCGCCATCCACCGAGGCTGCGACCGTAAAGAGCAGCGTCGCGACGTTACCGGGCGCGAGGTAGCTCAGCGTGCCGATGGCGCTGTCAAAGGCGTCATCGTTGCCGTTGCCGTCGCTGTCGCTCAGCGTCCCCGATGACAGGCTGATGAGACGGTAGCTCGCGAGGTCGCCGCTCGACATTGCGTCGGTGAAGGCGTCCTGCACGTCGATGACCGACGCGTCACCGGTACCGGTGTTGATGACGCGCACGCGCATTCTGGCCGGCACGTCCCGCGCCACGGTCACAGACTGACCGAGACTCGTCGTGTTGTCCTCGGCCACAAAGTCCTTGATGATCTCCACATCCGATTCGACGGCGGTAAAGCACGCTTCGGCGCCGAGATCGACCGGGGTCCACGTCTGGGTGGTGTTGCTGTACGAGAGGACCTGGATCTCGTTGCAATAGGTACCCGGCGAGGTCACGGTGCCGGTGAACGTCAGCGTCTCCGAGGTACCTGGAGCCGTAACGCACTCGAGCGGGGCGTTGACCGCAGTCGTGCCCAGGGTCACCTGGCCGATACTCGCCAGTGCTCTACCCGAGATACTCGTGCCCGTGATCGCGGTGATGTCCTGGTAGGCAAGGATATTGCCGACAAAGAACGTGGCGGCCCCGAGTGTCGCTGAGCTGCCGACTTGCCAGTAGACGTTGCAGGGACTCGCACCGTTGATCAGGCTGACCGAAGCACCGGCCGCGGTGGTCAACGTGCTGCCGATCATGAACACGAACTCCGCGGCGGGGTCGCCCTGCGCGTCGAGGACCACGGGCCCTGTCAAGGCGAGCGAGCTACTGTAGCAATGCTTGCCTGGCAAGACGGTGGTATTGCCGATGTCGGTGACACCGACCGGCCCCGTTGTGCACGGCCTCGCGATCAAGAGGTTCTTCGCGGCCGTGAGGGAAGCCTGTGCCGCCGCCGACGCCGCGTCGCTCAGGTGAATCGTGCCGTTGAGCACAACCCATGGCGGGAATCCGGTGACTGACGT
>CAYHNK010000117.1:0-12685 GCA_964357695.1 uncultured Bdellovibrionales bacterium | reverse complement strand
CAGGCGGCGCCAAGTGTCGACGTGATAGACGCGCCTCAGGGTGGCGTGTCGGGTGAATCGCGGCGCAGTGTCATCGTGCGCCTTGGCGTCCCGGGGGAAAGCGGGCTCTTTGACGCTGCCGATCTGCCCATCCGGCGGGCGATGCGCGTGGTCATCGAGACGGATCGCGGCGCCGAAATGGGCGAGGTCCTGCGGATCTTTGAGCGGCGGGCCGATGAGCGCACGCCGACACACCGGGTCGTGCGCATCGCCACCGAGGGTGACGTGCGGGCCGCGGCGCACAATCGCGTGCGCGAGCTCGAGGCCTTTCAGTTCTGCAACGAGCGCCTGCGCGCCCTCAAGCTGCCCATGAAGCTCGTCGGCGCCGAGATCGCACACGCTGGAACCCGCGCGGTCTTCTACTTCGAGAGCGACGATCGGGTCGACTTTCGCGCTCTCGTCAAAGATCTTGCGCAGCGCTTCCACACGCGCATCGAGATGCGACAGATCGGCGTACGCGATGCGGCGCGGCACACAGGCGGATTTGGCTTGTGTGGTCGGGAGCTGTGCTGCGCGACGTGGATCCCAGCCTTCAAGCCGATCTCGATCCGCATGGCCAAGGATCAAAACCTGGCGCTCAATAATCAGAAGCTTTCGGGGCTCTGCGGGCGGCTGCGCTGTTGTCTCGAGTACGAGCAGGAGCTCTACCACGAGCAGCGCAGGACCCTGCCCAAGGTCGGCAAGCGCATCATCACGCCCTCCGGAGAGGGTCGCGTCAAGGACGTCAACGTGCTCACGCGCCGCGTGCGCGTGCAACTGAACGACGGCGTTTACGCTGAGTTTGCCGCCGATGAAGTGACGAGGCCGGTTGACGTCGCGGCTCCTGCGCCCGTGCAGGCTGCGCCAAGTCCAGGAGTCGTCGACGCGGAGGGGCCGCAGAAGAAGCGCCGCCGCCGCGGACGTCGTCGTCGTCGCCCAGGCGCTCCGGCGGATGAGGGTGGCGGGTCGGCTCCCTCCGGCGGCAACGAAGGAACGTAGCGCCTGCGGCAGGCGACCGTCATGGGATCACTACGCGCGAAACGACTGCGGCCTCTTGCTGGGCTCGCGCCCGACACCTTGCTGGTGCACGAGATCTACGCCTCGGTGCAGGGTGAGTCGACGCACGTCGGGCAGCCTTGCGTCTTCGTGCGCACGACCGCCTGCAACCTGCGCTGTCGCTACTGCGATACGCCGCATGCTTTTGTCGAGGGAACGCCGTGGCGCTTGGAAGACATCGAGGCGGAGGTGGCGCGCTTCGGCCTGCCGCTCGTCGAAGTGACGGGCGGTGAGCCGTTGCTGCAACCGCTCGCGTTGGTGCTCATGCGGCGCCTGTGTGATCTCGGCTACGAGGTACTGCTCGAGACCGGCGGGTCGCTCGACATCGGTGAGGTAGACCCGCGCGTCGTGCGCATCGTCGACTTCAAGGCACCCTCGAGTGGGGAGCTCGCCGCCAACCGCTACGCCAATATTGCACTCTTGCGTCCTTGCGACGAGGTGAAGCTGGTCGTCGGTGACCGCGCGGACTACGAGTGGGCACGCACGCTCATCGCCGAGCACCGTCTGTCCGAGCGCTGCTCGGTTCTTGTCGGTCCGGTGTTTGGCGCCGTGGCGCCGCGCGAGCTCGTCGAGTGGATCCTCGAAGACAAGCTGCCGGTGCGTTTTCAGCTACAGTTGCACAAGCACATTTGGGACCCCGCAACCCGCGGGGTGTAGGGAGGGGACGTATCGTGCGTGATCGGTCGCCGCTGGCTGTCATCTTTGCTGTCGTGACGCTCGATCTCATCGGCTTCGGTGTGATCATTCCGCTCTTGCCTTTGTACGCCAAGGAATTTGGCGCCAACGGCACGCTCGTCACGTTGTTGTTCGCCTCCTACTCGCTCATGCAGTTCATCTTTGCGCCCATGTGGGGACGTCTCTCCGATCGTATCGGACGCCGCCCGGTGCTGCTCGTGTCGATTGCCGGCAACGTCATCGCGCTCATCGGCTTTGGTCTGGCGCGCAGCTACGTATGGCTGCTGCTCGCGCGGCTTGCCGCCGGTGCATTCACGGCCAACATCTCTGTCGCCAACGCCTACGTCGCGGATGTGACGACGCCGGAGAACCGGGCCAAGGGCATGGGCATGGTGGGGGCGGCGTTTGGCATCGGTTTTGTGATCGGCCCGTTTGTCGGCGGCGAGCTGGGCGTCTTCGGCTTCGGTGTCCCCGCGTTCGCTGCTGCCGCGCTCGGCGCCTTGAACCTTCTTGCCGCGTGGCGATTCTTGCCCGAGAGTCTCGCGCCCGAGAGGCGTCGGCGTCACAGCGGCGAGAGCCTGCGCGCCCGCTTTCTGGCCGCACGTACCATCGACGGGCTCGGGCTGCTGCTCGCGCTGGCGTTTCTGCAAGTATTTGCCTTCTCCATGCTCGAAGTGATCTTCGTGCTGTTTGGTAGTGTCCGACTCGGCTTTGATGCGCGGGCCGCGGGACGCGTCTTTGCTTACATCGGCGTCGTCATGGTGATCATCCAAGGCGGTGGTATCGGGCCGGCGGTGCGACGCTACGGCGAGAGACGGCTCGTGCTCGGTGGCCTGGCGCTGCTCGCTATCGGACTCGGTTTCTTGCCGCTCACCCCGCCTGGGGGCTGGGGCATGCTGCTGGCGATGACGACGCTCGTGTCCGTGGGTCAGGGCCTGTTGAGCCCGTCGCTCACCAGCCTGCTCTCGCGTCGCACGCCGCGCGACCGTCAAGGCGCCGTGCTTGGGCTTGCACACTCGCTCACGGCGCTTGCGCGGGTGCTCGGTCCGCCCATCGCCGGGGTGACCTACGATCTCGTGGGCGTGGGCGCGCCTTTCTGGGTCGCGGCGGCCGTGATGACGTTGGCCTTCGTCGCCGCGGCGGCGTGGCTCGATACGTCGTCGCCGGACGCGGTCGTGTCGGTGCCGGTGTCCGGTGTGCCGTGAGGAGGTCACTGGAGCCCGTATTCACGTTCCAGCATATGGCGAGAGAGCTGCACCTGCACAAAGACCAGCGCCAGCAGTAGCGGCGATGCGGCCGCGTGGCGTGCCGATGGACTCGACATCGCGCTGCTCCCGGATGCCGCGCCGGGCCGCGACGCTTTTGCATCCGGCGCATTGCTGCTATCGAATCGCGATGATGCCGTTCCATTGGCTTGTCGCGACGCTTTGCGCCCAGCCATCGGGAGCAGTCGAAAGTACGCTACCGACGACGCCCCCGCCGAGCGTGTCTTCACCCACACTGATCGTTTTGCCTGCCTGCCTGACGAATGAGAGCGTTGCCCTGGCGGTGCAGCTTCGGTTGGTGATTGAGGACTACGCCGTCGATGAGGCCGACGAGGTGCCGCTGTCGTTGTGCTTGCCCAACGGCGTGCAGGAGGCCGAGACAATTCGCGACCAGCGCCGCGCCACGGCGGCCGTGTGGCTGAGCGCGCGCGATGACGGTCGGGCGCACCTGAGCTTACTCGTCGTACTCGGTGGCCACGCGATGCTCAGCGAGTACGACGGTGCGCCAGATGCTGGTGGCCTCATGACCATGGCGCTGCTCGTGCGCGAATGGTTGCCGCCAGCGCAGGCGCTGACCGACGACCTCGACCGTTTGGCGCGTCGGTGGCGAGAAAAGAGCACACCACCGCATGCGTCATCACCGGTCGAGGCGCCATCGCCCGACCCCGCGTACGTCCTGTCGGCCTGGACCGGTGTGAGTGACGCTCTCATGCGTCACGTTGGCTCGGCGGTTACGGGCGAAATCGGCCTCAAGCTTGAGCGCACGATCTCGCAGGCGCCGTCATTTTCGGCCGGTCTGCGCGCGAGCGCTCGTCTAGGACGCTACGGGCAGCCATCGGGTCGCGAGGTCTCCGGCTCAGGCGGGCGTGTTGGCGCGGTGAGCTGTTATGAGCCAATGCCCAAGGCGCGCCTACAGTGGCGACCCTGTCTCGCGGTCGAGCTCGAGGCGCAGTGGCTGCGTGTGCGTGACGGTAACGCAACTGGACAGAGCGTTTCCTACGTCACTCCCCGGCTCGCCTTGCCTCAGGAGCTACGCGTTGGCCTTGGCGGGCCGTTGGGGCTCACGCTCGGAGGCGAGGCGGGCCTGCGGTGGCGTCAGCAGGAAATGAGGAGTCGCTCGGACGATCACAGAGTGCTCCTCACCCCTCGATATGACTGGCAAATTTCGGCCGGAGCGTTTTTCTCATTCGACCTCGAGTAGGTCGATGGGAATGACTTTCGTGCTCGCGACATGGAGTAGGTAGATGGTCGTGACCTCCGGAAGCGAGGCGCGCTCGGACGTGGAGCTCATCGAGCGCACGGCCAAGGGCGACGCGCAGGCATTGGGAGAGCTGTATCAAAGGCACGGGCGCATGACGCACGGCCTGTTGCGGGCTTGGGCGCCGGAGCTGCCGGGCGCCGAAATCGAAGACTTGTGTCAGGACGTTTTCATGACGGTATGGAGCCACGCCAGTCGTTATCGTGAGCAGGGCAACCTGAAGGGCTGGATTTGCGGCATTGCCCGCCACAAGCTGCGCAACGTGCGCCGTCGCGGGCGCTTTCGCCTCGCACGCTTGGCGATGCTCCTGCACGAGCCGACGACGAACGGTTCGACCGGGGCTTTCGAGGACAAGATCGAGCTGCGCCGCGAGGCGGACCGCACCGCCGCCGCGCTAACGACGCTCTCTGCGGACCATCGCGAGGTGGTGTTGCTCTGCGTCGTCGAAGGTCTCGACACCGCCAGCATCGCGCGCACGCTCGGCATCAGCCGCGCGACGGTCGCCACGCGCCTGTTTCGTGCCCGACAGGTGCTTCGCCGACAGCTCGTCGGTGCGCCCTTGTCGATCTTTGCCCAGCAGGAGGAGCCATGAATCCCTGCGATGCGCTCAACGCCTTCTTGAACCGCGATTTAACGCCAACCGAGCGTGCGGCGTTCACCGAGCACGCGGGCAATTGCCCGACTTGCCGACCAGAGGTCGAGGCCAATCGGCAAATCGAGGGCGCGATCTCCCGGTGGGCGCAGGCACGCGGTGTGGTGCAGCCTACCCGGACGGCGGTGGCGCAGCTCGTGATGGCCACCTCTCGCCGCACCAGTTCGTCGCGCGCGTGGGGCCTCAGCGGGTGGACGCCGGCGATCGCAGTGGGCGCGCTGGCCGTGGTCACCGTCGCGCTCGGGTACTACGCCGCGGTGCTCACGAATGTCTCGGCGCCACAGGGTCAGTCCCTTGTCGTCTTCGAACAGGCGGGAGCGCGCCATGTGCAACCGGCGCACGTTCCCGGCACGGTGCTGCAAACGAGTGGCACACTGCGTGCGCGTCTCGGGTCCGACGACATCGAGCTGAGAGAGCCGAGTCGTCTCGAAATCGTCCGCGCCGACGACCGCGCGACGGAGCTACGGCTCGATGCTGGGCTCGTCCACCTCGCGGTCACGCCCACGCTGCCGCGCAGCTTCACGGTCGCCTGCGGGCGTTGCCTCGTGCATGTGACCGGCACGCATTTCACCGTTCGACGCGGGACAACCGACTGCGAGCTTGTGCGCGTCCGCAAAGGCCGCGTGCACGTCACGTTGGCCGACCGAGGTGAAATCGACGTGCACGGGGGCGAGCAGCTCGTCATCGATGCCGAGGGGCGCCCCCACCTGTCGGGGATTGATGAGCGCACCGCCATCGCGACGCCTCCCGAAGAACCTGTCGCTGCGCCCCCGCGAGCCCCCACGACGCGTGCGAGCGGCGCGCCATCGCGACTCGAGTCAAAGCACGACGCCTTGGATCTCGACTCGTTGCGGACCTGGGTGACAACCGGTCGCTACGACGACGCGGAACGGGCATTGCGGCCGCACGTGGCCGCCTTCCCGCAGGACGTCGAGGCCTGGTCGCTGCTCGGCGACTGTCTGCGCAAGCAGGGGCGCTTCGACCAAGCCGTTGACGCCTATCGTACGGTCATCGCGCAGGGCGAGCCCGCAAGTAGCAATCGCGCGCGCCTGCTCGCGGCGGCCATTCTTCAAGAACGACTCGTGGATCACCGCGCCGCTGCAAAGCTTCTAGAGGAGCTCTTGCGCTCGATCACGGCGCAAGCGCTCGTACCCTCGGTGAAGCTGCGTCTCGCGCGCTCCTATCACGCCTTGGGCGATTTGGCGGGTGCGCGGCGGTTGCTGCAAGAAGTGCTCGATGAAGCCCCCGGTGCGTCGGAGGCTCACGAAGCGCGGCAGCTGCGCGAATCGTGGGTGGCGCGATGACGTGGAGAATACCTAGCATGCGAACCACCAGTACACTGATCCTGCTTACCCTGACGATTGGCTGCGACCATGCCACCGTGAGAGCGCCCAACCCGGAGCCCTCGGCCTGCATTGCGGGCGCAGTCGCGGGCAGTTGTCTTTGCGGCGGCGCCGTGCAGACGACCGGCTATTGCTGCGCCGACGTCTGGCAAGCGGGTGCGTGCGTGAGTGCGACGGCGCCGACCGTGACCGTGTGGGCCGACGCGCCTTCCATCGCCAGCGGGGCGACGACGACCATCCATTGGTCGTCAACCAACAGTGCGACCTGCACGTCACCCGGCGGCGGCGGCAGCGGCACGACTGGCTCTTTTTCCACCCCGGCCCTGTTTACGGCGACACCCTACACGGTGACGTGCACTGGCATGGACGGCGGCAGCGCGAGCCAGACCGTGACGGTCTACATCGGCTCGGGCTGCATGACGACCGAGACCGGGACCTCGGGCGCCATCACCCTGAGCAACGTCCCGAGTCGCCTGAGCGGCGTCGCGCCGTTGTCGGTGTTCTTCGATGCCACCGGCACGACGGCGACCGCGACAACCGCGCCGTTTCACGAGCTCGAGTACCGGTGGGATTTTGGCGATCCGGTCGGCTCACCCGTCAGTGGCACGACGTGGAGCACGGGCAGTAGAGCAGGGGTCAGCAAGCGCAACGAAGCGACGGGTCCGGTGACGGCGCACGTCTACGAGACGCCCGGTACCTACTATGTGTCGGTGACCGTCACCGACGAGACCAACACGGCGGCCAATAGCTGCACGCAGATCGTCGTCGAAGATCCGGACGTCGTCTTTGCGGGGACGAGCACGATCTGCATCGGGGCAACCACGCTGCCTGTCGCGGGTGTGGACGGCTGCCCAACGGGTGCTGACGTGGCCACGCAGCCGGAGTTCGGGGCGGCCGTGAACGACCATGTCGCCACGCACAAGAGGATCCTTTTCAAGCACGATGACGTCTTTACGGGCACGACCGGCGTGGATGTCAGCGTGACCGGACCCGGGCTCATCGGCATGTACGGCACAGGGGCGCGGCCCGTGTTTCGTGCCGGCGCCGGCACTGGAACCATCGTCCTTGTGGGTACGCCCTCCTCGACGACGATGGAAGACTGGCGCATCATGGACCTCGAGCTGGACGGGCAATCCGACCCGGCGATCACTGGGTTCTCGGCGAACGGCAATCTGGACAGGACGACGCTGTTGCGCCTGGACATACATGACGCGGCCAGCCTCGTCATGTTCAATATCGCGCTCCTGAAATACTACGCCGACGCCTATGATATTCACGTGTTTGAGCAGAACACCATCGTGGACTGCACCCTAAACAGGGCCGTGGGTGGGGCGGGTCAATGCGTTGCGTTTGTCTCCGGCAATCACTTCGCGATCCTAGGCAATCTCGCCAACGACAGCACCGGGGCGGAGCACGTCATGCGCATCCAGCACGCGGCCAAAGCAGTCGTCAGCAACAATACATTTGACAACCCTGCGCCAACCAAACAAGCGTTTACGTTGAGGGGGGTCTCATTTACCGACTACAACTGTAACCAGCCCACCGGCACGGCGCAGTGCATTCCCGATCTCTTTCCGTACGGAAGTTACTCCGCTCTGACCTCGCAGACAGTCGTTGCGGACAATCACTTCATTTCGGGGGATACCGCGCAGCCGGTAACCGTACAGCCTTCCGATGCTAACTACTTCGATACACGCTTTCAGGATATTATCCTGGAGCGCAATTGGTACACAGCGACTCCCGGTGGTTGCTGCCTATCGATGCTGGTGATCCAAGCGCAGGACGTCACGGTCAGAAACGAGCTGCTCGATATGACCAACGGCACCTGGCACCGCGGCATTTCCGTCGAGGAAGCGGGTACGGCCTCGCCGACGTCGCATGACGTGCGACTCTATAACAACACCGTCTTCAACAACGACAGTACATCGGCGACGGAAGGCGTCTCCATCGCCCCCGGCACGACAAACACCACGGTCATCAACAACATCGTGTACGCGCCCAATGTCACCGGGACTTTCTATCGTGGCGGACAGGATGCTCCAACGGTCGCGTCGAACAACACGACCGATACTGGCGTGTCACCCAACCTGACTGGGGTTCCGCCAGCGAGTCCTTCAGACTTCAAGATCACCACCGGGAGCTACGCCATCGGCGCCGGTACAGTGGTCCCTGTGTGGTCGGACTTCTTCTTGGTGCCGCACACGAGTACGCGCGATATGGGCGCCGTGAATCACTGAACCGAGGTGTTGCATGCGAGTGAGGCGCCCCCCAAGCTCTGCGGCTGCTCGCGTCACGGGCAGCGGCGTGCGCTCGAGCGGGCCTGCGCGAGGAGCGTTGTGTGTCGCTGCGACGCTTGTCTGCGCGGGCTGCTTTTCTCGCTCGACGTTTTGGCTGGAAGACGCGGGAAGATCTTGCGCCGCCGAGCTTGGCCCCGCGTGTGTCGATGCCACGTTCGGACAGGGTGGCCTCTTTGCCCGCGACGTCGGTGCTGTCAACAATGTGAGCTGGAGCTGCCAGGCCATGGACATTCAGCCGGACGACCGAGTCATCCTCGGCGGCATGGCCGGACCGACCACCGACAGTGCTCTGGTAGCTGTCAGGCTCGAGGACGACGGCAACCTGGACCCGTCTTTCGCCGAGGCGGGAGTTGCCACCGTGGATCTCGGCACCTCGAATGACGAGACCAAAGTCGTTCGGATGCTTGCGGACGGCCGCATTTTGCTCGCCGCCGAAAGAAGAGACCCGTCGGGTGGAACAGTTGCCGCGGGTTTGGCACGTCTGCTTCCCAGCGGCTTACTCGACGCGAGCTTCGGCACCGGCGGCATCGAGCTCATCGACGAGGGGGCCGACCGAGACATCATCAACGGCGCCGTGGTGCTTGCGGATGGCAGCGTGCGAGTGTCCGGCCAGCACCGTCAACCGACCTCCATTTTCGACCTCCAGGTACGTGGCTTGTTGTCGGATGGCGCTCCGGACCCGTCGTTTGGTGCGGGGGGGGTCATGTCGATCGACTGGTTCGGTTCGGAAGAATTCGGTGGTTGCATCATCGCGGGCCCGGAGGGAACCCTGCTCGTACCCGGGGACGCTTACCGCACTGGGCCGAGCTTCGATTTTGCCCTGGCCCGCGTGCTCGCCGATGGCTCGCTCGATCCGACCTTTGCCGACAGCCACAACCTGCCCGGCCGAATCGCGACTGATTTTTACGGTGACTCCGACTTCTGTAACGCCGTCGCCCCGCAAGCTGGCGGCAAGAGCGTCTGCGGCGGCTACGCCACCGGGCCCGATGGCCGGCACTTTGCGCTGGCCCACTACTTGGCGAGCGGCGCGCTCGATCCGATGTTTGCAGACCAGGGTAAGCTCGTCATCGCCATGGGCACGGACGACGAGATCCGCTCCCTCGTCTCTCTTGCTGACGGTCGCCTCGTTTGCGGCGGTGGTGCGGTGAATGCGCAAGGCGACCGGGATTTCGCCGTGGCATTGTTGACCCGCGACGGTGTGCTCGACGAGAGTTTTGGTGTGGGTGGCAAGG
Organism: uncultured Bdellovibrionales bacterium; assembly: GCA_964357695.1. GTDB lineage: Bacteria > Myxococcota > XYA12-FULL-58-9 > XYA12-FULL-58-9 > CAYHNK01 > CAYHNK01. Next base: position 2,889 of record CAYHNK010000117.1, on the reverse strand, counting down.
CGCTGATTGACCTGTCTGCCGGTCACGATGATGCGATCCACGCGATGGCCGTCGACTCCGCCGGTCGGCTCGTCGCCTTTGGCGAAACTTCGAACGGCTCAGACAACGACTTTGCAGTCATACGTCTGCTGCTTTGACGATGAGTTTTGACGCAACAGACGCAACCTGTGGAGGATAGCTGTCATGCGAAACACCAGTACGCTAGTCCTGCTTGGCCTGGCTGTCGGCTGCGGTAGCGGTACCGTCACGGCGCCCAATACGGCACCCGTCGACAGCGATGGTGACGGGTACGCGTCCAATGTCGATTGCGATGACAGCGTCGCGACGGGAGCCAACGTGCATCCCGGCCTCGCGGAAGTCTGCGGGGATGGGGTCGACCAGGATTGTTCGGGCGGGGACCTCGCGTGCCCGGCGTGCGGCGCCGCCGTCGCCTGTGCCCCACAGGCCCAGTGCATCCTCGTTGCCGGAATGCCGACCTGCGTCTGCGCCGACGGTCTGAGCGGCAACGGCTGGGTGTGCTATCGCCAGCTTGCGCCGTCGGTCGCCCCGCTGTGCGGCAATGGCACCGTGGAGGAGGACGAGCAGTGCGACGACGGCAGTCACGCCCCGGGGGATGGTTGTTCCGCGACGTGTGAGGTCGAGCTGGACACTGTGGAGATCCACCCTGTGCTTTTGGTGAGGGAAGCTGAGCGCGTGGCGCTGGCGGCAAAGCTGGGAACGTCATCCAGTCGCGGAACGGTTGGCGTGGCGCTCACCGCCTGGTTGCACGGCGAGCGCAGCCAGGCGTCGATTGACTTCATCCGCACGGCGCTGCTGCCCGGCGCCAACGGCATTGATATCTACACAGCCCTGCTCGTCTACGACGTGCAGCACGAGTACATGACGACGGACGAGCGCACGGAGTTTCGCACCGCCTTCTTGGCCGATGCCCAGTCGGTCTACGAGCAGGTGGTGGCCGTCTCGGCGTGGTACTTCATCCGGCGCATGGTCAACAACTGGACGTACCGTCACGCCGGGGCGCCGCTGCCGCGCATGCTGCTATCGGGCTTGATGTTCCGGACCGATCCGGCCGCCGACGCCTACGTGCGCGAGGGGCTAAAGCTCGTGCGCTGGCTCTTTGAGGCCGATTCGTCGAATGGTGTGTGGGACCGGGACGCGCAAGCGTTCGCACAGTGGCCGACGCAGTCCGATATCAACGACGAGATCCTGGCCACGCCGGGCTCATACGGGCTGTGGGCTGCCGCGAACCTCTCGGAGCTGCACTACATCGTCTACCACGCTACGGGCTTTGACCCTTACGCGCACCTCGACCGCGCCGTTTATAGCTGGGGCCGCTACTGGACCTACGTGCTGACCTTTGACGAGGGAATCTCTTGGAGCGAGTGGGGCGACTACTCGCTCGCCAGCTACGCCGGTCAAACCGGTCACGGCAACTTTGGGCACATCAACTACTACTCCAACGCCTACATGCTGCACTACGCACATCGCTACGGCGACCCGGTGTTCGCCTGGCATTACTACGCCAACCCCTCGTGCATCCGGTTTGACGGTACCTACGAGGCGACCTGGAACACGCCGCTGACCTCGTACGAATCATGGTTGCAGTTCCTCGACTGGGGTGCGGTCGCCCCGACGCCGCCCCAGGAGGCGGGCTGGCCACTGTCTGCCTACTGGCCCAATGCCGGCGTGGGTGTCATTCGCAAGAGCTGGGAGAAGAAGGGCCCCGGCAGCGGTGTCATCTGGCTGCGCTCCGGTCCTGGAGGCTCTCACGATCGGCCGACCTATGGCGGCGTGCAGTACCACGCCGACAGTGCCGTACTGCTCGGGGCGGGGCCTTCGACTTACACCTACGACTTTCTCACGCGCGATCCGCACGTCAACAACACGCTGTTCATCGACGACCAGGGCGAGCGCGGCTACTACGCTCAGAACGCCGAGATCGATCGACTGCGGCACGGCCACACGGAGTGGTTGGATGCCGACACGTTCCTCATGGACATGTCGCCGCAGACGGCGATCGACACCATGAGCCCCTTCGACGATCTTGCCTACGACGTGTTCTGGACGCGCAAGGTGCACTACGATCGCGCGGCCGACATTCTCTGGATCAAAGACGTAGCGACGACCAGCGACGGGACGAGTCACCAGTTTCGTGCCAACTGGGTGAGCGACGCCACGGTGCGCGCCGCCGACGTGTATGATCTACCGGCAGGGTACGTGATGGTGGCAGATGCTAGCGCCCCGGTGGTTGCCGAGGAGCGCGTCTATGACGGCACCGCGCCCGAGTATGTGTTCAAGGCGATCTTCGCCGGCGCCGACGGCCCGGCGGTGCGCCTGTGGTGGGCGATCGGCAAGAACGAGCAGGCAGCCCGTGCCATGCTCGCCGCGAACCGCGGTGTATTCGTCAGCCAGGTCACGCACGGACGCGACGGCGCGGGGCGTGTGGTGGTCACCTTCGCCACGGACGAGCCCAGCCAGGCGCGCGTGGAATTTGGGGCCACCGCCGCCTTGGGCCAGAGCGCAACAGACGCCTCGCCTGTGCGCATCCACGTGCTGACCCTGCCGAGCACCGACGGCCAGCGCGTGTACTACCGCATCGTGGCGCCTGACGCTCAGGGCGACGAGACGGTCATGACGAGCGCGGGCGTTCCGTTCGAGGTCGCGCCGTAGCCGCTACGTGCAAATCTTCGAGGAGAAATGGATGTCCCAGAGCAAAGAGTGTTCGTCGAGCATCGGTGCGATGCGCATGGCGCCGCTCGTCGCTTTGCCACCACTGTGGCTTGGCCTGCTGCTGCTCGCAGGGTGCAGTGACGGCACGGCCGATGCGGGAGGCTCCGCCCCGACGGTGACGGTCTGGGCAGACGAAGCTTCCATCGCCAGCGGGGCGAC
>CAYHNK010000116.1:0-12749 GCA_964357695.1 uncultured Bdellovibrionales bacterium | reverse complement strand
AGGGCATCCCCGTGGGTCCCGGTCGCGGCAGCGGCGCCGGCTCACTGGTGGCGTATTCGCTGCGCATCACCGATCTAGATCCCATCCCCCACGATCTCATCTTCGAGCGCTTCTTGAATCCCGAGCGCGTCTCCATGCCCGACTTCGACGTGGACTTCTGCCAGGACCGGCGCGGCGAGGTCATCGACTACGTCAGTAAGAAGTACGGCGCCAATCAGGTGGGACAGATCGTCACCTACTCGCAGCTGTCGGCCAAGAGCGTCATCAAGGACGTTGGTCGCGTCATGGAGCTGCCGTTCGCCGAGGTCAACGAGCTCACGAAACTCATCCCGGGGCTGATTAACGGCAAGAAGGTCACCATCGAGCAGGCGCTGGAGCTCGAGCCTAAGCTCAAAGAGATCCAAAAAGAGAAGCCGGTCTACCAAGAGGTGATCAAGATCGCCCGCGCGCTCGAGGGTCTCAACCGCCAAACCGGGATGCACGCGGCCGGCGTCGTCATCGGTGACAAGCCGCTGTGGGAGTACGTGCCGGTGTGCCGCGGCAAGGATGGCGAGCTCATCACCCAGTTCGCCAAGGACGAGGTCGAGCAGGCGGGACTCGTCAAGTTCGACTTCTTGGGCCTCAAAACTCTGACGGTGATCGCCAACGCCGTGCGCCACGTGCGCGCGCGCACCGACGACGGCCCGCTCGGCCCCAATCGCGACTTCGAGATCGAGCAGCTGCCGCTCGACGACGCCCGGGTCTACGGCCTCATCGCCAGCGCCGATACCGATGGCGTCTTCCAGCTCGAATCGAGCGGCTTCAAGGAGATGCTCAAGCGCCTGCGACCCGACCGCTTCGAAGACATCGTCGCCGGCGTGGCGCTCTATCGGCCGGGTCCCCTCGATGCCGGCATGGTGGAAGACTTCATCGCCCGCAAGCACGGCAAGAGCGCGGTCAGCTACCCGCACCCAACCTGCGAAGCCATCTTGCAGCCGACCTATGGCGTCATCGTCTACCAAGAGCAGGTCATGCGCATCGCTGTGAGTCTCTCGGGCTTCACCATGGGAGAGGCCGACACGCTGCGCAAAGCGATGGGCAAGAAAAAGGCCGACGTCATGGCCGAGATGCGTCAAAAGTTCGTCCGCGGCGCCGTCGACAAGAACGGCATGCCGGAGAAAGACGCCGACGAGCTCTTTACGCAGATCGAAAAGTTCGCCGGCTACGCGTTCAACAAGTCGCACTCGGCGGCCTACGCCGTCATCAGCTACCAGACGGCCTATCTCAAGACGTACTATCCGGTTGAGTTTCTCGCGGCGCTGCTCTCCACCGAGATGAGCACGCAGGACAACGTCGTAAAGTACATTCAAAGTGCCCGCGGCCGCGGCATCAAAGTGCTGCCCCCCGACGTCAATCGCTCGGAGCGCGACTTCACGGTGGCCACCACCCAGAGCGGCGAGCGGCAGATCCTCTTCGGGCTCGGCGCCGTCAAGGGGTTTGGCGACGCGGCCATCGATGCCATCCGGGAGGCGCGCACGGTGCGGCCTTTCACCTCGATCTTCGATTTCTGCGAGCGCATCGACTTGCGCAAGATCAACCGCCGCGTGCTGGACACGCTCGTGCGCAGCGGCACCTTCGACGTCTTCGCCCGGCCGCGAGAGCAGCTCCTAGCGGTGCTCGACCGCGCCTTGGAGCTCGGACAGTCGGCGCACAAGGACCGTCAGGTGGGCCAGACGAGTCTCTTTGCCGCCCTCGCACCCAAGTCCGGCACCCAGGGCTCTGCCGGGCACGAGAGCTACGTCGAGGTGGAGCCTTGGAGCGAAAAGCAGCGGCTGGGCGCCGAAAAGGAAGCTCTCGGCTTCTACGTCAGTGGCCACCCGCTCGATGGCTATGTCGATGATCTCAAGCGTCTGCGCACCACGACGACCGCCGACGTGCTTGCCCTCGCCGACGGCGCGCACCGACGGCCGACGGACGTCGTGCTCGCGGGAGTCATCACCGGCATGCAAGAGCGGCCGCTCAAGAGCGGCGGCGGCCGCATGGCGTTCTTCAATCTCGAAGATCTCAGCGGTAGCTGCGAGGTGGTGGTGTTCAGCAAGGTGTTCGCCGAGAGTGAGGAGCTGCTCAAGGCCGACGAGCCCGTGCTGGTGCGCGGTCAGGCGGTGGTCGAGGGCGACGAAGGCTCGATGCGGCCCAAGGTGCGCGCCCAGAGCTTCGAGCGTCTCGCCGATGCTCGCACCAAGAGCGCCCGGCACTTCGAAGTGATGGTGCCGGTCTATGCGCTCGACGACGACAAGCTCATTCGGCTCAAAGAGATCCTCGTCGCCCATCGCGGCGAGGTCCCGGCGCGCCTGACCATCACCAAGCCGGATGTCTTCGAAACCACGATTGCGCTGCCGGAGACCCTCAAGGTGAATCCCACCGACGACTTGCTTGTGCGGGTCGACCGCTTGTTCGGCCAGCGGGTGGTGCGCTTGAGCTGACCGGCGTGACACGAGCAAAGGCAGCACCCTCGCCCCCCGCGTCGACGCCGGCAGAGCACTGGCGCTCCTTGCGGCGCAGGCTACTCGTGTCGGTGGCTCTGCTTGGACTGCTACTCGCCGTGCTCGCCGCCTGGCTCACCTGGCGCTACGAGCACGTGCGTGCCGGTCGCTATGCCGACAAGATGCAGGCCGTCGCGCTCGCCTCGGCAGAGCGACTCGACGAGGTCTTCTTGGAGCTGCAAAAGATCACGAGCCTGCTGGCGCACCTGCCCGCCACGGCCGCGCCCTGTCGCGCCCCGCCGATCGAGACCCTCACGCAGGTGGCGACGCTCATGCGCGACCACGGCGTGGTTGCAACCGTTTCCATGTGTCACGAAGCGTTCGTGATGGCGCCTCCGAGCTCGCGCATCGGTGACGTGCGCGGCCTCATCGCCACCAGTCGGGCACACTGTCCACAGACACCCGGTGCCTTGTGCATCTCGCACGGGGCCACGGGGACGGGAGGGCGCTGGATCGTGGTGTCGAGTTTGCACGCGGACCCGCAGGCCCATGTGGGCGCGCTCGTCGCCTTGATCGTGGACTGGCAGCAAGTCGGCAGCCGACTGGTCGCCGAGACTCGACTGGACGAAAATACACGCGCCTACGTGCTCGACGACGACGGTTCGGTGCTCGCCTGGTCCGGCAAAGACAGCGAGAGACATCTGCTTGCAGGCCCCAACGGCGCGTTGCTCAAGGCCGAGAGCAGCGTCAAGGTCGGAACGGGCGTGCTGCGGGTGGGACTCGTGGCACCGCGGCGAGCAGCCTACGCGGGCGTGGGCAGCCTCGTCGTCACGGGTGACACGCTCTTCGGACTCATCATCGCAAGCCTCGGCGTCATTCTCCTGTGGAGTCATCGGGTCGGCGTGGCCCAGCTTCGTGCCAGTGAGGACATCAGCGCGCGCACGTTGCGTTTGAACGAACAGCTAGAAGCGACGGTGGCGGCGCGTACGACGGAGCTCGAGCGGGTCCACGAGCGCGCGCTGTTGGCTGCGCGAGAGCAGGGGGCGCTCGCTCGCCTCGCACTCGTCGGGGAGCTGGCGGCGTCCTTTGCCCACGAGGTGCGCACGCCTCTGAACGCGCTGTCCATCGCCAACCAGCGTCTGAGCCGTTCGCTCAAGCGCGACGAAGCGCTCCCCCCAGACAAGGCCATCGAGCTGCTTGCCTCGCAGTCGCGCGACATCGAAGTCATCAATCAATACGTCGAGCGCTACCTGGGTTTGTCGCGCCGGACGCGACACGAGCGCACGAGCGTCGAGGTCAAGACGCTGGTGCAGGAAGTGTTTGGCTACTTGGAGCACGAAGCAACGCGGCGCAGTGCCCTGCTCGTGCAGGAGCCCATCACCGACGAAGGTGCCATCGTGTTGGATGGCGGCAAGCTACGGGTGGTGCTCGTCAATCTGATCCTGAACGCCATTCAGGCCCAGCCCCAGGGTGGCGAAGTGCGCGTGCACGCGACGAACGTAGGCACACAACTGACCGTGGTCGTTCGCGATCGCGGCCCCGGCATCTCCGAGACGCAGGCGGCGACTCTCTTTCGCCCATTCGTCTCCTACCGCGAGGGCGGCGTGGGCCTCGGACTCGCCATTTGCCAGCGCCTCGCCGAAGAAGAAGGTGCGCGCATCGCTCACCGCCCACGTGACGGCGGCGGCACGGAATTCGCAGTGACCTGGCCGGTCGAGACGAACGGAGGCCGCTGATGGTGAAGATCCTGTGTATCGACGACGACCCCTCCACGCGCCGCCAGCTCGCCGGTGCACTCGAGGACAGCGGCTATGCTGTGGAGGTCGCCGCCAGCGGCGAGGCTGGGCTGGCACAGCTTCGCGCCTTGGCGCCCGATGTCATCATCACCGATCTCAAGATGGGTGGCCTGGGCGGCTTGGACGTCGTCGAGCACACGCGCCGCGAGCGCCCTGACACCCCCGTGATCATCTTGACCGGCCACGGCAACATCGAGACCGCGGTGGACGCCATGCGCCGGGGCGCCTTGGATTTCCTCACGAAACCGGTGGATCTCGACCGCTTGGAGCTGGTGATCGAGAAGGCACTACGAAGCCGCGCCTTGTTGCAAGAAAACTCGACGCTGCGCAGGCAGCTCAGCGAGCGTCGCGCGGCCAAGCGCTCGCTGCTCGGCCACTCGAGCGCCATGCAGACACTGCTCGCCGCCATCGAGCGGGTCGCAGACACGAGTGCTACGGTGCTCATCCTCGGCGAGAGTGGCAGCGGCAAAGAGCTCGTCGCGGAAACGATCCATCGCCTCAGCGGTCGAGCCGGCGGCCCGCTGGTGAAAGTCAACTGCGCGGCGCTGCCGGAAACGCTTCTCGAAGCGGAGCTCTTCGGCCACGAGCGGGGTGCGTTCACCGGAGCCCACAGGAGTCGCACCGGCCGCTTCGAGGCGGCCGACGGCGGCACCATGTTTCTGGACGAGATTGGCGATCTCAACCTGGCGGCGCAGCTCAAGCTGTTTCGCGTGTTGCAAGAGCGCGTGATCGAGCGGATCGGGGCGAGCCGGCCAATTCCCGTCGACGTGCGGCTCGTTACGGCCACCAACCGAGATCTCGCCGCCGAGGTGCGTGCCGGGCGCTTTCGTGAGGAGCTGTACTACCGCCTGCGCGTCGTCGAGCTCGCGACTCCACCCCTGCGCGCGCGAGCCGAAGACGTGCCACTACTCGCCGAGGCGTTTTGCCGCGAGCTGGCCGCAGAGCATGGACGCTCGGTGGAAGGCTTTTCGCGCACCGCGCTCAACGCGCTCGTGCGACACCCGTGGCCGGGCAATGTTCGTGAGCTGCGCAACGTGGTGGAATCGGCGGTGGTGATGGCACGCGGTCGAGAGATCGAGCTCGCTGATCTCCCCGCCGAGCTGCGGGGCTCCGAAGGCGCGGTCGCCGCGCTCACCGTCCCCTACGGCGAGGCCCTCGCCGACGTGGAACGCCGCTACATTCTCGCGACGCTCGACCAGGTCGGCGGCAACAAGACACAGGCCGCGCGCCAGCTCGGCGTCGGCGCCAAAACGCTGTATCGCAAGCTCGAGTCCTACGGGCGTCACGAGCGCTGAGCCCACTCTCGGTCATTTTGACCCAGCCTCACGTCCGATCACGACGCGGAGTCGGTCGTTTTGACCGATGCGCGCGCGTTTGCCGCGTTCAACACGCAACGCAATGAAATAGCGGCGCTTTCTGGCGACGCGTGTTGGCCCGCAAGTTGCTTCGGTTCGCGTGCCCGCAGGGGCGAACACACAATCAGCGGAGGACGATCCACCATGTATCAGCGAATCACACTCATTGCGGCCGTCGGCGTGCTGGCGTTGGCCGGCTGTGGCGGACCGGAAGGCGACCGGGGCCCTGCCGGAAGCGACGGGACGGACGGGATCAACGGTATCGATGGTACCAACGGCACCGACGGCACGAACGGCACGGACGGGATCAACGGCGCCGATGGTGCAGGCTACGTCGCTCTCGAGGCGAGCGGCGTCGTCGGCCAAGTGTCGGCGCCGGATGGCAGCGCCGTCACGTACGGCACTGTCTATTTCGTCCTCGCGGCCGACGTCGCGGCCCTGGGCGCGACCACCATTGCCGCAAGCTCCACCACCGACGAGCCCCTGGAGGACGTCATTGCGCAGAGCGGCAGCGGCTACACGCAGGCGAACGTTGGCACCGACGGCGTCTATCGCGTCACCACGCTACCTGCCGGTAGCTACTTCGTCACCTGGATGCCCGGCGTCTCGCCGAGCGACCACTTGCCGGGCGGCAGCACCTGCCGCGACGCCATGTCGAGCACTTCGCTCGTCGGCTCTCGTCTGGACGTGCAGGTCTCTGCCGCCATTCCCGCGGACGCGACCTACGTCGGCTCCAGCAAGTGCATCTCCTGCCATGGACGCAACCACATCGCCGACACCATGCACCGCCTCGGCATCTGGTCGGCCTACGAGCATGGACCGATGCAGAACCTCGAAGCGCTCCAGGCTGACCTCTACCAGGCCATCGACACCAAGTTCGATGTCGGCGTCACGGTCTACTTCTACGACTACGACGCCGCGCGCGGCTTCGACAAGTACAAGACCGCCGAGAGCGACCCCGGCGCCAACGTCTCGTTCACAGTCACCGTGCAGCGCAATGGCTCGACCCAGGCGCTCGAGATGGTGCTGCACAACGCACTCAATGCGGGCGATCCCGATCGCGTTTACCCGGTCGACGCCATCTACGGCGGCGGCGTCAACAAGCAGCGCTACATGACGCGCCTGACGAATCCGAGCGGCTTCTTCTACGGCATGCTGCCCTTGCAGTTTCAAAACGCAGGCGCCGAGGCTGCTCCGTACGGTCGGACGTCCAAGGTCTGGCGCGACTACAACGGCTACAAGTGGTTCACCGAGGCGGGCGCTGCGTCCACCTTCAAGGAGCCCGCGGCGCGTGACTCGTTCGAGAAGAACTGCATCTCCTGCCATGCGGTGGGCGTGCAGGTCGCCGGCTCCGACGCCACTACCTGGACCGCTAACACCATCGAAGACTTCCTGTACGGCGACTTCGACTACGACGGCAACGGCGTGGCCGAGGAGATGAACGTCGGCTGCGAGTCATGTCACGGACCCGGCTCACGCCACTGGGAGTCGGCGGGTCAAGGCAAGCACATCGTGTCGCTGTCCTTGCTCACGCCCGAGCGTGAAGCGATGGTCTGCGGTCAGTGCCATAGCCGTCCCAAGGGCGCGCTAGCCACTGACAGCCCGGTCAACAGCGCCGGCATGATGATGATCGCCGGCACCAAACGCAGCGAGTTTCTCACGAGCTACGCGACCACCCAGCTCGACGGCGCGGCAAGCGACTTCTACGCGGATCCCGACATGCACTCGAAGTCACACCACCAGCAATACAGCGACTTCATTCGCTCGGGTCTCTACAAGAACGCGACTCAGCTGGTCACCTGTGCCACCTGTCACGACCCTCATCGCAAGACAGTGAACACTCGGCAGCTGCGCGCGGATCCGACCGACAACGCCGCCGCCTGCGGTGTCTGCCACGAGTCCCAGGCAAGTGACCTCAGTGCACATCTGACCGCGCAGGGCATGCCGGATCTGCACGACGGTGTCGCAGCGTGTGTCGATTGCCACATGCCGAAGGCCGCCAAGACTGGCGCGGGTGAGCCCGGCGCCGTGCTGCAAGCGGTGCAGTATTGGACGAACGATGTCACCTCGCACCTCTTCAAGGTGCCGGATCGCTCGCTCGCCACGTCGCAGAGTATGCCCGTGCCGTACACCAACGCCTGCGGCGCCTGCCACAGCGCCGCGCCGTAGCCCGCCAGCAATCATGATCGCCCGTCGAGGTGGCAGTGATGTACGCGCCTCGACGGGCCCGGGCCGCCTGATAAGACGCGCGCCAGCATCATCGAGGACGCCGGCGGCGTGCTGGGCACAAGCACGTTCGCTCGCCAGGTGTGCTCGTGGCGGTGCGCGATGTCGATCCTGCCTGGCGCTAGCGACCGTAAACTTCCGTCTTCACCCACTTGTACGCGTCAGCCGGCAGCGTCGACAACACGAGCAGCATCGCAATGGCGTTGCCCTTGGCGAGCTCCCTGATGGCCTCGTCAATGCATAACGGACCCGCCGCCTGCACGTCCGCGACCGCCACGGGCCTGTCCCCAGCGCCGGGAACCTTCTCGGCGGCGCGGAGCTAGCGGGAGTCCGCGGCGCAGCGCTCGTGGTCCCCAGCGATCCGCCGGGGCGCGTCGAGGAAGTCGAGCGCGTGCTGCCAGAAGGTCACCTTGCTCGCCTCGAAGTTGAGCGCATGGCCGCCGGGCAGGACGACGAGGTCGACCGGGCCGCCGTACTCAGCTTGAAACGCGTCGGCATCCTCGCGGGGCGTCACGAGGTCGCCGTCTCCCAAGAGCTGCAACGCTGGCGCACGACCACGGGCGGCATCAAAGATTGGCAGATCGAACCCTTCCAGCGTGGGACCCGTCGCGTAGATTCCAGGGAACGTCTCGTACGCCCAGGCCGCAGCAGCCAGCTCCGCATGCGAGAGAATGATGCCGTACATCGGAGGCACCGTCGGGACGTAGCCGTTCGGGGCGCTCTCGAGTGCCATGCGCGTTTCCGGGGAGAACAAGATCTGCTGCATCAGCAGAGACGCGCTGCGATGAACGAGCGAGGTCAGCACGATCTTGCCGATATGCCGGCGTGGGATCGGACTGTCGAGCCCGCCGAGCGCGATCGCGAGCGACGAGCCCAGGCTAGCCCCAACGAGGTCGACGCGGGCCACGTGCCGGCGGTGGCGAATCCACTCGACGAGCGCGCCGGCCTGCCAGAGCAGCCGCTCCGCCGTCACCGTGCGGCCATCCGCAGGGTGGGTGCTGAGCCCATAGCCCTCGTACGTCGCGGCGAACGCGTTGAACCCAGCTGCCGCGGCGATCGCCAATGCGTTGTACTCGAGCCCGTCGCCCCCATCACTGGTCCACTGCGCGTTGGTGACGAGCGTCCCGGTCAGCATGAGCACTGCGCGGGCACGGCCAGGCTGCGGTCGCCCCGCCGGCCGGTATTCGACTACGTGCAAAATCACGCCATCGCCGACATCCACGAAGTGCTCGTCAAGGGTCAGATCCGCTGCACGAGCACGCTGGATCGGATCGACGAGATCGTCGCTCGTCTCGAATCGTCCGAAGTCCCGCGCCCCCAAGGCCGCCGGGATCTGCCAACCCGCAGTCGCGATCAGGAACGCAAACACGGCATAGCTTCGAAGATTCAGCATCGCGCGCACGCCTCCTTCTGTTATGTGGCAACACTACTGTTTTCGAATATTAGCGCGAGTTTTTGCAATCGCAACTGTTTCTCGCGTGCACATCATCGACTGTCTTGAGCTAACGCAGAGATTTACATGGAAATCACTCAAAGAGGCATACGCCACAAATGTGTGCTATGTTGCGGTTGTTGCGTTAGAAACGGGGTGATCGATGACGTCCACACAGGAGATCCACGGCAAGCGCGCGCACGGCGATCGTCGCAGTCCTCTCGCCCAAGATCGCGCCCGCGGCAGCACCGGACTGTTCCCGGCCAGAGCTGACGAATCCACGACCTGCGTCAGCGATGCTCTGGCCATGGAGTTGGCGGCGCTCGGCGTGAAGCACGCATTCGGCGTCGTGGGCGGCGGGATCGCCCCCTTTGCCCACTCGCTCCAGCATAGCCCGATCTCGATCGCACATTTTCGTCACGAAGGTGGCGCGGCGTTTGCGGCCACCGAGGCAAGCCTCGCAACTGGCTACCCTACCGTGGTTTTTGTCACGACCGGGCCGGGCCTGCTGAATGCGCTCACCGGCGTCGCGGCGGCCCGGTGGGAGGGGGCCAAGGTCATTCTCGTCTCGGGCGGCACGCCGCAGGCGCAACGGGGTCGCTGGGCCTTTCAAGAGACTGGCGCGCACGGACTGCCACTCGGAGGGCTCACGCGGGCGGGTGAGATCTTCAACTACGCCGCCTCCATCGAGCACCCGGACCAGCTGCCAACCGTCCTCGCCCGATTGCGCCACGGGGCGAGCGCGCCGGGCGCGTTCGTCGCACACGTCTCTTTGCCGGCCAACATTCTCGCATTGCCCGCTGGGCCGAGGCACCCTACGGTCGCGCCGCCGGCTGCGCCACAACACTCAGCGATGGTGGTTTCGGCGCAACCACATCCGCCGGCCGCAGACGCGGCTACCGTTGCGACCGTCGCCACGGAAATCTCCACGGGACCGTGCCTCATCTGGGTGGGTTTCGGTGCTCGAGGGGCCGCGACGGAAATCCGCGCGCTCGCGGAGCTACTGAACGCCTCCGTGATGAGCTCGCCGCGTGGTAAGGGCGTGTTTCCAGAGAGCCACCCGCTCTTTCTCGCGGTGACCGGGTTTGGCGGCCCGAGCAGCCTTCCCGCCCTCGTGCAAGCCCATCAGCCAGCGAGCGTCTTGGCACTCGGGACGCGCCTGTCAGAGTTCACCTCTTTCTGGGATCCCCGCTTGGTCGGCAACGCCACACTCATCCACGTCGATCTCGATCCGAGCGTATTCGGCGTCGCGTATCCAGACCACGACACGTTCGGCTGCCAGGCAGATATCCGCACTTTCGTGAGCCAGCTCGTGGCGCGTCTTGCTCCGACGCACCCAGGGGGCATCGGACTGACGAGCCAACACGTCTCGACAATGGCGCAACCTGAGCTCTCGCCACGGCGCCACGACCGCGTACGACCGCAGTTTCTCTTTCAGATGGTACAGCAGCAGGTGGTCGAGAAGTCGTCTGCGATCGTGATCACCGAAGCAGGGAATTCTTTTGCGTGGGGCACGCAGCATCTGCGCTTCGAGACGCCGGGTCGCTATCGGACGAGCACGGGGTTTGGCTCGATGGGACAAGCCACCGCGGGTGTCGTCGGAGCAGCCATCGCCACACAGCAGAAGGCGGTGGCGATCGTCGGCGATGGGGCGATGCTGATGAACAACGAAATCAGCACCGCAGTCCGCTACAACGCGCCCGCCGTCTGGGTGGTGCTGAACGACGGGCAATACGGCATGATTCGCCAGGGCATGAGTGCTCAGGGCTTCGACCCCGTCGAGACGACCATTCCCCCGACAGACTTCACCGCCTTTGCGCGTTCGATGGGGGCTGAAGGTGTACGCGTGCACGACGAAGCGCAGCTCGCCGCCGCGCTCGCCGCCGCGATGAGTCATCCCGGGCCTTTCGTCGTCGACGTGCTCATCGACGAGCACGAGCTCGCCCCCATCGTTGGCCGCATTCAGACGCTCGTGGACCACGGCGTCCATACCCTGTAAAGTCCCCCGCCTGTAGGAGCTGGTTGCCGATGGCTATTTCTGCTGGGCTGCTGTCACTGTCCGTTCGCTTTCCCAAGAACGTGCGCACCAACGACTTTTGGCGTGAGCACTACCCAGACGTCGTCAAGGACGCGGAGCAGCGCACCCTCGCGCGACTGTGGGCGAAACCGACCGGCGATGTGGCGCAAGCCGAAGCCGACCTCTTCACCGCCGCGATGGTGCCCTACGTCGACGACCCGTTCCGAGGAACAAAGCAACGTCGCGTACTCGCGGACGGCGAGAGTGTGTTGGATCTCGAGCTCGACGCAGCGCGCGAGGCTCTTGCCAAGGCAGGACTCGCGGCCGGCGACGTCGACCTGCTCATCGCCGCCTCGTTTCTACCGGCCAACGTCGGCGTCGGCAACGCGCCGTATCTCGCGCAAGCGCTCGGACTCCGGGGCGCAGCGTGGAACCTAGAGACAGCGTGCAGCAGCTCACTCGTGGCGCTCGAGACCGCGGCAGCGTTTGTCGAGGCGCGGCGCCATCGTCACGTGCTCGTGGTCGTGTCGTGCACGTATTCGCGCGTCGCGCCGCTCGATGACACCATGAGCTGGTTTCTCGGGGACGGTGCAGCAGCATTCGTGGTCGGACCGGTTCAAGCGGGCCGCGGCGTGCTCGGATTTCACACCATCCACACGGGCGATACGTGCGGTACGTTCTTTTACGATCTTGCCGTCGACGAGAAGACCGCACAGCCGAAGATCGTCATGGGCGCGACGGCCAAGACAGGCAAAGCCCTCGCGCAGAACGCGCAACCGAACCTCACCGCCTGTGCGCAAGGGGCGGCCAAGCAGGCGGGCGTCTCGATGAACGACATCTCCCTGTTCGTCTTCAACACGCCAACTGCGTGGTACGCAGATTTTGGCGCCAAGGCGTTGGGCGTAGACCCGAGTCGCACCGTGAGCACCTACGAGCGCTACGCCAACATCGGGCCGGTACTGATGCCCGCCAACCTGCACCATGCGGCCAGCACCCATCGTCTGCGCGACGACGATCTCGTGCTCCTCTATTCGGTAGGAAGCGTGTCGTCAGCGAGTGCTGCGATCGTGCGCTGGCAATCCGTTGGCCTAGGCGACGCTCCGCCGGACTAGTGGCGCGTGAGCGGCTTGTAACGAATGCGGTGCGGACGCACAGCATCTTCGCCGAGACGCTTCTTCTTGTCCTCTTCGTAGTCCTGGAAGTTGCCCTCGAAGAAGAAGACGTTGCTGTCGTCCTCGAAGGCGAGGATGTGCGTGGCGATGCGATCCAGAAACCAGCGGTCGTGGGTGACGACAATGGCGGAGCCGGCAAATTCCAGCAGACCTTCTTCGAGTGAGCGCAAGGTCTCGACATCGAGGTCGTTGGTGGGCTCGTCGAGCAAGAGCAGATTTCCGCCCTGGCGCAGCATCTTGGCGAGATGCACGCGGTTGCGCTCGCCACCCGACAACGTGCGCACCTTCT
>CAYHNK010000115.1:0-12794 GCA_964357695.1 uncultured Bdellovibrionales bacterium | reverse complement strand
CCCGGGGGCGCGTGCGGGAGCTCTGACGCCCCGTGACCAGGCCACCGCGGTCGGCGACGGACGCTACGCGCGCGAGGTCGGCGACGGGTCGCGTCTCACCGGCTATAGCGAGACGGCGATGAGTCTTGATGGCGGCGACACCCGCGAGGAGCGGGGCCTGGCGAGTCTCGCGCACGTGCGCCTGTCCACGCCGCAGCTCGACGGCGCCATCTCCGCGCGCCACTACGGCACCGACTACGCGCCTCTCGGCAATCACGACACCCTCTACGGGCAATTGCGTGACGAGCTGCGGCTAAACGCCACCGCCTATCCGACGCGTTGGATGCCGGTGAGCGTCTTTTTGTCGCGCCAGGAGGCGTACGCGGGCGATGAGGGCGAGCCGGGAGTGCTGCAACACGCCGTCGGTCGTCTCCAGCTCACCCACCCCAGCGCGCCCATCACGAGCGTGCAGGTCGGCCACAGCCTGCTCGACGATGGCCTGGGTGGCACGACCCAGCGGTTGCGGGTGGTGGCCCAAGGTGACTACGATCTTGCGACTGGCGTGTTGAGCTTTCTGCCCATGCGGCGGTTTCTCTTGCGCGGCCTCTACGGCGTCTCCTCTGCCCAGACTGAAAGCGATGGACTGCTTGGCCGCACCGATCGCGTCGCGCTCACGCGCCTCGAAGCCAAGCTCGCACCGACGGCGACCGAGACCGGCTACGCGCTCTTTCGCTCGCGTGAGGTCACGGGGCGCGACTTGGGAGAAGGGGCTCTCGAGCTGCGCGTGCGCCACTGGGAAGGCAACTTCGGCGCGCGCAGCGCTTTTGTTCCGGGTCTCATTCCACAGCTCAACCACACGGTGCTCTTCGATGAGGATCGCACCACGGTGGGGGCCGAGACGCGGCGAGCCAATGCCACGCTCTCCGGCCAGCTCGGCACGTTTCCCGGTGAATGGTTTGCGTTGCTCGCGCCCGTGGCGATTGACACCCGGTACTCCGTCGCGACCGACGATCGCGCGGTCGCCGACGTGCGCGCGAGCGCCGATCGTCTGCGGCGGCTCGACAACCGCATGAGCTACAACGGCATGGAGCGCCTGGTCGTCGATTTGCAGGAGCTCTACGAAGTGGCGCACGGCGGCCCAGACGAGCTGCGCACGCGTGATCGTTTGGAGCTGCGCAACCGCGTGATCTATCGCGTCAGCGCCGCGGCGCCGGTGACGCTGAGAGTCGACTTCATTCGTGAGCGTCGGCGCAACGTCGACGGTATCGTGGGTGCGCCGAGCTTTGGGCGCGAGCGCTCGGTCGAGAGTGGGCTCGAGTGGCTCGTGCGCTGGGATCGGCGCTGGACGACCAAAGCGAAGGGCACCTACGTGCGCACGACTCGTCGCGGCGTTGTCGGTATCGACGAGGCGGGCGGTCCATTGCCGCCCGAGAACCTACTTCAGCATGCGTGGCGGCCCGAGCTCGAGCTGCGCTATTTGCTCCAGCAAGATGACGGCTCGCTCTTTCTCGTGCAGCGCAGCCGCGTGACCTATTCGCGCGGCCAGGCCGCCGCCGCTCTCAACGCCGTGGGCATCGAGGCCGCCGTGGGACTCATCTGGTCGAAAGCCGATCACCTCTACCTCGATGCGGAAGTGGGGTACCGCGAGCAGCGTTGCCTGCGGCAGCCGTGCGTGCCGACGCGTGTCCTCGATCCCCGCTTGGTGTTGTGGGCGAAGCTGTGACAGGAGTGCCCCCATGGCCGAGCGATGGCGCCACATGACCGAGTCGCACGCGCTTCTCGTCTGCGTGGCGATGTTGGGGGCCTGTGATACGCGCCCCGAGGTCGTGGTGTTTCACGCCGCGAGTCTCGCGACGACGCTCGATGCGGCCGCGAAGGTGCTCGAGAAGGGGCACGCCCCGTATCGTCTGCGGCTAGAGCCAAGCGGGTCGCAAGTCGCGGCCCGTAAGATCTCTGAGCTCGGGCTGCGCGCGGATGTGGTGATGCTCGCGGATGTGGCGCTCATCAACGAGCTGCTCGTGCCCGCGCGTGCCAGCTGGGCGCTGCAATTTGCGACCACCGAGATCGTGCTCGCGCACCGCGACCACAGTCGCTACACGGACGAGGTGACCTCGGCGAATTGGCCCGAGATCTTGCTGCGCGACGACGTGCGCCTGGGTTGTGTCGATGCGGATCTGGCGCCCATCGGCTATCGCACGCAGCTCGTGTGGCAGCTGGCGCAGGCGGATCTTGTGCAGCGTCTCGGCGCGCACTGTCGTCCCGAGCACACCATGCCGGACGAGAGCGAGCTCTGGGCGTTGCTCGAGGCTCGGGCGGTGGACTACGCGTTTCTGTATCGCTCGACGGCGCTCGATCATCATTTGAAGACGACAGCGCTCGTCCCCGAGATCAATCTCGGCTCCTATTCGTTCGCGTCGACCTACGCGCGGGCAGTCGTGCGTGTGCGGCTGCATGGGCACGACGCGCCGGTACTCGTCTACGGAACGCCGATTGCCTTCGGTCTCACGGTGCCCCGCGATGCGCCCCACGTGAGCGACGCGCTGGCATTTGTGCAGTGGCTCTTGGGCGAGCAGGGGAGGGCGGTGCTGCGCAAAGCCGGCCTCGTGCCGCTCATTCCCGCGGTCGCGACGCCGCCGGATGCGATTCCAGAGGCGTTGCGCGCCTTGGTGCGGCGAGGTTAGCGTGACACGCCGACGCATGGTGGGTGTGGTCGCGGTGGTGCTCGTTCTTGCCGCGATGCATGCACTACTGTTCGCGTGGCCCGGTCCCGCGCTTGCGCCGAGCACCGTGTTGGCGCTCTTTGGCACCAACCTCTACGTCCTCTACGCCACGCGCGTGTTGTGGCAAGCAGATCGCGGCGAGTCGCTGGCGCTGTTTCTCGTCGGCTATTTGGTGCTGTTCGTCTTGCTGCTCGTCGTGCTCGATCGGGCGTCGCTATTTATCCTCTTCGTCGTGCTCTACGCCTCGGTCTTTCATTCGCCGCGACTGCTCGGCTACTTCGCCTTGTTCGTGCTGTCGTTCGTGGTGCTACAACCGTTCGCGGTTGAGACCTTCATACCGCTCGCGCTCATCTACACGCTGCTCTGGCGCGCGCGGCACCACTCGCGCTTCGTGCTCGCGTGCCTCGGCGGCGGGCTCGTAGCGCTCGCTATCGTGCTCCTGCCGCTCTTTCACTTGGTCCTCGAGGATTCACTGCAAACATTGTGGAGCGTCGCCGAGCGCGCGGACGTGCAACGGGCGCTGTGGATCAGTGTTGCCTCGGCCAGCGTCGCGACCGTCATTGTCGCGCTCTGGGGCGTGCCACTCGCGTACGCCATGGCCCGCGTCGATTTCGCTGGCAAGCCATGGGTCGAGTCGCTCATCGATATCCCCATTCTCGTGCCCCAGTCCGTTGTCGGCATCGCGCTCGTCGTCATGCTGGGACCGGGGAGCCCGCTCGGGGCGGCGATGGAACGGCACTTTGGCGTCGGCATTGCCGGGAGCTTTGTGGGCATTGTCGCGGCGCAGGTCTTCGTCGGCGCGCCGTTTCTCATCAAGTCCGCTTGGACCGCGTTTGCCGCGGTGCCGCCACGACTGGAGCTGGCGTCGCGCACGCTCGGAGCCTCGCCCGCTGCGACCTTCTGGCACATCGCGGTGCCGCTCGCCGCGCGCGGCATCGGTGTCGGGCTCGTGCTCACCTGGTCTCGCGCCATCAGCGAGCTCGGTGCGGTCATGCTGTTCGCGAGCTCACCTTTGAGCGCGCCGATCCTCGTGCACACCGAATTCTTGCGCGCCGGTGCGAGCGAGAGCCGACCGATCGCCGTCGTGCTGCTGCTGGTGTGCCTGTGGGCATTCGTCATCTTGCGTCTTGGACCGTCGCTGCTGCCAACGCGGCTGCCGCGATCGCGTGAGGACCTCGAGGCGTGATCGAGCTGCGTGACATCGTCCGGCGCTTTGGTCGCTTTCAGCTGGGACCGATCTCGCTCGACATTCGACGCGGCGAATACTGGGTCCTGCTCGGGCCGAGCGGCGCGGGCAAGTCGCTGCTGCTGCACACGGTGGCCGGGTTGCATCGCGCCGACGCGGGGGAGATCTGCCTCTCGGGGGTCCGCGTCACGACCCTGGCTCCCGAGCGACGACGGATCGGCATGGTTTTTCAGGGCTCGGCGCTTTTTCCGCATCTCGGGGTCGAGGGCAACATCGCCTACGGTATGCGGCGCCGTGGCGATGATGCCGGCGTTTGTCGTCGACGCGTCGGCGAGCTGGTTGAGCGCTTGGGCCTCGGCGCCATCGTCGGGCGCCCCGTTGCGACACTCAGTGGTGGTGAGGCGCAGCGCGTGGCCATCGCGCGGGCACTCGCGACCGACCCGGTGCTATTGCTGCTCGACGAGCCACTCTCGCCCATCGACCAACCGGGGCGGCGGGCACTCATCGAGGAGCTGCGGCGCCTGCACCGGGACCTCGGTCAGACGATTTTGCATGTCACCCACAGTCACGACGAGGCGCGCGCCCTCGGGGACCATTGCGGCATTATGCGCGACGGCGCGCTCGTGCGCAGCGGCACCCTCGACGAGGTTTTCTCGCTCCCGGGAAGCGGATTTGTGGCAGACTTGCTGGGTCAGTAGGACCACCGACCCATGAACCCGCAACGCCTACCTTTGAGCAAGCTGCTTGATGCGCCCTTTATCTCGCTCGACGAGACGAGCATCGAGATGGGGTCCATCCTCTTCTTGTTCCTCTGCATCGTGGTCATCACGACGAGTCGTCGTCGGCGCCAGCTCGTGCGCCACCTCGTGCAAGTCGCCTCGCTCGTCTTCTTTTTCTTCTTTGTCTACTCGTGCCTCGGCGTCTTTGGCATGATCCGCAATGGCCTCTACGGCGTGAGCCTGATCGGCTCGGTCTACACCGAAGCATTCTATTGGCTGGCTTTACCCACCGTCGTCATTGCTTCCACGCTCGTCGCCGGGCCGGTGTTCTGTGGCTGGGTTTGTCCCACGGGCACCATTCAAGAGCTGTCCGTCTGGGTGCGTCAGCGGGTCTTGCCAGGCAAGCTTCGCGGGACACGCGTGCAGCTCGTGCTCTTGGGCGTCGCGCTGACCAGCTCGGTGGTCATCGCCATCACGGTCAGCCTGTCGCGCGAGCTCTTTGTCGAGGACTCGAGTCTGCACTGGGCGGCAATTTTGGTGTTGCTCTGCTACCTCGTCGTGCTGGGCGTGCTCGACGATCTGCCGACGCGCCGCCTGCGGCTCTTTAGTGTCGTCGCGATTGTGGTGACCGCCGTCTCGCATGTCACGATCACCTCGCCCGTCCATTTTGCCTTCACGGCGCGCGACGATCCTTCGTCGGCGCTGACGACCGTGATCATCGCGGCGGCCTCGTTCGTCGTCGCCCGCTCGTGGTGTCGCTACTTGTGCCCGTGGGGGTTTCTCATGGGCTGGCTGAGCCGCTGGTCGCGCATGCGCATCGTGCGCCGCGACGATCGGTGCACGCAGTGCAACCTGTGCATCGAGCGCTGCGATGTGGGCGCCATCGATGTACAGCACGGCGTGCGTGCCGAGCAGTGCCAGTTCTGCTACGCCTGCGTGGATGTGTGCACGGAGAGTGCTTTCGAGGTGGTCGATGTGTGGGGGATTGGTACACCGCGCGAAGTGGCTGAACGCTGCGCTGCTCATCGCCACAGTGGCTCCGTGTGCACTTGCGCACGCGCAACTCCAGCCGCAGAGCGCTGATGCGTCGCTACGAGGCGTCGACTGGCCCATGAGTCGACACGACACGCGCAACAGCGCGTCGATACATCTCGCCCTGAGCACGGAGGCGCAGCCGGCTGCATGGGAGTTCTCGGGCAGCGGTCGCGCGTGGAGCTACCAGCCTGGCAGCGGCGTCTGGAGCTCGCCATCCGTGGCGTCAGTCGGTGGGCGGGCGCTGCTCTTTGTCGGCAGCTACGACCACGACGTCTATGCACTCGATGCCGCGACCGGCGAGCAACGCTGGCAATTTACGACCGGTGGGCGCGTCGAGGCGACGCCCATCGTGTGGTACGACGGCGAGCGGACTTGGGTGTACGTCGCCTCGCGTGACCGTCAGGTGTACGCGCTCGATGCCGAGGTCGGACGCCAACAATGGACGCAGTCCGTCGTCGCCTTCCGCCCAACCCTGACCGAGGCCGATCTACCATCGCCCTGTGTCGGTCGCGTCGGCGATATCGCCGCGCTCTTTGTCCCCTACTGGGTCGCCGATCGCTCATTGCCCGCGAGCCAACAGGAGGCGGGCGTGCTAGCGTTGGAGGCGACGACCGGGCGTCGCCTGTGGTCGGTGAGCCTTGGCGACAATCGCCTCACCGCGGTGCTCTGTGCGCAGGCGGTGGGGCGGCCACAGGTCTTCGTCGGCTCGGCCAATGGCAACCTGTACGCGCTCGCCGCCGACGACGGTAGGATCTTGTGGCAGCGCACCGAGCTCGACGCCGTACGTGGTGTGCCGTCGCTCATCGTCGGTGCCGGCGGCCCGCGTGTCGTCTTCTCGTCCAAGTCCGGGGTCGTGCGCAGTGTCGATGCCGAGAGCGGGGCGCAGCAGTGGAGCTATCGTGCGGGAGATTGGGTCATAGGCAGCGTTGTGGGCACGCGCGTTGCCGGTCGGGAAGCCGTGCTCATTGGCTCCTACGACCACTCGTTGCACGCCTTGGACCTCACAACTGGCCGCAGCCTGTGGCGGTCCGACGTCGGCGGGGCGATCTACTCGGCGCCCGCCTTGCTCGCCGGGGACGATGGCCCAGTCGCCGTCGTCGCGGCGTGGGACCATTTCCTCTACGGCATCGACGTCTCGAGTGGTGCGCGGCGCTGGCGTCGTTTTGCCGGGCGGCCGCAGTGGGATGTCGTGGGTCTCGAGCACAGCGATTGGGCTTCGCCCGTGACCGCGCGGATTGGCGGCACGTGGATGGTGTACCACGGCTCGTACGATGGTGTCTTGCGCGGCTGGCCGCTGGCGCTACTGGCCGGCGGCGCAAGCGACGACCGACGCACCAATACCCGCTTTTGGTTGTCGTTCCCGCTCGTGCTCGTCGGGGTGGGTGGGCTCGCCCTGGCGCTCACGCGACGCCATCGGCGCGCGCACGACGCGTCAACCGCCGACGACGAATGAGATAGCCGCCAGCGAGCAGGAATGCCGGGGCAACATACAGCAGGCGCTGCCAGCGTGGTGCCGCCGTGCGCACGTGCATGCCGCCGAGGCGCATGCGGCCTTGGTCCTCGGGTGTCTGCTCGCGATGTGTGTCGAGGCGCAGCTTGAAATCCAAGAGCCGGGCATGTTGGGTGCTACTCAAGAGCACGCGCAGCGACGCCACCTCGTCGCGTGTTCGGGGGGTGCGCCGCGCGTCGATGCGAAATGACAGGGTCTGCCCGGGGTAGATGGCGGCAACGCGTGCGGGGGTGATCGTGCTCGTGACAAGATCGCTTTCGCTTGCGAGCTGCACGTTCTCGAGGGGGCTGAGTGCGAGACTGCGTACGATGAGAGTGCCATCGGCCACGTCGCCCCGGAGACGTAGGGCGCCCGATCCTGGAAACGCGACAAGGAGTGGCTCCTCGTTGCGGGTGACCGGCAGCATCTGCACCGGCAGGCGTCCGTCACGCGCGCGCAGCGTGATGCTCGCCCCCGCGCGGATGAGCGCCTGGGCCACGGCCTCCGAGCGCGCGGTGTGCAACGGCGTCATGTCGGCGTCGTCGCGCACATCGAGGGGCACGCCAGCACCGAGCAACAGGTCCACGACCGCGGCGCTGCCCGCCTCGTGCAGCGGCGTGAGACCGACGACGCTACGCGCCTGCGGTGCGGCACCGCGGTCGAGCAGTACATCGACGCAGCGACGGTGGCCGCGAGCTGCCGCCCAGTGCAAGGGCGTCAGGTCGTACCAGGCCTTGGCATTCACCTCGGCGCCCCGCGCGAGTAGCATTTCAGCGACGCGCCAGTGGCCGGTGGCGGCGGCCCAGTGAAGAGGCGTCCAGTCGAAGCGGTCGCGCGTCTTCACGGAGGCACCCGCATCGAGCAGCGCCTGCGTGAACGAAAGGTTCCCGTCGCGGGCGGCGCCGTGCAGCGCCGTCAGGCCTACCTCGTCGCGCGCGTCGACGGGGCTCGGGATCGCTGGGTGAGCGCGTCCGCAGCCGCCGAGCAGCAGCAAACCGAGCAGTGCGCGCACCGCGGCGGCGGGCAGGCGTGGGATCAGTTGTCGTCGCATCGACGGTGAGGCTATACTCCCAGCGGGGATGAGGGAAGCGTGGCCTTGCTGGCGCGCGGAAAGGTGGACCATGGCGTCCGTGCCTTGTTACTCCCGCGTGCGGGGTATCGTCCTCGTCTTGCTTGTCGCGAGCTTTCCGTCGGTCGCGCTCGCCCACTGGTGTGACGACCTTTGGGCCTCCGCCTACAACATCGTCGTACGGCCCCAAAGTGACACGCTCGATGTGCCGGCGACCGGCTCGGCGACCGTCGATGTGTGGGTGCAAAACAACATGGGATATGCGTTGCCCAACTTTGAGCTCACCGCGGACGCCACGGGCTTTGCCATCACCCTCGCGAGTGCGCCGAGCTATCGCCCCGGCTTCTTGCTGCCCGGTGAGAAGTTGCTGCACGTCATGACCGTCTCTCGCGCGGGTGCGACCCCCACGCTGGACGTCGCCAATGTGGTCTTCTACGTCGCCTTTGGCGACCCTGGCCAGGATGCGGCGTATGGCAACAACGGCACGGGCGTGATGGTGCGCAAGGCCGACGGCTCGCTGGCACCCGCGCGGCCGGTGGCGAACCTCGACCAGTCGGGCATGCAGTCGGCCTCACTCGGCGCGTCGGCGCGAGCCGACTACGGTGACGCCACGCAGGCTGTGTCCAACCTCATGGCGATGTTCTGCGCCGGCCGCGGGTCCTGGGTGCAAGCCGATGGCACGCCAATCTCGGCGTCTGGTACGCCGACCTACTGCGCGAATGCGACAACGACGGTGTGCCCCAGCCGCGTCACCCGCGCGCACACCAAGTACGACTGGGCGCACCTGTGGGACGCGCATGAGCTCGCGTATCGTAAGAGCATTCTTACAACGACCCAGCTCTCGACCCTGCGCGCACGCCTGATGTGCTCGTGGAACGACGCCGAGCCGGGCTTTGAGGCCTTTTCTCTGTTCGTGCTCGGCTATCTCGGTGACGATGCGACCGCACGCACGTTTCTCAATGCGCGCGTATCGAGCGGCATCGCGCTCGATGCGAGCCTCGCCAAGGCGGCACTGATGATGATGGGCACGGCGCCGAGCGCACCGGACTTGGCCGCGGGACTCGGGTCGTCCGACCCATTTGTCGCCATGACCTGGGCCGGGGCGCGCGGTGTCGCCAACGGCGACGATGCCGCGGTGCGCGACGTCCTGCTACCGCTCATCGCCTGGATCGAGCCCGATACCACTGACCGCGGCCAGGCGATGACTGCCGCGCACATCGCCAACCTCGTGGCTTGGCACCGACGCGGCTGGGCGGCGGACGCCGGCGGACCTGATGCCGCTGTGACCTTCTACGGCACGGGCACGGACAGTGTGGCGCCCCGGGCGCCCACGGGCGTGACGTGCGACGTCATTGCGGGCACGACGTTGCGTGTAGCGTGGTCGCCGGTGACGCAAGACATCAACAATGGTGCCGAGACGGTGGCGTACTACCGCGTCGCGTCGGGTCCGGCTGCGGACAACTACGTGCACGACGATTCCACGGGCGGCATGTCGTTCGACGCCACGGGAGTCGAGCCCGGCGTGACGCAGCACTTTGCCGTGCGCGCGGTCGATACGCAGGGCAACACGAGCACTTACTCGACGGACGTCGCTTGCACGCTGCCTGTGCCCGCGCGTGCGCCGGTGGCGTCGATGAGCTGCAATGCTACGAGCGGCACGGTCCCCTGGAGCGTGTCGTGTCAGTCAACGAGCGCCGATGCCGACGGCGACATTGCCCATACGTATTTTCGCCTCGATGGTGGCGCCTACGCGGAGCAGACGACGTATGCGACGACATTTGCCGCCGCGGGCAATCACGTGCTCGGGTTGCGCGTGGTGGATGCCACGGGCCTTGAGAGCAGCGTTGTGCAGGCGCTGGCGGCGCAACCGACGGCGGGAGGCAACGCGGCGCCGGTGGCAGTGGCGAGCGCCAATTTGATATCCGGCAGTGCGCAGGTCCAGATCTCATTCTCGTCCACAGGGAGCTACGATCCGGAGGACGGTGCGCTCGGCTTCGTGTGGGATTTTAACGATGGCGGCGCCGTGTCGCACGACGCGAATCCGTCGCATGCGTTTGCGGCTGTCGGTGAGTACAACGTGTCCTTGCAGGTGACCGACCCGGAGGGGCTCGTCGGCTATGACGTCGTCGCGGTGTCCATTGACGGTGAGGCGAGTGCGCCCCGGTCATCCCGCGCGGTGGTGACGTCGGTGGCGCCGTTTAGCTGCGCTGCCGCCGGGGGCACGTCAACGATCGGGCTGGCTGTGACAATCGCCCTGGCGTCGTGCGTCCGTCGTCGTCGCCGCTGCCCGCAAGACCGGCGCGTAGCAACACCCGTATGCTTAGAAGGGCAGTCGTAAGCCTTCGCTCGCAGAGAAGTCGATATGGAAGCCGAACGGGAAGTTGATGAGACCGCTGCTCGTGTCGATGAGTGCTTTGGGTGGGTTGGGGAACGGCTGCGCGCGTGAGAAGGCTGCGATCGCTTCGCGGTCGAGAAAGTCGATGCCGCTGCCTGCTGTGACCTCGACGTGGGCGAGTGTGCCGTCGGCACGCAGGGTGACGTTAACGACGGTGACACGCGAGCGGTGGCCGTAGATATTGCCGCTCGGATCACGTTGCTGATACTCGCCGAGCGGATTCCAGTGCTGCGACACGTCGCGTTTGATGCGATTAAAGAACGAGGCGAACTTGAACTCGCGTGAGCTCAGGAACGTGCCCTCGCCTACTTCGACGTCCTCGAGATGATCGTTGGACGGCGCACCGGCCAGCCGTGCGAGCACGCCGACTTGTGGCACGAGCTCGATATTCTTCGGGGCCTGCGGCGCCGCGCCCGCTTTGCCCGGCGCCAAGTGCGCGCGCTCGCCTTCGCCCTTGTCTGCCTCGCGCTGATCCTTCCTCGGCGTGCCCAACGTTTCGTCGATCGTCAACGCCATGCGATCGCGTCGGCGCATGCTGGGCACGACGAGTGTCATCGCCCCTTGCTGCGGCTCACCACCCGCCGACGTCGCTGCGTTGTTGGATGGACTGGCCTCGCTGTGCTGCTCGTTGGCGCTCTTCTCGGGCGTCGGCGCCGGCGCGACCTTGGCGAGTGTGAGCTCAGTCGCGACGTCCTCATTGCCGGTGCGCTGATATCGACTTCTCGTCTCGCGCTCGACGCGCGTATTGTGCTCGGACAAAAAGCGTGCGTCGTCCGGCGGCCGTGTGTCGGCCGTGGGCGGAATGTCGACCACTTGACCTTTGACCTTCGCGAGCTCCACCGCATCCAGAGCGCGCGCCTTCGGGGGATTGATGCGCTCGCGTGCGGGGAGCTTTGCCGTGTTCCTCATGGCGACGAGGCGCACGCGCCGGTGTGCGCTCGGGTCGCGCACGGGAAACACATGACCCACCAACGGCGCGAGCGACAGGTGCAGAACCAGCGCCAACGCTAGAAACAGCGGCAGGCGCCAGCGATACGTGCGCTGTTGTGTTGCTCGATCCATGTCTGTCAGCCGGGTCGCGTGTTGCACTCAAGAGCAAGCGTAACGACAGCGCTCTCCACCGTCAAGCCGCCCACCAAGATGTGGGCGAGCGCGCAAGTGCGCAACCTTCCGCCGCTGGCACCGATAAGAGCGGGGCGCGATTGGGATCTGTCGGCAAGGTTTTCCCTTGACACACCGACCGAAACTCCGCTAGAAAGCGCGCTCCTTTCCGCCCGAGAGGCGGCAAGCGATGGGAGTCGAGGAAGAGCGATGCCTACGATCAATCAACTGGTGCGCCATGGTCGCGCCAAGCCGCACGTCAAGAACAAGACGCCGGCCCTTCAGGGCTCGCCGCAAAAGCGCGGTGTCTGTGTTCGCGTCTATACGTCGACACCCAAGAAGCCGAACAGCGCCTTGCGCAAGGTTGCGCGTGTGCGTCTGACCAACGGCTTCGAAGTCACGACCTACATCCCGGGCGTTGGCCACAACCTCCAGGAACACTCGGTGGTGCTCTTGCGCGGCGGCCGTGTCAAGGACCTCCCGGGCGTTCGTTATCACATCATCCGTGGCACGTTGGACTCCGTTGGCGTCGAAGGCCGGCGGCAAGGGCGCTCGAAGTACGGCGCCAAGCGCCCCAACTGAGGCGCCGGGTAAGAAGGGAAGAGCAGCATGCCTCGTCGTCGCGAAGTACCGAAGCGCAAGATCATCGCCGACCCGAAGTTCGGCGACCGGATGGTTGCGAAGTTCACCAACGTGCTCATGCTCGGGGGCAAAAAGAGTACCTCGGAGCATATCGTCTACCACGCCTTCGACATCTTGGATGAGAAGGGTGGCGGCGAGGAGCCGCTCAAGGTGTTCAAGAAGGCGCTCGACAACGTCAAGCCCATGGTCGAGGTCAAGAGCCGCCGCGTCGGTGGCGCGACCTACCAGGTGCCGGTCGAAGTGCGACCGGAGCGACGCATGGCACTGGCAATGCGTTGGATTATCAGCTACGCGCGTGCGCGCAGCGAGCGCACCATGGCAGAGCGCCTCGGTAACGAGCTGTTGGATGCGGCGAACAACCGCGGCAACGCCGTGAAAAAGCGCGAGGATACGCACAAGATGGCGGAGGCCAACAAGGCCTTTGCGCATTATCGTTGGTAGTAGTTTTGTAAACCTCGC
>CAYHNK010000114.1:0-12827 GCA_964357695.1 uncultured Bdellovibrionales bacterium | reverse complement strand
CGGGCGCGAGTGGAGGGCGTCGAGCTGAACGGGCATCGTACGCAACGACTGCCCGGCAATCTCAGTGTGGGCTTTAGCGGTGTCGATGCGGAGACGCTGCTTTTGGCGATGCCGGGTGTGGCACTGTCTTCCGGGTCGGCGTGCACCAGCACCAACCTCGAGCCGTCGCACGTACTGCTGGCCATGGGACGCACGCCGGCACAGGCACGCGCGGCGCTGCGCTTCGGTTTGGGACGCGGCAACACCGCGGCGCACATTGTTGAGGTCGTTTCTCTGATCGACGAAAATTCACGGAAAATCAAACAGCTGCACGCAAGAACGTGAGCGCATTGCGAGGGGACCGACGATGATCAAAGTGACTGAGCGGGCGGCGGCGAAGGCGCTGCTGCTAGCTGCCAAGGAGCAAAAGGGTAAGGTCTTGCGCGTCGGCGTGCGCGGCGGTGGCTGCTCCGGCCTGAGCTACTTCCTCGATTTCGACGACCGTCGCGATGACGATGCCGTGCTCCAGGTCGGCGAGCTGACGGTGGTCTGTGACCCCAAGAGTCTCAAATATGTGGATGCCACTGAGCTCGACTACGAGGCGAGCCTCTTGAAGGGCGGTTTTCGCTTCAACAATCCTCTGGCAAAGCGCTCCTGTAGCTGTGGCGAGTCGTTCGCCGTCTAGCGCCAGCTAGGCAACCCGCAGCCGGGGACAGCGATAATCCGCGGGTCGCCGTTGCGCAGGAGAGACACTGGCCACCGTTGTCCACAAGCACCCTCACGTCACCGCGCCAGACGCGGCCGCGGGGCGGCACACCTGTGAGGCGCCAGCCTCTGACGACGTTGCACGCGCGCGCGTCGAGGCGGCGCTCGATCGCCTCGATCGTGACGGTGTCATGGGTGCCGCGGCCCTGGTTGCCGTGCGACGGCGACCAGATTTCCACGCGATTGCAGCCAAGTCGGTTAACGACTTCGAAAGTCTCGCAGCGCTTGGCATGCCATTCGACGTGTCGCGGTCGGGCGAGGTGACGCCGCGGGCGCTCGGTACAGCTGGGGGTGCCATTCGGGTCGCCAGCGCAGCGGACGGCCAGCTCCGGGCGGCGCGCCAACCCGTTCCGGAGCGCCTCGCGTTGGCGCAGGAGATGGCGCTGCGGCACGAGGGTTGGGCGTTGTTTTCGTTGCTGAATCTGCGGCAGTCGTCGCCGCCCCTTGCGCCGCCGCAGTTGGCGGTGCTCGAGCGCTTTGCCATGACCGACCCGGGGGCGGCCTTTGTGCGCCGTGTCAACGACGAGACCGTGGTGGCCTTCAATCGCGGCTGGCTGGAGCACCACGCGTGGGCGACCGCGAAGACCCCAGATGGCCTGTCGCTGTCCCAGTTGCTCACCGGCGCGCTGACCGAAGACGGCTTATTTGCTGAGAATTTTCACCTCTTTCGCGTGGAAAGCTACGCCGGACGCGGCGCCCGTGCCGCCCCCGGGGTGCTGTGGCTTGGCGACCAGCTGTTCGGTGAGCGCTTCGCTGTCGGCGGGCAGCGCGTCGACCCCATGGCTCTATTGGCCCACGAAACCGGCCACACGCGCTTTGGCGAACCGGAGAGTGGCGCGGACATCCACGGCGAGGCGCTCGCGGTACGCCGCTATGAGAACTTCGTACGCCGACTGGACGGCTACGAGCCGCGGCGGGTCTACTATCGGGCGGGAAGCGACGAGACCATCGACGTCGACACCTGCGAGGTCCGGCCAGGGAAGTGGCGCTATGACGAGCTCACCCGGCGCTTGGTGCCGCTCGGTGACTAAGGCGCTACTCGCCAAACTCCCAGCCGAGCTGCACCTCGCCGAGAAAATCTAGGCTTGGGGCGTAGCTGCCGCCGTGCAGCGTCGGGTCCCACTGATAGCTCTGGATCACGCGGGCATTGATGAACAGGATCGGCAGGACCATCATACGCGCCTGGGCGTACAGCAATACATCGGGCTCGAAGCGGAACGGACCGCCCTGGGGCACCTTGAACGCGTCCCCGAGGCGCGCAAAGCCGAGCTTTTGGTACGACGCATACAAGCGCAGGAGCTCGAAGGCCGGCACCTCGAGGTGCACGAGCAGGTTGTAGGTACCGAGGTCGGCGACGCGCTCGAGGCCGACGCCGAGCACCACCTCGTCGACGAGGGCATAGGACGCTTCGCCGTAGACGCTGGTCAGTGAGCGCGTGCGGGGCCGCGCGACGATGGCCTCGTATTTGGTGGGCTCAAAGCCCGTGGGCTCGCTGTGCACCAGCTGAAACTTCTGCACCTCGTAGAGGCTGTCGAAGTACTCCGGCGCGTAGTTGTCGTCGTAGCGTCGTCCCTCGAGGCGCAGCCGCAGCGCCTGCAACCAGGGGCGCTCGCCGAGGTTGGAGCGCAAGAGGAGGCCCGCGGTGATACCGCCGCCGGCTCCGTCGATGCGCGAGAAGTCGCCGTAGAGCTTGAGGTCGACGGCGTTGCCGACCTTGAGCGGCTTTATCTCGGCGTCAAAGCCCATGACCGTCACCTGTGCTGCGTCGTAGCGGGGGAAGCCAGCGCCATCGACGAGGACCTGAGCAGGCTCGCCGGCAGCAGGCGCCGGATCGGTGCGACGCAAGAGCTGCGTCGGTGCATGCAGGTCGGAGGTGACGTGCACGCCCAACGAAAACGAGCGGGCGATGCCGGCCTCGCTGACGAGTGAGAGCGGCTTGAGGAAGGCGAGGGCGCCCATCAGCCGCGTCTGCATCGCCAAGTCGGCGACGAAGGTCTCAAAGCCGCCGTAGTCGTTGTAGGCGTCGAGCTGCAGGCCGACGCGGGTGCGGTCGGGATCGAGGTTGGGATTGTAGCGACGCACCACGGTGCCGTGGCCGATGCTCACGCCGTACAACCGACCCACGTTGACGTACAGCTTCTCTTCCTTGCGGCCGAGCTGTACTTTACGAACAAATTTGAGGAAATCACCTGCTTCATCATAGTCGGCCGGGCGCAATTGACCGAGCGCGCTGTCCGGCGCGACCCGCTGGTTGTCGATGGCGTCGGCGACCATCGGCCCGATGTCAAAGTTGATGGGGCCCTCGAAGATGAGCGTCAGGGGCTTGTCGAGCGGCGCGAAATGCAGGCTCACCGACGGCGTCAGGCGCAAGTAGTGCTCGCCCAGCAGGCCGCCGATGTTGTAGTAGCCCGCGCCGACAAAGATGGCGTCGTGGGGATTCTCCAGATCGGGGGCGCCGGGGCTGCCGAGCTCGCCTTTGTAGAACGAGCGCTCGAGGGCCTGGTCGTCCGGCTCGTCGTTCTCTTGTGCGCGCAGCGGGTACGGCGTGGCGAGGAAGGTGAGTGCGGCGCTGAGCAGCAGGCGGTGTAGCATGCATGACCCCCGTGACTGGCGTGCGTAACGATCGGCACACTGTACGGCACATCGCGAGGTGCAGACCAGGTCGACGATCGTGCGCGCACCGACCGGTGCTCGCGTCGCGCCAATCTGGCGTCTGTGCGTCGAATGTGGCAACAGAGGCCGCAAGGAGGGTGCCTTACGTATGAGCAGCTTCGATGTGGTGGTGATTGGCGGCGGCCCGGCAGGCGAGCGGGCGGCGATCCTGGCGGCCAAGCTCGGCAAGCGTGTGGCGCTCGTCGAGCGCGAGCACGTCGTCGGCGGCACGGGCGTCAACTGGGGCGCCATTCCCAGCAAGACCCTGCGCGAGAGCGCCGTATTTGTGCAGAGCCTGGCGTCACGCAAGGTCGAAGGCATCCCGTGCGGCATCGAGGGCGAGATCACCATCGCCGACTTCATGTACCGCGCCCGGCACGTCGTCGCGCGCGAGATCGATCTCATCAATCAGTCGCTCGACCGCTATGCCGTCGAGCTCTTCGAAGGGCACGGGCGCCTCGTCGATGACCACACGGTGAGCGTCAGCGGCGTCGATGGCCAGATCCGCATGCTGCTCAAAGGGGACTTCATCGTGCTCGCCACGGGCTCGAGTCCGCACCGTCCGGACGATGTGCAGTTTGACAGCGACGTGGTGTTCGACAGCGCCAGCGTCCTCGGCCTGCCGCGCATGCCGCGCTCGGTCGTCGTGCTCGGGGCAGGGGTCATCGGCGTCGAGTACGCTTCCATCTTCGCGGCGCTCGGGCTCCAAGTGACGCTCGTCGACACCCGCGCCGAGCTCTTGCCGTACCTCGACCGCGAGATTGCGACGCGCCTCTTGCGTGAGCTGCGCCGTCTCGGCATCGTCGTCATCCACGACGACCAGTACGAGCGCGTCACACGCATCGAGGGAGATCCGCCCACCGTGCGCATCGACACGCGCGCGGGCAACGTGCTCGAAGCCGACGTGCTCCTGTATTGCGTCGGTCGCGACGGCAACAGCGGCAGCGTCGGGCTCGACAAGGTCGGTATCACGCCCAACGCGCGCGGCCTCATCGGCGTCAACGAGCACTTTCAAACCAACGTGCCGCACATCTATGCGGTGGGTGATGTCATCGGCTATCCGGCGCTCGCCTCGACGTCGATGGAGCAGGGGCGCCAAGCCATCCGCCATGCGTACGGTGTCCCCGGACCGCAGCGGCGCACCGCCTGGCTGCCATTTGCCATCTACGCCATTCCCGAGGTGAGCTACATTGGCGACACCGAGGAGTCACTCAAAGAGCAGGGCGTCGAGTACCTCGTCGGGCGTGCGCGCTACGACCACAATCCGCGCGGGCAGATCCGCGGCGATCTCGGCGGCATGATGAAGCTGCTCTTTGAGGCCGGCTCACTCAAGCTGCGTGGCGCGCACATCGTCGGCAGCGCTGCCTCTGAGCTCATCCACACCGGCCAGGCGTTTCTGTACTCGGGGGCCACAGCGGTGGACATCGTCGACATGCTCTATAACTACCCGACGCTCTCGGACCTATATCGCCACGCGGCGCAGGAAGTGCTGCGCTCGGCGACGCCACGGCCGGCCTGACGACGTCAAATATGATCAGCAAAATCGCAGGTGTCAGCCGCTGATCCGGCAGAGCAGTCGGGGCAGGGTATGACCCACGCGTATAGCCGGCAGACGACGCAGAATCCCAGGGTCGCCTCGAGGGTGGCAAACAACACCACGGTGCCGGCGAGTGCCCAGCCGACCGTGCTCGCGCCGCAGAACAGCGTCGCTGACGCCGCACCGAGCAGCGTAGCCCCGGCGATGGCCGCGAGCTGTTTCGGTGCACCGCCGATGACCCGGGGGCGAAACGCGCAGGCCTTGGCCACCCACGCCGCCGTGCGTGCCAACGGGCTGAGACGCGGGCCCGCGACGGCGCGCAACAGGTAGCCAAGGGCTAGCACTGGCACGAGCCAGGGTAGATCTCGCCACCACGCCAGCGCCAAGGTCAGCGCCACGACCGTCGCCACGAGACGCAGCGCCGGCTCATTGACGCGCTCCGGAAACCACCAGAAGGGCCGCCCCGCGGCGAGTCGTTGTGTGATCGACATGCTGGCATCCCTCCCCAGGGTGCGTGCAGTATTTGGTAGGTCCCGATGTCAGAAATGCGACTCGCGCAGTTCGTAGGCGCCGCGGGCGAGCGTGATGACGAGACCCGTCGTGCCGAGCAGGAGCGCCGCTGCCCCGCCGGCAAACGTCGCGGTCTTACCGTCGCCCCAGGTCGGCTCCCCGGTGGTGGTGTGTCCGGTGTCTTCGGCGCGCAGCGCGAGAAGCACAGTGCCGGCACCGCCCGCGACGAGCAGGGAGGTGAGCACGAGCGGCACAGCGCGCGCATGGCGCACGAGCTCGACGCGCCGATCGAGCTGGCCGCCGCGCAGCACGAGGTCGAAACTGAGCTTGCCGTTCGGGTGCTCGAGGTCGACGGTGGTCGAGCCAGATGGCAGACGGTCGAAGTAGCACGGCTCGGTGCTGCCGAGCAGCTTCGCGCAAACGTGTACCTCGCCGGTACTTGCGCTGCGCACGGTGGCCCTCACCGCATCGACGTCGCTTCTCACCCACAAGCCCGCGTGGCGATCGGCTCGCGCCGGGCTGGGGGACGGACGTGCGGAGTCGGCAAGCAGAGGCGGGGCAGGCAGGTTGTAGAGCTGCGCCACCGCCGCGGCGATGGCATGGGCATACTGGCGCTCGTCGTCAGCGACGCGTGCCTGCGCTCGTCTCGTGGGCGCGGTCGCGCGGGCATCGATGAGGGAGAGGCTGACGATCAGCTCGCCGCCGAGCACGCTCACGCTGCCCGTCAATAGCACATCCACACCCAGGGCACCGCCGAGCTGCGCGGCGCAGGCGACGTCGTTGCAGCCGAGCGCATCCTTGATGCGGTCGAGGCCGATGACGGCGTTGAGCTCCTGGATGCTCATCACGGTGCCGCCGGATTTGACGCCGACCTCATTGACCAGGAAATCGTCGAGGATCTCGACCGTGGCCGCAGGAACGCGCTTGGCGGCGAGCGGCAGTACCGCGATCTTTGTGGGGCCGGCGCTCGCGGTGGCGCTCGCGTGCAACGTGAGCGCAGTCAGGACGACCGCGATGGGGGTCATGGGACGTCGGGTCATGTCAGAATCTCATCGTCGCCACGCCAAGCGCGCCGTGGGCGAGCGGCGCGACCAGCCAGGAAAACGCCGGTGTAGGGGCGGAGGCGGCCGCCGTGTGCCGCCGCGGCATCGCCGAGTCGTGCACGGGGTAGTCTTCGGCGGTGGCGACGATCATCACCGGCGTAAACAACCCTGATGCGACGCTCGCGCCGCCGAAGATGACCATCATCATCTTCTTTGTGCCCCAAGTCGGCTCTCCGGTCGGCCCGATCTCGTTCTCCTGGTCCAGACCGGAAACGAGCAGCGCGGCCCCGCCAGCGACAAAGACGCCGCCGACCACCCACGGGGTTGCACCCTGGCGCCCGTCGACGACGGTCAGCTTGCGTTCGAGGTCGCCGCCGCGCACGACGATTTCGCGCGTCAGCTTGCGGTCGGGCAGCTCGAAGTCGACGGTCGCCGGGCCGGCCGGAAGATCTTTGAGGTAGCAGGGCTGGCCGGTCGCGATCGGCGCCGCGCAGCTGCGGCGCTGGCCGTCGGTTAGGCTGTGCACCGACACCTGCACCGAGGCGAGCGAGGTCTCGAAGCTGATGCCGCCGCCAGCGTTCGGCGCCGCGTCGGTCACGGTCTCCCGGTGATTGCGCCCGAGCGGGCGGGTCGTCGTGGCGCTCGCTCGTTCGGAGGTGGGGGCCGCGGGGGCGGGCAGATCGTAGAGCTGCGCCACGGCGGCGGCGATGGCGTGGGCGTAGAAGCGTTCCTCGTCGGCGACGCGCGCCTGGGCGCGCTTTTTGGCCACGGACTCGCGCGTGTCGATAAGCGTCAGGCTGACGATCATCTCGTCGCCGAGAGTGCTGACGCTACCGGTGAGTAGCAGGTCGACGCCGAGGGCGCCGCCAATCTGCACGGCGCACGAGAGATCGTTGCAGCCGAGAGCGTCCTTCATCTTGTCGAGGCCGAGGATGGCGTTGATGTCCTGCGCGCCGATCACCTGGCCGCCGGATTTGGTGCCCAGCTCGTTGATCAGCAGGTCGTCGAGGATCTCGACAGTCGCGGCAGGCACGCGCTTGGCGACGAGCGGCATGACGGCCAGCTTGTTCCCGGTAGCCGCCGTCGCCGTCGCAGCGGTGAGCAGCACGACAGAAGCACAGAGCCAAGAGAGACGTGCGGTCATGGGTTACAGCTCCGAGAGGTCAAGTCCCCACCGACAGACGCGCAGCATCGCATCTTGGCTCAGCGACCGCAACCGAACGATTGGGTAGCCAGTGGAATGAACATACAATGCAGAGTTTACATAATATACATTATCAGACACAATGATTCAGGGCGCCGCGAAGATCGCGACATCCGACTGCGTTTGACTGGCGACGATGGTCACGGCGACCTCGCCCGTATACGGCGCACCGACTGCGTCCAAGAAGCTGACGACGAGCTGGTAGTTGCCGTCGATGAGCGTGCCGCTGAACGCGCCCGCGTCGATGGGCAGCCGGCGCTCAGATGGTGCGTCGGCATCGGATCGAGGATTGGTGCACGTGGCCACGACTTCGGTGCCCGCCGGTAGCGGCGTCCCATCGCTCACCATGACGGTGCCTGCCACGCCGCCGGCCGGGAAAACCGGCACGACGAGATCGAGATCGTCACCCGGAGCGAGGCTCACGGTGCGAGTGCCCCAGTAGCTTGGTGTGCGCGTGCCGGTGGCCGCGGACGAAGCCTCCACCTCGAAGCGCGTGGTCGGGCCAGGATTGAAAACAATAACGTCCGCGGTGGCCTGCAAGTCTGTGAGGGTCTGCTGGTCGACGAGTGTGCCTTGCGAATCGTAGACGCGCAGATCGATCTGCTCGACTGATTGGGCGCCCTGTTGCCACAGCGGCGTGAAATCGAGTCGGACCCGGGATGAATCGCTGCCGCCGCACGCCGGGACGCAGCCAAGGACCGCGACGCAAACGAGCCACCTCATGGACGCACCTGCACGCTGATGCGCACGCGCGCCATCGTCGAGGGGTCAAACAAGTCCGCGGTCGGGGAACCGCTGTCACCGTTGACGTCGCCAGCGTCCACCGGCGCGTCCTCAAAGGTCGCACTGCCCGTACCCGGCGCGTCGCGAGCGCCCTGCTCGGGCTCGATCGCAGGGCCCTTGACCGCGGCCTCGTTCGCACCCTTCTTCTTGCGCAGCGCCGCGAGTCGCTGCTCTGCCTTGGCCTCGTCCAAGGCTTGCTCGTCACGCACATCGTCGCGCAGCGTCTCGATACCGCTGGCGCTCGTCGAGCCGATGGCGATGGCGCCGGTACCGCCGATGCGGCCGCGTTCACGCTCGCCGAGGGTTTCGTGCGCCCCGGCTGCTGCGAGGTCGACGACGCCGGAGATCACCGTCACGGCCGCTTGCCCCGAGTCGGCCACGTCGAAGACCAGCTCGGTGCCACGCACGCCAGCAACTGCGGTGCCACTTGTGACCTCGTAACGGGCGTCGGGATGCAACGCCTGACTGACGAGCGCCCAGAGGCGGCCGGCGAGGACTTTGAGCCGCGCCTGGCGTTGCCGCGCCTCGGCGTGGACCTGATAGGCGGCAATCTCGAGTCGGCTCTTCGACGGCAAGGCGAGCACGCTCTTGTCGCGCATCAGAAGCCGAACGTTGCCCTCACTCCCAGTTTCCACGATGTCACCTTCGTGCAGGTAGTCGCCACGCACGGCGGCCACCGCGGGTATGCCCTGCCCTTGCACGTGCACCTCGCCGCTGAGGGCGACGATGCGGCCCACGGCGCCGTCGGGGCCGGAACGGTTGGTGATCGACACGAGGCAGACGGCAATGAGCGAGCACCCTACCATTGGCTTACCACCCCCGTTTGCAGCAGTGCGCGGTCGTAACCAAAGCCCTGGCTCGAGATGTTCTTCACCCACATGATAGCAGCAAAAGCACCCAAATGTGCGCTGAGCACGCGATGCAGGCTCAGCGACGTGGTGACGCGGTTGTCCATGCGAGCGTCATTGCCCAACCGGCTGCTCGCGAAATAGCGCAGCGCGTGGTTGACGCTCATCCGCAGTTGCCAAGGCAGCGCATTCCAGCCGCCGAAGGCGCCGAGCTCCGTCCCGGCCTCGCGTTGTTGCCGGCCGTCGGTGTTCGCCCCCTCGAACGAGCCTTCGAGGCCGAGGTTGAGGCGGCCCGCGCTCCAGTCCCAAAGACCACCGAGCGAGTAGCGCGCGCCGTCGCGGTCGTCGGGGTCCGCCTCCGGGTTGAAGGCGCCGAAGTCGCGGTAGCCACCTCGCGCGAACAAACCGACGTGAGCGCGATCGAACGGGCGGCGCAGCTCGAGCTCGGCGAACAGATCCCGCATGAACGGGCGATCCAGCTTCTCGATGACGATGGCGTTGCCCGAGAGCTGCACGGTCAGCAGCGTCGCGCCGAGCGAGCGACGGCCGCGCAGCAGCGCCGTCACCGAGCCGATGTCAAACTCGCTGAGCACCTCCCGGCGATTCAGATGCGGCGCATAGCGGAGCGTGACGTTCGCGAGCAGCTCGCTGGGTCCGCGCGACGGCACGAGGGTGATCGACCCCTGTGTCGCCTGGCGCAAGCCCTCCTGCCGCCGAGGCGTGTCCGGAACGACGGTGACGTTGCTGTCTCCCTCGATGCCCAGACGCAGACTGCCGCTCAACAATCGAGTCGGCGCCGCGGTGGCGTCCTGGCGAATGAGCTCGCGCAAGCGCGTGGCTTCGCCGAGCTCGCCCGTGCCGACGAGCAACGCCGTGAGCTGCTCGCTCGCCGCTTGGCGCAGACCCTGGTGCGCAAGAATGTAGGCGCGCAACACGCGGGCGTCGCGACTGTCCGGTTCGGTGGCCAAGAACGGGGCGACATCGGCATCGAGCGTGACGCTGTCGCTTTCGAGCGCGATACGCGCCAGGTCGAAGGCGATCATCGATTCCTGGGGCGCGAGGCGTTGGGCCCCGCGCAAGAGCAGCAGCGCCCGGTGGGGCTCGCCATCGAGCTCCCGGTCGAGCGCCGCAGCATGCATCGCCAAGGGCGAGGTCATGGGCACTTCCCACTCGGCCGCGCCGGGGGAGACCACGGAGAAGGCAACGAGCAGCGTCCAAGGCGACATGGTCACGACGATAGTACAAGTCGGTGCGCGTCACTACCCCACGGTAGCCCCGAGCGCTCAGGTGGGCTCGCATCGCGCGATCATCGCGCGCTTCCCGGAAACCCGTGCGGCGGCGTGATGTCCGCGTCCGTGCCGACACGAAACTCCACGCGCTCGAGATCGTAGTATGGTTGCGCGCCCGGCACCGGGATGCTGTTGACAAAGCCGATGACGTCGAGCGCGAGCACGCTTCCGGGCGATGCCCATCCGGCGATGGTCTCTGCGCCCTGCAGTACACCGTCCGCAGACCAGGTTCGCACGCGCGTGAATGGCACATTCGAGTTGAAGGCGAGCTCCACCCACAACCACTCGCCGAGATACGCATTGATGTCGGGCGCATGTCCGCCGTCGTTGAACCAGTCGATGTCAGCGGTGCTGCCGGTCGTGTTGCACACGGTGCCGTCGCAGGCGGCGAGCACTCGCGTTGCCCCGCCCTTCGTGATGATCATCGGCCGCTCACCCGAGTCGTTGATGAGTATGATCTCCTTGATGTCGCCGTTCGCCGCGTCAGGCGACATCTGGTCCGTGAAGAACGACGTGCCGAAGCGCACGAGCTGCCCCACCACCATCTGCGAGGAGTCACCGACATCGGCGAAGCCATGGATTTGCCCGACGCCGCAGTAGTGCTCGCCGCGATGGCCGTCGTCAAAGGCTCCTGGGGAGAAGCGCGAGAAGCCGCGCCCGAAGTAGCCGCCAGCTCCGAAGACCTCGTGCGTCGCCGCACGGACGAGGTTCGGATAGCCGACGCCCGATATCCACGCCGGATAATTCCCCGCGGACGGTTGCGACAGGTCGAGCACGACGACTGCCGAGGTGACCGAGCGCGTCGTGTGATCGTAGCCGGTAGTCATGGACGCGCCGACAAGAAAGACTACGGCTGACGCAACGCCACTGCCCCCTGGTCCCTCGCAGGTGAGCGTAAACGTCGAGGTGACGGAAATGGCCCCGCTCTCCTCGCTGCCCGAGACCGCCCTACTCCCGCTCCACGCACCCGAGGCGGTGCATGAGGTGGCGTTCGTCGCCGACCAGGTGAGCGTCGAGGTGCCGCCGCTGTCGACCGTGGTCGGATTGGCGGACAGCGTCACGACGGGAGCGGTTGCCACCGGATCGGCCGTGGCGGCCGTGCCGGTGCAGCCGTACTCCATGGAAATACCAAAAGAAACGATCACGAGAATGGGCAGCGCACGACGCATCTTGGATCTCCACATACCTGCTCGGTGGTGCCGGATCGAAGAACGAACCTCGGCGACGATCGCGCCACCACAGCCGCTACTGCACGAACCCCGGCGGAGGCCCGATGTACGAGTCGCTGATGACCACGTCGGAGATCTTCACGTACGCTTCGGCGGTCTGATTCCAGCCCGGACCCCAGTACCAGCCCACCGAGGCGCGGATCAGGTCCAGCTCCGGTGGCTCGACGTTCCATGCGTGTGTGGCGTACGGATTGCCGGGCCCGTAGGCGACCACGCCATCTTGCGTGTGGATGTAGAGATTGAGAATTGGCGGGTCGCTGGTCACCGTCTCGAATTCCCACGACACCCACTGGTGGGCGTAATTGCCGTCGCTCAATGGCGCCGAGGCGTCGGCGATGAAGAACGACGGGTTGTTCGGATAGCCCGGATCGTGAATGGTCGGCGCTTCGTTCACGTTTTGGCTCGGAATGGGGATCATGTAGTCGTGGGCGTACGTCGTGTTGACGCCGCTTTCGAGCTCGCGGGAGATAACCATGGGGCGCGTGGAGACGC
Organism: uncultured Bdellovibrionales bacterium; assembly: GCA_964357695.1. Lineage (GTDB taxonomy): Bacteria > Myxococcota > XYA12-FULL-58-9 > XYA12-FULL-58-9 > CAYHNK01 > CAYHNK01. The sequence continues at coordinate 496 of CAYHNK010000114.1, read as the reverse complement.
CGTCATTGAGGATGTTGAGCTTGACGCCCGACTGGACGGTGTCGTAGCCCCAGTACACGAGGTAGCGCACGTTCATCTGCGTGCCGACGGCGCCCGCGTTGAAGTTGAAGTTGCCGAGCCCGGCGTAGTCCTCGGAGGTCGGTGGCACGATTTTGACGCAGTGGCTGCCGCCGTAGCTTCCCGTCGGCTCGTCGGTGACGACGGCACCACCGTTGGCGATGGCGACAGGATTGCCGTCGGGGTAGCTGAGGTAGTCGTCATCGCGCATGTCGAGGCAGTACGGCACCGTAAGATTAAACTTTTCGGTGGAGTAGCCCGCCACATCGCACAAGGATTCTCCGGTTAGGTGCACGACGGCGGTGCGCGCGACGCTGCCGCCCGGTCCCTCGCAGGTGAGCGCGAAGCTCGACGTCACCGTGATCGCGGTTGTCTCCTCGCTGCCAGCGGTCGCTTTTGCCCCGCTCCACGCACCCGAGGCGGTGCAGGAGGTGGCGTT